>NZ_QROM01000003.1:356-181758 GCF_003474365.1 Collinsella sp. AF38-3AC
CCCCCCCCCCGAGGCGAAAATGCCGCTGCATGCATATGCGGCTCCCTTCGCTCAGGGTTTGCAGATACGCTGCAATCGTAGGGGTGGCGCGGGTTTTTGGAGTGGTCTTGCCGCTGCGGCATCCATAGCAACTAGGCACTACACCCAGAACAGCAGACGGGACGCCTTCCTCGGCGTCCCGCAGTACAGCAACTTGTTATTATTCCCATCCTTCCAAGACACTTAGCTCCCAGCCTTCCCACCCAAGTTGTTCCCTCACCCCAAACCCGCATGAAAAAAGCCGTGCCAGATGAAAACCACCCGGCACGGCGCCCCAAACACGATGGAGGGCGAGACAGGAAAGCTCTAAAGCATAACCCTCCATCTGTTCGAGTATCTCAAACGGCAAGAAGTGGCAACCCCTCGTGCCGCAAAGGCACACCTCAACGCTCCAAGGCAACTTCCACCTCATCTGGCTCCGCCTGATTGCCATACACCTCAGCCAGCTCATCGAGCGAGACCGACGGCTCGTCCTGCTCGCGTACCGTGAGCCCTCGACGCTCATCCATATCCTGGTCGGCGTTCAGCCTGATACGCCTTGAAACCTCATCGGCGGTCACGCAATCGGGCAACTGATCGATGCAGATGGCCAGCGCGATGAGATAGTTCGTGTCGTGTACGTCCACGACCTCCTCAAACACGTTGTAGGGAATCATGGCCGCAGCACCCGATGCCCCTGCAAGACCCTCGGCAAGAGTCCCCGTATCGTGCGCATCATTGAGCGAGCCGCGTTCTTGAATGTCATCGCCGCATGCCCAGATGCCCGCCTCGTCGCACTCCAGACCGTCACCTGCAAATCCCAGCCGCGGGCAAGCGCGGAATCTTCGACGGCATGGCAGTCGACGAAGATAGGGGAGTGCTCCGGCTGCTTCACGACCCATGCGGCACTATGGTGTACGAGATCTTCTTTGGCCTTTTCCAGAAAATAGGGCTGATGGTGGGTTCCCATGGTGACTCCTAACGCTCGTCACTCGACAGTTCGCGGTCCTCTCGGCAGGCTTCAGGCTGGACAGATTCAATACTTGCCGGCGCCGCGCCCTCGCGCCCGAACTGCTCATACGCCTCGGGCGTGATATAAATCCCGAAGCGCTCGGCCAACTCGCCCTCGATACCTAAATCCGCATGTTCCACGCCCACCGCGCAAACGCCGTCCGGCAAGTTGAGCTCGCCGCGTCCGGCATGCTTGACATCGATATCGCACCACGCCCGCCCGCTGTGAAAGGTGGTGAGCTGGAGCGTGTACCCCGGATGGGACGAACGGGAGAGCATGTACGAAGCACCGCAGCCACTCGACCAGCAGTACGAATCCATGGCCCCGTTGACGAGTCTCGAGATCATGGCCGTCTCCTTGACCGTGTTGCGCACGATGACCTCATCCGCCGCCTCGAAATCCCCGGATTTGTACGCCGCGATAAGGAGTTCCCTGACGGGCTCGAATGTCATGAGGTGGATGTTACCGTGGTTATCCATGGGGTCGCTCCCAGGTCTCTCTAGATGCCTATATGCAGAAGTTCCATCGCTTGCTCGCGGTCGAAGGAGGCGGTGAGCTTGCCGAAGCGCTCGATATAGCCGATATGCTCTAAGCGCTTCACCAGGCGGCGGAAGGGCTCATATTGGACGCCCGCCTGGTTGGAAAGCTCCCGAATCGTGACGCGCTGCCCGACCGATTTCTCGAGCGCATCGATTGCCGCCATGTAGAACTCGCGCTCCGATGGGGTAAGCCTGAAGCGGCAAGGATCGTAGCGGTCCGAGATTTCATCGACAGCCGTGTCGGCACGGCGGTACACTTCGGTCGGGATATGCTGTCCCGAGGCCTTCTCGAGAAGGGCGAAGACCCGAAGCGATTGTCGCGCCGTGAGGGAGAGGGCAAACTCGCCGCCCGCCGCACTCACGGAGCACTTCTTAGCGACCAGCTTGGCGACCTCATCGGACGGCGTGGCATCGAGCGATGAATACCCGCCGTCCAGCAGGTAGAGCTTGGCGAGTATCTCGACGAGCTCGGCGCGGTTGAGTGTTATCTCGCAGGAGCCTTTGGCTATCATCGAAACCTCCTATGCGATAGCAACGTTGCCGGACGGATCGAACTCGATGAGCTTCTTGACCTTCAGGGAGGTGAGAATCGATTCGAACGTGGATTCGACCGGCGCGGTGTTGATGTTTTCCCGAAGCTCGGCGCGGCTGACGGTATGGTCCCTGTTCTCGTATAGGTAGAAGAGCACCTGCTGTTCGGTCCTCTCGAAGATGTTGTCCTGTTCGTTCATCTTGTCTCTTTTCTCAGACGACTCTATTTGCCGAACAGGATACGGGCATCCGCGCTAGCGCCGCTTATCTTGCCGCAGCGGCACGCCAGCCGAAACCGAAAGAACCCTAGCGCTCCGTCGGTCGGGCAATATCGCCGAGAGCACCGCCCGCGCAATACTCGTCCATACGCTCCGCGATATCGTCCAGCCCCTCTTCGAGCCTAAACCCCTCGGGGACATCGAGCGCACCGATGGAGCAGAGCTGGGCGATGGTCAAATCGAGATAGTCCCTACCGCCGTCCTTTGACATTTCACCCAAAAGGGAAGGGGAGTTCTCAAGGTCGGGGGTCTTGACGACCGCATCGATGTTCCAATCGTTCGCCTCGATGCCCTTGCCCTCGAGAATGTCAGCCACATCGGTGCGCGTCCATTTGACGGTGGCGTCCTCGATGATTTCCGGGTCTGCGATATCCCATGCGACCGACAGGTCGTCGACCCGCACGGCGTTCCCAGACCACTCGCCGGTCTTGCCGTCATACCCCTTCGCGACCATGAACGGCTCGCCCCCGCCGCAGAACAGAATCGCGGTCGAGCCGAACCTCACGAGTTCGACGTTTCCCTTCGGATCGGGCTTGATTCCAGTTTCCTGGATATCGATATCCATTTCTTCCCTCCAATAGTCAGGCTTTGTCCCTACCGCTACGGCCATACGCCTGCGCTGATTCGAGCTCGACGGCCTCCATAAGGTCGTCGAGTGATTCCATTCGCCCGTTGCCGGTGAAATCCCAACCGAAAATCGAGCAGATATCCCGCTCGACGCTTGCGATGTCGCCGCTCATCTCCGCCATGCGCACGACGAGGTTCTCCGCAGGGCTCCCGCGGCGCACGCGCAGGCGCGACATCTCCCGGGCGAGCTCTGCGTCTTCCATGGCGATGACCCTATCGCTCAGCGACTTGGCGATGAAGAGAACTCCATATTTCCTGCCGCCGTGCGCCATGCTCGGAGACTCATCGAGTATCAGCTTGCCGTCTTCCACGACCAGCTCGAAATCCCGACCGTCGTCATCGAGCCGATAGCGCCCGCAGGCGAGGTCGGACGCGAATTCGCCGACATTGCGGGGCTGCGCCCTGGTGAAGGACTCGGTGTCCGAGAACAGGTACTCGCAAAGGCCCGAGGCAGTGTCCTCGAGGATGACGATGCGCCCCGTCGTGTCGATGGTCTCGAGCATGGAGCATACGTTATCGGTCGCGCTGGAATCGTAGAACTCCGCCTCGGACTCGAGGTCCCTGCCAAAGGCATCGCGGATGACGCCCTGCGCGAACCCGATATCCGAGCGCAGCCTGTCGTAGGCGGCTTGGTCTTCACCCGCCGCCCGCCAAGCGCTGTCCAGAATCTCATCGATAAGGCCACTCGGAATCTCGACGTCTGAAAAGTGCGAAGGGTCGGCGATTCGCGAGATGGCCTCGCGTGCCCAGCTCGCGCCGATATCGTCGGCAAGTTCGCTAATCCGCACCGGTCCGCTCGCCAAGACGATATGCCTGTCCGGTCGAGACGGCACCGCAGGCTGGGCGGCTGTAATCGCGATGGCCGCGAGGTTGCCGAGGTTGATAAGTCTATGGCTACCCACCGCCTTTCCCAGAACCATCTCATAGCTTTCCACTGCGGGGACATCCCGCATCTCGCGAATCTTTTCCGCAATCGAGAAAAGCCCGCTCGGAATGGCGGAAATTCGCGCGGCTGCGGTGGCGCCGCCGTCATCGGACAGGACGAGCTGCCCGTTGGGCTCCGGGTACAGGCGTTCCGAAGCCCCCATGCAACCCGAAATAAAGGAACCGGCGGCAGACCCGTTCCGCTCCACCGTCCACGTATCGCCGCGGCGGCAGAGAAGCGCCGCGTCGAGCACCTTGAATCCTTCGAGAATGTCTATGGGGATTTCCCGCACCATCGCCGCTCCAGTCGCATTCGAGATTTACGCAATCGTACATCCTGACTTTACGAACCCGTACGGTATCCGGTCTCCGCGGGGACAGAAATAGACCCGGACGGGCCACGCCGGACGGCCTGCCCGTCAGCCTCTAGAACTCGACGTCCTCGTCATAGAGATCGGGTTCGGATCCCGCAATCACGTAGGGCTGTCCGTCTTGGCACGCGACCGCCTCATCGCTTTTCGCATCGCACAGGTCGTTCAGCGGCATGTCCTCGGCGCTGCCCGTGCGGTGATATTCCAGGGCAGCGGCCTTGCTGCCCTGACGGGTGGCCGCGCCGTCGCGATCCTCGAGCATCTGCTTGGCCGATGCGGCGGCGGGGGACATTTCCGCACCCGTGGCCTCGAGCTTTTCCTCATAGTTGCGGGCGTTGAGCAGACGCGCATCGTAGGCGTCCTCGATACCGGCGACCAGGGCCCCCGCACTGAATTCCTGCGGGCTACGGAAGTCATAATCGAAGTTGTCGCGGGAATCCTCGCCGTTGACGGGGTAGACGCGGACGGGCATGGCAGACCTGAAGCTCGCCGTGAAGGGCCTACCGGACTGCGCGTAGGGCAGCTGCCTGGCCGAGAGGAATTTGCTCACAATCATGCCGCCGAGGTCTTGCTGTCCGACCTTGGTATGGGGCGGGAGCTTGCAGAGCAGGAAGTTCTTATCGGGACCGTCCTCGGTGGGGACGGTCTTGACCTTCATGTCGCACGGTGCGAAGGTGAGCCCCGTGTATTCGTGGGTCGGGTTGCGCTGCGGTTCCGCCTTGGCCGCTTCCTTGCCCTCATAGGCCGCTGCGACCGCCGCCGCCAAATTTCTCGGCATGATTGCCGGATCGCCCTCGGCGGGGTAGTCGATGCGCTGGTTGTTCTCGTCGTACCTGAAGAAGTGCACGCCGCGGTCGGAGCGGAAACCGTACCTGACGGGCTCTCCCGCATCCTTGTCCTGCTTCATGAACTCGCGGGCGGGCATGGAGACCTTCATACCGGAAAGGTCCTTGCCGCCTACCACGGTACCCTTCGGCATCGTCATGTTGATACGCAGGCGCTCATTGCCGTTACGATCTGTGTACGGCTTCACGCGGACGTCCTTGTTCTCGAATCTGATATTGATGTACTCGGGCTTCTTCTGGGTGTCTCCGTTTTCCATATCCTTCTCCTTTTCCTTATTATTCTTCTTCTCTTTTTCCTTCTTATCCTTGCCCTCTTTGCCTGCCTCATCCTGTTCGATGGTTTTCAAAACCGGAGCTGCGGTCTCATCCACCTGATCGCGAACTTCATCCTTGCGCTTGGAGGCGGCATCGACTTCCGACTGCACCAGATCGCCGAGACTCATCGTCTTGCCCTCAGGTCTCCTGACGGTCTCGATATGGATGCCGCCGTAGCCGTCCTCGAGCGCTTGGTTGACCATGCCCTCGAGCTTCAACCGCATCTCGCTTCCCTCGGGAAGCGACTTGATGGCCTCCTGCACACTGATCGCCGCATTCTTGAAGCCCGCGATGGCCCTCTCGCAATCGGGGGCGGCATCGACCTTCTCGGCCCCCTTTACGGGATGCTTCTTTCGGTCGAGTGCGACCTCTCCGCGGACGATATCGATGATGTCGTGGTATCCGTAGTCCAGCTCTCTACTGATGCGCGGTCTCACCCCGCAATCTCTGAGGAAGGACCTGAACTTCGAGAGGGTGCACTCGGTAAGGCTGCCGCTGGGGACGAGTTCGTACTGGCAGGCATCTAGCTCAAGTGCCGTCTCGACCGAGGTGCGGTAGAAGGAGTCTTCGCGGTTCCCCTTGTAGCCCCAGAAGCTGTCGACCACGGGACCGCAGACGATCACGGCGTCCAGTTCGGGGTCGATGGAGCGCTGGTTGCGGTCGGCCTGCAAGGACGCAAGCTCGACACAGCTATCCAAGGATCCGTCCGTGAGCCGGATCGCCCGCTCGTCGCCGCGCAACGCCTTAAGCTCCATCTCTCGACGAACTGACGGCACGGCGGCGGCCCTGTAGCCCATCTCGGCAAGCGCGCCTGCGGTGAGCTTGCCGAGCGTGTTGGTATTCGGTCCGTGCAGGTTGATGACCAAGGCCATGATGGCTCCCATCAGTTTGAAAATCATTCACAAATCGAAGTATGGGAGACGTCGGAACGCCCAAACTTAAGCGGGACACAAGTAGCGTCGCAAACGTGTGTCCCGCGCCCTCGATGAGGCAACCAGAAGACCGCCCGCAAACTCCGCGATATTGACCATCAGTCGCGTGAAATCCATGCTAGATACAGGTTTTTGCTTGTGTTCGCATATGGAAAGAAATATAATATACTTGCATCGGGCGTTCCCCAAGCGCCCTGACGGACAGGAGATAATACATGCATAGAACCATTGCGGGTTCGGGCAGATTAGCGCCTGAACCGATCAAGGAACCCATCGAAGACCGCCGGCATCCGGGCGCGATCGGTTCCCTGCCGCCAAATCGCCGCCCCAACATGCGGGAGGCGAATCGCAGATGGCATCGACTGGCGTAATCGGCACATACCTCACGGCCGAGGAGCGGCTCTGCAATCCGATTCTGCGGATGCTGAGTCGCAAGCACGACGCCGCCTTCTGCATCGCCATCGTGAAGAGCGTGTTTCCCAGAACCGCAGACGCCCTGCCGACTGCGGAGTTCTCGGCACGTCTCGAGACGTGCCTGGCTATCCTTTCCCGTGATGGGTCCAGTGAGCTTCCGACATGGTGCTCAGATGAAGACGGAACCGTAGAGGACCTGTCGACGGTAGCCGGTCGGGTATTCAACGTCCTTGCCAAACCCCTCACGGCGGGCGGCTACGGCTGGCTTCGCCATGAGCGCACGGAGGACACGCTTGAGGAGACGGTGTTCATCTCCATGCCCGGGCTGTCCGCCCTTGACCTGTATGACAGGCTCGGCATGGAATCCTCGGCGTTCACCGGCGTGAAGGCCGAGGACTTCGCCTCCCAGCTGACCGACCTCACGACGATGCTCACCATGGACAGGCACGCGCGCATCAGGCAGCTGGAGCAGCGCATCGCGCCCTACCTCGAGCAGATTGAAATCCTGAAGGCGGGCGGTGACGTGGACCCAATCGAGACCGGGCAGGTCGAGGAGCGCCTACAGCACATGTACGACATCGTCACGCAGATGCCGACCGCGATCCGCCGCACCCGCGATGCGGAGAAGCGGGCCATAGACCGGCTCGCCGAGACATACCGCACGGGGGCCATGACCGCCGCCGCCTCGGTGACGAGGTATACGGATACCTTCATAGATCGATTCGAGACGAGCGACGACGGCAAATCCTACAAACAGGCGACCGACACGCTGTTCGGGCTGAGGGATGCCTCCAGGCTCAACACGCTCAGGCTGATGATTGCAAGCGCCCCGCAGCCGACCGATGCCGTCCAAGACCTTCTGGACGGCATCGAGTTGCGCTTGGGCGACATCTTCACGGAGCTGCGGGGTGTGCAGGAGGTGTTCGGCGAGGGCATGGCGGTATTCCACCGCGTGTCATCTCAGCGCGAGAACGCCCGTTGGCGAACGGAACTCGAGACGCTTGCACGCGCATCCGAATGCTTCAAGGCATGGACCGCCCGCACCAAGGGCCGCAACCCGAAGTTCCCGCTATCGCTGCCTTATGGCTGTCAGGGCAACATGTGCTTCTACCCCCACGAGGCGGACATGAATTTCGGGAAGGCACGGCCCTTGCCCCTCGCAGCCTCGCGAGTCGACGATGAGTTCGATATGGACAAGCAGATCGACAACGCGAGGAAGATCAGCTCGGGCAGCGCGAGAAGGATTCTCGCGAAACTCATAGCCTGCGCTGCACCCGATGGGGACGGCAACGTTGACCTCGCGGCGGGATTCAACGCGCTGGAGCGGCCCGACAGGCTCGTGCAGGACATGGCTGCTTTGTTCTGTAAGTTCGGAAACGGCACGCCTGTCGCCGAGAACCTATGGAAGACGGTCGATGCCGACGGAAACGAGATCGCCTTTATGACCGGCGAGCTTAAGGCTCCGCTGGATGAGATTGAAAGATACCTGAACGGAAAAGGGGAGAGTGAAGATGACCGAGACGGTGAATGACTTCGCATGCTTCGAGGGGGACACTTCCGACGTTCCGCTCGATATCAGAAGGCTTGCCGTGCGCTTAAAACGCGGGGCGACAATCGACTACGGCGATGATTGCCTGTTCGACACGCTTATCGACAACGCCGACGAGGTCAGGAAGAGCCTGAATGCGGATTTTCTAGACCTGTACATCGATGAGGAGAACCGCGTCGCATGGGCCGAGGGCGTCGATGGGGAGCGCTCGTTTCTCAAGAAGCCGGGCCTGCAGGCCAACAACGTCGGCTTCTTCCTAGCGGCGGCGACCGCGTTGCTGGAGCGCAGGCAGGACGGACACGAGAACCCAGCCGAGTGGGTGACGACCAAGACGTCCCTCAAGGAGAGATTCACCAAGGCGAACGCAAAGCTCGAGGGCGATGGCCGCGGCAGTGTGTCATCGGCATTCGATGCGGCATATCGCGCGGGACGCCAATGGCACTGGATAGACGACACCGGGTGCGGCGAGGACCGATGCAGGGTCACGCCGCATGTCGCGGCGCTTATCGAAAGAGGTTTCGCGGCCGAGCTTCTCGCCGGGATGAACGAGGATACGGAAGGGGAGCTTGCCGATGCTGAATAACTCCGGCAAATCGATCATCAACGACTATTGGCAAATCGAGACGCTCAAGATGGTAAATTGGGGCGTCTACGATGGGGGCGACCCGCCGCACGCAGTGGAGTTCTCAAAGGGCGAGGAGGGGTCGCTCACGATGGTCACGGGCAACTCGGGAACCGGAAAGTCCACGATCCTCGATGCCCTGATCACCCTCCTCTTCAAATCTGGGCGCCAGATGAACCAAGCCTCATCGCAGGGGCAGGAAAAGGACAAGCGAAGCATCTACAGCTACGTCCGCGGCTATATCAACGAGACGGAAGATCCCGATACGGGTCGCAATATCGTCAGCTATTTCCGAGGGACTGCCGACGATGGGACCAAGCTGCCCGTCTGGTCCGCCATCACCCTCACCCTATGCAACGCGAATGCGGGCCGTCTCACCCTCGCCGGCTTCTTCTACGTGCAGGCGGGCGAGACCAAGAACGCCGCCAAGGTCTGGGTCCTGTCCGATGGCGCGATAGACCCCAGAAGCGCCGAGCGCGTGGCAGACCACGCCTTCTCGCCGAAGCGCATCAGGGAGGTCTACACGGACGCGCTCGTGGTATCCGACAACAAGGAGGACATGCGCCGCAAGTACCACGATATCGTGGGTATCGACGAGCGCACGGAGAACCTTCTGTACAGGATCCTGACGGGCTCGGCGGAGTCGGACGTCACGAAGATTTTCCGCAACATCGTCCTCGACAGGCCGCGCACCATCGAGATGGCCGCATCCCTGGTCGCCCTGTACGACCAGAGCCGCGAGACGATTGACAGCTGGGAGGGCAAGGTGAAAAAGCAGCAGGCGTTCGACCGCCTGCGGAAGCTCAACGGCAAATACGACGAGGCCCGTCTGGCTGCGGTCCCTTATGGCACGATCGGCACCGAGAGCGAGAGCGCCGGCGAGCTGGACGGCATCCGCCGTTGGCACGCGAAGCGTTTTGTCGGCATGATGGACAGGAGGATTGAGGCCCTTAAGTCCGCCCACCTGAGAACCGAGTCCGATATCTCGCGGCTCGAAGGCGATTTCGAGCTATCGGGAAAGAAATACGAGCAGGCGCAGAAGGCATTCAATGCCGCCGGCGGCGCTACCCTCGATGAGCTGGACGCGGAAATCAATTCAGCTGCCACCGCCCTCTCCGCGAAGGAGGGCAACGTCAAGCGCCTCGGCGCCCTTTTCGCCGAGATCGAGGCCGAGGTGCCCGACAGTGAGGACGCTTGGAATCGTCGCCTCTCCGACCTCTGGGAAAACGATGCGTCCGCACCGATTGAACTTGCCCAACTCGAATCGAAAATCGATACGCTCCAGACCGAGTTACTGCCGGCAAGGTCATCCCTCGCCGACGCGAGAGACGACCTCCAGCGTGCGCAAAGGCTGCGCACGCGCGTCACGGCGAGGATGGAGGGGGCAAGGCAGGCCGTCTCCCAAGCTACGAGCATTGCCGCCGACAGACTTCGCTACGCCTGCGAGATGTTCGATATGCGCGATGGCTATGCCGACTGGCGCGGCGCGGCAAACCTCGCCCTGCTCGACCTCGCCGATTGCCTGATTGTCGATGAAGCCGACAGGCAGGCATTCCTGCGCGGGATCGAAGTCCTGCCCGCCGATTCCATCGGGCATCGCTGCCGCTACCGCTTCGTGGACCCGCAGGCCTATCGGTTGCTCGATAACGACGACCCGTCCCGGCTCTCGGGACGAATCAAACTCAAGCACGGCTCCTTCGCGGCCTTCCTCTCGAACGCAATCTCATCAGATGACCGCGATTGCCTGTGCGTCGACGACGCATTCGATGAGACCACGAGCTGCCGCCAGCTGAAGTCCGACGGCATGCTCCGCGATTCGCACGGGGGCGAACACGGCTACGAGTCAGCCCCTAGCATCATCGGATTTGTCGACGAGGCGGAACTGGAGCGCTTGAACGACTGCGTGGCCGAATTGGCCAAAAAGGCCTCAGGCCTCATGGACGCGCTGACGAAGGCTCATGCCGAGAAGAAGGTCATCGAGGCCAAGCGCCGTATCTACGCCCAGATTTCCGATATGCCGTTCTCGGATGTCGATATAGCCACGGCAAAGTTCCAGCTTGAGTCGCTCAAGGCGCAGAAGGAGAGCCTTGCCGCGAACAGGGAACTCGACCAGCTGCGAGAGGCACTGGATGCGGCCGACCGCGAGCGACTTGACGCACACGAGCGCCTGCGCACTGCCCAGACGCTGCTGTCGGATACGAAATCGAGCGTGAAGGCGTATTCGGCATGCCGCGACGCACTTGAGGTCAAGGTCGAGCGGCGCCGTGACCTGCTCGACCCGGCTGACGAGACCGTTGGGATCCTTGAGCAGGTCTACCGAACGAGAACCGACGAGGCCGGCCTGCCACAGCGCGAAGATGCCGAGGGACTCGAGGCGTACGCAGACGAATGCACGGAGGCGTTCATCGATGCCTTCCGCGACAAGGCGGGGGCGATTCAAGCGACCGCTGCGGCGGCATGCAGGGCAGTGGAGCGCGAGATGGTATCGTGCAAGGAGATTTTTGGCGCGGCCACCCCCGAGCTCAATCATGTCGGAACCGATATCCGCGACATCTCGGCGTACCTTTCGATTGACCTGTCGGGGTCGGAGCAGGCGCTGATCGATATGTTCGCGCAGAACCTGCCGAAGATCAATCTGGCGTTCAAGAACTTCAGCGAGTGTGAGCGCGAGTACGAGGATGACGTACTGGATGCCTTTGCGACCATCAACGGCATTTTGGCGCGTTACCCGTTCCGCGCAGACGGCGCCGCCCTTGAGATCAAGCCAACTTTCAAGAGGAACACGTCCTCCTATCGGGCGGTGCGCGAGATGGTCAAATCCGTGGTGGCGGACGAATACGACAACGCATCGAGTTACCGTTCGATGCCCTTGGAGGACCTGAAGCGCAAGCTCGATGAGATTGGGACGGTAGTCGACTTCCTGCGACCGGACAAGATGGGCAACCCCTCGAAAGTCGTGGACAGCCGCCAGCGCTTGAACGTCAAGGTCACGGTAGGCGAGGGGGACAACCTTGAGGTCATCAACGCCGCGGCGAGCATGAACGGCGGCTATCGCGAGAAGGTCAAAGCCTTCATCCTGTCCGTAGCCCTGTTCTACACGCTGAAGTCCTCGGCGGATTCCCGACCGCTCTTCGCCCCAATCCTGTTCGACGAGGCGTTCATCAAGTCCGATATGGACACGACCCAGACGGCCATCAAGGCCATGCTGGGGTTCGGGTTCCAGCTCTTCATCAGCTGCCCCGACGGCAAGCAGGCATCGATCCTTCCCATGACCGATACGGCATGGTTCGTCACGCGCAAGAACCTGATGCAGCCCGCGTGCCTGAACAAGGCCGTGCGCGTACACGAGATGATGGGGGAATAGGGACATGAGAACCGTAAGCGATATTCAGGGGCTGCTGGGAAGCAAGCTGCTCGGTGACGCCCGAACCGATTATTCGATTTGGAACGTATCGCCGGGCAAATCGGACCCGTATCCCCTGAAGATGCCCCTGGGCGCTCCGTCGGGCAAAAGGCTCTCCGAGACGGCCGACGGCTTTTCCTCATGGAAGCAGTCCATCATGGCCTTTGCACAGAGGATGGACTGCCCGCTCACATTCGAGAACCGAAGGGTACCCAAGACCGCTGCCGTGATTACCGTCCCGACATCGATTGAAATCCCAAACCCGGCCACGGCGGTCGCCATCGTCGGCATCAGGGCAAGCGCTGCGGTCGCAACGTGTGCAGAGCGTCAAGTACTGCTCAAAGGCTATTCATTTGAATCAGAGGCGGCCGCAACGTTCATTTGGAAGACCCGAAAGCGCTCGGATGTCGATTTCGAAATGCTTGTCACGGCCGCCGACTGGGTGAGGGGGCACGAGACGCAAGGCCGGACCCCTCGCGAACTGCCCATCCCCGATGTCCAAGGCAAATTACTGAACCCGAAAGGCGACCGAACGCTGGTCGCCTTGCTTGCTGGTAAGTCAGGTCTCGGGTTGCGGGACCGTCCCGAAAAGGTCGAGCTGAAATATCTCGACCCGGCCTCGCCGACGGGATTCGGCCTTTGCGTTCTCGGCACTCAGGATGATAGGGACTTGGCGAGACCGTCCTATCCGTGTCACCGTGCCATTATCCTCGAGAACAGGGATACGTTCAACTCGTTTCCCATGACAGGGGCTTGCAGCTCCGCGACCGTTGCCATCCTCGGCAATGGCAACCAGGGCCCGACCACGGTGAGCGAAATTCCGTGGCTGGCAGAGATCCCCGATGTCTACTACTGGGGCGATATGGATACCGATGGTCTGGAAATCCTCGCGCGGTACCGCCGCGCCGGCTTGAACTGCAAGAGCCTGCTCATGTCCTACGGCGACTTCATTAGATTAGAGAAATATGGAACCACTTGGACCAAAGACAATGCGATGATTCGGAGCCGTCCCGAGGATATTGAACTCGCCAAGTACCTGACATACGAAGAGCGGAGGCTCTATCAGGCTCTCTGCGCGGGCAATCTCCCGAAATCTCGTATCGAGCAGGAGAAGATTCCCTATACCGAGATCCTGTGCGGCGTGTAATCGCCCGCAGCAACACGAAGGGGCGTGCCCGCACAGGAGGCACGCCCCTTCGTCAATCCACCCGAACCCTAGTAGTTCGCGAGATGCTCCGCGGCATCGAGCATCGGCAAGCCGACGCCCTCCATGCCGTACCTCATCGATTGGGCCTCGTCGGTCTTCTCCTCGCAGAGCGAATCGAGGCCCCGCTCGCAACCCGGCAATTTGTCCGAATCCATATACGGCTCGGTCGCCACGGTCACGACCAGCTCGGCGAGCTCGCGGTTCTCATCGATCGCAGTCGGCAGCTCAATTTCCTCGATATCGCTCTCGTACCTATCGGGACGGAAAGGCTCGAAGATGACCGAATCGTAATCCTCCGTGTCTCGAGCGCTGTTCGGGCGGTAGAAGTAGCAGGACTCGCCCTCGACCGTCACCGTTCCTTCGATGAAGTTGTCGTCGTTGGTGTTATCAATCTCGACGTGGATATCCGGAATACCCGTGCGGATGCATTCCTCTACCCGCGCCCGATCGGCGTTGAGGGTACGTTCCTCGGGTTCGATGCCGAAACGATCTGCCATCGTTTCGAGAAGCACGGGAACTGACTGCGTGCTGATGACATCGCTGCCGGACAGGAGCAAAGCCAGGCTGCCAAGGTCGACATCGTTGGAGCGATCCCGCCCAGCAGATTCGATAAAGGTCGGCCGAAAGGCGATGGAGTCGACAACAGGCCCGCTATAGGCGATGTCGACTACGTTCTCGAATCCATGGAACAGCTTCTCGTAGGCAAGCTCGGACGGGAAGACGTTGAAGACGCACGTATCGCGGTCATGAAGACCGAGCGGGTCGTATTCTGTGGTCGTGACGAGGAGGTTGAACTCGGGAAAATAGCTCACCGTCTCGCTCGACGTGAGCTTATCGAGTAGCTCCTTGGCATCTGCCCCGACCGGACGCTCCGATATCTCGGAAAGCGGCTTGCCGTGCGACAGCTCAAAACTCTCCCGATTCGACATCAGGTGTTTTTGGTAATAAGAGGCGCGACGTACCATATCGGAAATGCTGTCGGCATCGATGGTCGGACTCCACGAGAACAGGCGGGACAGCATATCGATTCGGCGGTCGTGGAAGGTGGATCCATCGGAATCCTGCTCGTATGAATCGATGATGGCGAGGGCCTTGCATTGCCCGCCCTCGAAAACCATATCGGATACATAGTCGCAGCCTTTGAAGAACTCACCGCTGGCGATCTCGTGGGTTTTGACGTTGAAGATGGCGGTCTGCCGTGTCTCCGGCTCTTCGCTCGGATCGAAACTGGAGGTGACTGCGAGAAGGTTGAACTCGGGGAAGAACGTCATGTTGTCGTCCTTGACGAGTGTCTCGAGAAGCTGGTCCTCGTCCTGGAAGCCATGGGGTCTGTACATATCTACTCTCCGATTTCCGAATTGTCGTGGTTTCTGTCTTCCGGTTTGCGCACGCCCGAATCGATATCCTGCGCGGCGCACGCGACTTCGCCCCTGTCCTCGCACATATCGTCCAGGCTCTCGCCGTCCCCGACAATCTCGTCGGCGAACCGCTCGCAAAACCCGTGCGCATCATCGAGGTCGGCGCAGAAGTGTCCGTAACCGCAGTTATGCCCGTCGGTGAGGACCTTCACATCGAACCGCGCTCCCTGGTCATATGCGAACGAATCTTCCTTGATCTCGGAAATCTGGAACTCGGTTTTCACGCCATCATGTTCCATGATGTACTCCTCGGTCGGGAAACCGCTCACCTTCTCGGCAAAATGCGGCTTGGAGCACATCTCGGGGTTGTCCCACAGGTCATGGATGAACGCATTCTCATCGCCCTCTCGGTAGACGAACCCCATCGTCTCGAAGCCGTCCTCCGGTAGATAGAACCCGCCATCCATCTGAAAACCCGAATAGAGGTCCTCGCCCTTGTCGGTAAGCTGGCGCATCTCAACGAGCGCACGCCCATCGTGGTGCGCCCCGGTCACGAACAGCGACCCATTTTCATCCCAGATGCCGTCGATTTCACAATCGGCGAAGATGTTGTCCCCGCCGTGCCAGCTCTCAGACGTATCGACCGCCAGCTCGAAGTTCTCGTAGATGGTGATTCCGCCGCGCGGACCATTATAGAGACCGTTGCTGCCCTTGACGAGGATGGAGTTCCCCCAGCTATCGTTGATTTTTCCAGATGGGTTGACGCGTCCGGTGCCGAAGAACTTCCCGAGCTGTTCATGCACCTCGCAGTAGTCCTCGCCATCCATCTTATCGAATACGGTGCGCTGCTTGGGCTCGAGCTCGGCATGCTTCTCGATGGCACGGCCATTTTCCACGTCGAAGCCCATCTTCTCAAGAGCCGATGCGATGTACTTGCATTCATGCGCCTCATTGGCAAGTGTCGCGCAATATGTCTTACTGCAAAGTTCGACATCGAAGAACTGTCCAAGTGCATCGATTTCGTCATCATCGAGCACCTGCTTCAGCGCATCCATATTCTTCTCGCAAGACTCCGTCAGCTTGTTCGCACGTGCGTCCGACAGCCTGCGTCCGTTATCCTCGAAAAACCGCGCCTGTACCTCATCGGTACTGCAGCCGTCTGCATACCTGTCGAAACATCTGGCCGTTGCATACGTCGCATTGGCGAGATTGATATCATCCGCATCTATACTGATGAACTTGGAGAAGGAAAGCGTCGCGCTGTCGCTTCCGCGGCTCAAGTCGACCTTGATGCTGTCTCCGTCCTCACGCACGGAGCAATCGACGGCGTTGACGATCTCAATCGGGTCTTCCGCAGTGATAAACAACTCGACATCGGAGCTGACATCCATAAGTTCATATCGGCTGGCACCTTCGAGCCAATCGATGATATCGTCGATGCTGTCGCGGGCGTCCTCGAGCAGGCTCTCGTTGCTGACGGCCTCGAGGTGCCCATATCCGTTGAAGCGGTAGCAGTCGGCATCCGACTCAACGTGGCGGCTCTCGCTGAGAGCTTCGGCTACGCCCCAGCCATTGAGTTCGGCGGCTTCCTTCACGGATCCATACGTGTCGAAATGCCCGTACTGGTTCGCGATGTCGTACGCCTTCGCGCAATCCAACAAATCGCTTTCCTGGTTGAGCAGGTAGTCTTTCAAACCCAAGCGGTTCATAGTTCCTCCAGAAGGTCAGGGTGGTCACATTCGAATCATCGCGCTCGGCACAAGACGGAAATCCCGTTGGGACACAAGTAGACACGCAGTTGCGTAATTCGATTCTACATATGCGAACTTGAGCAACGGCAGCAAGCCCTGAGAACCCTTCCTCATCCGCATATCCCCCTGCTTTTCCTCGTTCTTCTTATCCTTCTTCTTATTTTTCTTTTTCTTTTTCTTCTTCATATCTGTGTAGTTCGGTAGCGTCCTACACGCCTACCGAGCTACACGCAGAACCAAAACCTCAGCGGTTCACGTCCTCACGCTCACCCAAATCCTCGTCAGCATCAAGCGAAGCCTCTTCGGACTTGGCGGCGGCGAGCTCGTCGATCGATTCGCCTGCATCGGGCTGCGTCTCAAGCTCGGCAAGCGCATCGTCGACCTTCAGCTCGACTTCCAAAAGCGTGAGCATTGACGGCATGGTGAGAACTTCATCGCCGAAGACCTTCTCGACTGCCTCGCTGGGCACATCAAACAGATATCCGTCATCATCGCGCAACATATCGACGCCGGCGGGCGAAAGCTCATGGAGCGTCAGGAGGCACGCCGGCTCGCTGTACACCTTGAGCGCCAGTGCCTTGTCGCACTCGCCCCAATCGGCTCCATCGCGCGAGAAGGGAATCTCATCTTCAATCTGGTCGACGCAGCTGAGAAGGCCATCCCCGCCCAACAGGAAGTAATCCTGTTTTTCCTCGCCACCGGACGTACGCTGCACAGCGAAATACGTCTGGCACTCCGAGGACCATTCTCCCTGATCGTCCTTGGGAAACATTATTTCATCCAGCGCATTGATGACCGCGGTGGAGACGGCGCGCGGAACTGCGAGCTCGTCCTCCTGATATTCGGTTCGCGCCTTGCCCCCAAAGGGCACGAAATCGTCCATAGTGTTCTCAGTCTGGCTCATGGCAGGTCCTTTCAAAGCGGTTTACCGCTTCCATACTCGGCGTTTGCCGTCCGGTGGCGCGGCGACGGGACAGAAGTAGCCCCCGCCGCCAAGACACGCAACTGCCTACTCGGTGTCGTCTTCCGAAATCTTGCTCGGCATGATCGTCAGTGGAACCTCGCCACCGCACTTGAATTTGATTTTCACAGGCGTCTGCAAATCGTCGATATTCCAGATGGCGACCCCGCTCGCAGTCTGCCCCGGCTCAACCTCGACCGACTCGGGATTTGTATAGCTGCCGCCCTCGTCGTAAAGAGCCCCGAACTGCAACATCTCACCGTCCTGCACCGCGCACAGCAGATCGACAGGCGAGATAACCGTCTTGGTGTCTGAATTGTTCGTAAGGAGAAGATCGCAGACGAGAACCTTCTGCGCACCGAGGGAGCCGGACGAGGCTCCCGTCTCAGTCGAGGCGTTGACATCCCAAAACCCGCGTCCCAGGCGATATCCAGCAACGCTGATATTCACCGAGGAATCGCCCGGTTCCACGCTCGCTGATTGAATGGTATTTGATTGATTGCCCTGTGTGCTGGTTCCGCAACCGGCGAGGGCGGCACCAAAACCGAAGATGGCGAGAGCCGTCATTGCGGAAACGATGATTCGCTTCATGTCTTTATCCTGTCTGTCTCAAAGGCCGCTTGGGGTACGGCCTTTGACGAAATGATAACACGACGAAAAACCTTTGATGGAATCGACGGCACGCCGACGATATTTCCCTCAAACCCTTTCGCTAGACGAAGTGGACGAGAACAACACCGAGAATCAAGCTCGAAAGGTTGCAGGCGCAATGCGCGATAATGCTTGAACCGATTCCGTCGCGCTGGGAAAGGCCGCCCAGAACCAAAGCGCAGACAAACGCGTATGCCGACTGCACGATATTGAAATGGAAAGCACCGAACAGCCCGGCCTGCACGAGGTTCGCCGCCCAAAACGGCAGACCTCGGCGCTCAAGCGCGGCCAGAGAGACGCCGCGGAAGCAAAGCTCCTCGGCGAGCGGATCGATGGCGCAGAGTCGGGCGAGATAAGGGAGAGTGATGGCGACCGAGGCTGCGGTATCGACCTTGGAGACGAGCGCGATGATGCCGATCGAGACAGCTTGGAGAAGAACTCCCGCGCTGATAGCCGAAAGCACGCCGAGCGTCCCCATGCGGCCGACCCCGAGGCCGAAAGACCGATACAGCCAGACCATGACCGCGAGCACGAATAGCGATGAGACGGTGTGCGCGGCGTCTTCGGGAAGTCCCAAGGAGAGGGTAGCCAGCCCCGCCGCGAAAAGCGAGATTCCGAAAAGCGCGGGCGCGATAAAGGCGAACCGCAACGGGATACCATTGCCCTCGATAACAGTCTCGGTATTGCCCTCGGGCTCGACCTCGATTTGGCTCATTTAACCCTCCCTACGCCCAGATGCCTGCCGATTGCGCGGACACCCTTCGCGCAGGCGACGAAACAGCCCGCCGCAAGCGCCGCAGTCGCTGCAAGCGCGACAAGTCCGAGCGCGACCGTGCCAGCATCGATCGCCACCTCGCCCTCGAGGGCTTTCTGCGCGATATAGCCTGAAAAACCGATAGATCCCAAGCACGAGAGCCCCGCCGCGAGCGCATTGCGCTCCGTATCGTTCCACTCCTCGGTACGGGGTTGGACAGAGAACAGGAACCCGTCCGCCAAATCGACGAAATCGCCGACCTCAAGCCCGTTGGTCTCGAACAGGGGGCGGACGAACCGAAACGCCTCGCCGCTGTCCACATGTCTGCCGCAATCGGGCTTCCTGAGCACGATTACCGTGACCTCGTCAGCCCTATCTATTGCACCGTTCGTGCGGCAGCGCACTAAGTCCCCGCTCATTTCCGTTTCCCCCTCTCATCGAACACGAACTCGACCTTGCCCGACTTGTCAGCGGCGAGCCTGAGCTTCGCGCTGAATTCTTTACCGGCTTTCGACTTGAACCCCGAGATCTTTCCAGTCGTACCGCTCTTGAGCAGCTTCCCAAGCTGGGCCGCCGTCAGCTTCTTGCCCGCGACCGTCTTCCAAATCGTGAATCCGCACCCCTCGGTTTGAAACCAGTTACCGTCCTTGTCGCGCTTGCCCTTGTTTGACGAGCAGCTGCACGTCTTCGCGCTGGGCCCTCGGTCGATGATGTCCGCGCCGCATCGGGGGCATTTCCCGACGACCTTGGAACCCACGGGTCCCAAGCTGCCGAGCTTCTCGCCGTTTTTCTTCATGACCTCGATATCGTGGACGACCATATCGGTGACGGAGTTCACCACATCGCACGGATCAAGCTCGAACTTGCCGACCGCCTCCATCTGGTTGAAGAGCAGCTCGGTTGCTTCAGGCGACGCTATCTGGCATCCGCCGAGCAACTTGTATGAGACGGCGCCGCAATCGGTAAGGGATAGCGCTCCCTTCTTCTCCTTCATGAGGGCGCGGTCCTCGTCCTTGGTGATCTCGGCGAGCGTGCTGGTGCGCGTGGCACCCGTGCCGACGTTGTACTTCTCGAGGCGTTTCGTGAGCCATTTCATGGTCGGCTTCTGGGGACGCTTGTTGGCGCCCTCGAAGCAGAACGGCGCTGCGGTCTTGCCGAATTCGGCGGAGTTCTCCTTCTCCGCTCCCTCCTGCGCTTCCTCCTGCGATGCATCGGAATCGAAGATGGCCTTGAATCCCCGTGAAAGCGGTATCTGCGTCGAGGCCGTGAACTCGGGAAAATCGGCAACGTGTGCCTTCACGAGCTCATACTCATAATCCTCCGCGAGCATCGACAGGTAGTTCTTGGCGAGCACGACATAGATATCACGGGCGCACTTGCCGTATTTACCGAGCGAATCGAGATTGGCGGGGACGTTCGTACCGGGTCGGTTGGCGCCGTGAGCGCCGCCCTCCTTGACGTGCGTCTTGCGGGCGGTCCGATGGGAGCAGATGTCGGAGTCGACACCGACGACCGCGCAAATCTTATCCACGAGGGGCAACAGCTCGTTGAACTGCTCGGGCGTGATTTGCTTATCCTCGGTGCGCGGGTAGCTGACCACCTGGTCCTCATACATCTTCTGGTAGCAGGCCAAGACGTCTGCGGGCTTGTGGCCGCGGCGGGCGAGGATACCGGACAGCCCCGCGAGGTCGAGCAGCTTGCCGGGCGCGGTATGCTTTTTCGTCCTCGAGTCCTCGACCACAGCCGACTCGTGGAAGACGCCAAGATCGATCTTCTCGGGCGAATCGAGACGCCAACCGTCCCCGTCCTCATAGGAACGTGCGAACACGTTGCCGTTCTCATCGCGGAATCGCGCCTCGAAGAACGGCTTCTTGACATAGCTGTTATATGCCTCGAGTTGGTCGCCCGTGAGCTTCACCATGACCGATTTCAGGCGTCCCTCTCGCACGAACGTGCGGAACCCATGGTCGCGGGCGATACAGGTGGCGGCGCGGACGAACTGCATCGAGGCGAGGTCCCAGCGCTCGCGCACGTGCGCCTTGACGAAATCCCCGTCCTCTTCCATGGCCCCGAGGGCGAGGCGCCCCTTGAAGGCCTTCTGCACGCTCGCGGGAGCCTCGTCGGTGAAGTACATGCGGCTCGTCTTCCCGCGCCAACCGCACTTCTCGAGCGCCTCCCATGCCAAAAGCTCGCCCTCGCCGGAAGGGTCCACATCGGTCGCGATGCAGACCTCATCCGCCCCGGCAAGCTCGCGCTTCAGCTCCGAGATGACCTCGGAGCAGCCCTTCAGCACGCCCTTCTTCCATGCGAACTGCGTCAGATCCCACGGCAGTCCCGCAAGCGACCACTTCTGCATTGCTTGCGCCTGGTCGGCGGGAACCTGCTGGTCGGGTGGGAGCAGCCCCATGACGTGCCCTCGGAGGGCGCAGATTTTATACTGCGAGCCGGCATAGGTTCCGCAAGCCCCGCCAAGGGCCTTCGCGAAGTTGCGCTTAGCACTCGGTTTCTCTGCGAGTATGAGAATCATCGCAAGTCCTTTCACGGCAGGTCAGTCCGGCCTTGGTGTTCTTGTTCTTCCAAGCGGCATCGATTTCACGGGCCTTCAGCACTGAACGGAGCATCGGCCCCTCATCGCTTCCCATGAGCCAATCGCAGGGCACGCCGAGAACCAAAGCCAGCCTCAAAATGCATTCGTAATTCGGCAGGCGCGTACCCGACAGGTATTTCTTGAAGGAATCCTTGCTGATACCGCAGACGCGGCCGAGTTGGTACAGGTTTTCATAACCGCACGCCTCGGCGGCCCTGCGCAGGCGCACCTTGAAGCGGGCCTTGCGCAGGGCAACCGTACGGTCGGTATCGGGATCGACCGCGACCATGGCTATCAGCCGCCCAAGATGCTGCGGGCGATCTGCGAGGACTTGGTCAAGGTCATGGCGACAACAATACAGCAGGCGGTTACCTTTGCCAGCATATTGAACACGGTGCCGAAACCGCTCATACCGGTCCCTATATCGCCGACGACCGATACGACCAGATAGGGGAACATGTAGAGGACTACGACCATCACGACGCCCGCAAGGCACAGCGAGAGGAACTGTCGGAGGTACCCCCAGCCCCAGCTGCGGGTCTCATCGAACCCCATGAGGGCGAACGGGATGGGTGCGAACATGGCGGTCAGGTAGATCTCGATGGCGCGGCCGATCATCATGGCGTATGAGATAACCACGGTAAGGCAGGCAATCAACCAAGCGATGCCGCACACGACCAGAATCATCAGGCTTTCCAAGATATTGCCGTCCTTGGGGAAGGTGATAAGGTCACCCCTGCTCCACCAGTCAGCTGAGGTATTGGCTCCGAGGGAGTTGGCGGACGTGCCGGCGGACTTGATGATTTCCAGAACCATCGTGTACAGGTCTTTGACGAGTCCGACGCCGTTGCGGACCATGTACATCATGACCGCACACCAGACGAACAGCGCGACGACCTCGCGGACGGAAGGCATCATGCCGCCGCCTTGGTCCATCTTCTTCGCAATCTTGAGGAGCTGGAGCAACATGCCCATGGCGAGAAGGGTGGCGGCTACAGGCTTAATGGCGCTGTCCGACACATTGGTGACCAGGGCGGCGAGGTTGAGTTTCCCGCTTGCATTACCTAGGAGATGGTCGAAATCGCAAATCAAATCCGATGCGGCGACCGAATCCTTAATTAGTCCCAACGTGTTTGTCAGTATTAAATTGGCGAGAGGCTGGACAATTGTGTCGTTGAGGAACTTCATGATGGCCTCGTTGATGGAGGCCGTCCAGGAGCCGAGCATTTCCCCGACCTTGTTCATGAGGTCATCCAAGCCGAAAGCGACGGCGCAATGCGGAGTCAACAGCATGAACAGAGACATGATTCCTAGCGCTAGAGCGAAAGACGCGACCGCACGCCTGACCGACGGAGCCTCGATGCTGCCGAGTTTCTCCTGAAGGGACTTTGCGGCGGAACTGAGACCATGCTTGGCCTTGTTGACGACGCCTTCATTCCTGGCATAATCGAGGGCTTCGATTCTGATGCTGGCAACGTCCGTCATTGGACATCGACCTCCTCGAACTCATGGGTATCGGTGTGGTAGATGACCAGAATGCTCGGGAGGGAATCCTCGGCGGCGTTCGTGGCATTCTCGATGCTGAATGTCAGGGTGCGGGTGGATTCGGCGAAGTTCTCGATGACCGTGCCATCCCAAGTCAGCTCAGTCGTGGTGGAATGGTTGGCAAGCAGGTATTCGGTGACGGAGCGCTTGAACTCCTTGGTACGCCCGTCGATGGCCTGCTTGAAGTTCTTGTCATCGATGCCGTTGATTTTGGCGCTCTCGGCTGAACGGTTATTCGAATAGCCGTTCTCATTGTGGAACATATCGCACTTGAGCTCGAAATAGGTGTCGTTGCCCTCGCCGGTAAGCGCGGCGGGATCCACCCTGGTGAGGGTCATGATATGATCGTTGCCCTCTGCATCGACTACGGAGAATACCTCCCAGCTTAGGGCGCCAGTCTGATCGGCGGTAAGGGAGTCGACTGCGGTGATCGCAAAAGTCTGGACCTTCTTCTTCGTCTTCTTGGCCGAACCGTCGGCGTCCCCGTAGGTCTCGGTGATGACGCCGTCCTTGATGGTCAGAGAACCGCTGCCATCGCTCGCCGCCCATTTAGACTTCTCGATCTGCTCGACGGTCTGCTTGGTTGCCTGGTTGTAATCCTTGATAGCGGAGCGTTGGCGCTCGGTGAGCTCGGTTTTAGAGTCCGAGGTTTTCTTTTTTTGTGATGCCTGTTCGCTCTTCTGTTCGATCGCAGGGGAGTCGGCATCCCCGCCATTACCCTTCGCTACGCAAGACGTGATCCCGTTCATCGCGATGAACAGTACGATGCCCGCCGCGACCGCGACGACTGCCGTGTTGTTCTTGAGGAACTCTACGAATTTATCCATCCTGTCTCCTTTCCTGTATGCGGGTTATTTCGAAAGGTCGATGCCGCCAATCCAGCCCCACTTGCAGCCGGTGCCGGCGCCGTAGAGCCTGATGAAGCTATCGAGCGACTTGACCGTAATCGGACCCTCGTTGCTCATGACCTTGTTGTTGCCGATGTAGATGCCGACATGGCCGTATGTGAGTCCGGCGGAACCGGTTCCTGGATGGGAGATGTCGGCGATAATCATTCCCACCTTCAACTCATTACGGTTGGAGCTATGGCACCAGGACCGGCACATATCGCAGGCGTTGCCGCCGAAATAGCCGACCCCGGCCGAGCGGAATACGTTGGTGACCCAGGCGGCGCACCAGCCCTGTCCCGGTGACGGCGTGGCGTAGGCCATATTGACGACGGTCTGCTGACGAGCCGAAGCACCCGCAATCTGCGGGGCGCCCGTACCGGCACCGTGGTCTCCATCGCCATCGGACGGGTTCGTAAGCAGCTCGTAGTATCTGTCGGCGGCTTCGTAGCGAACCTTCAGGCGGGGGATGCCGGCACCTTCCCAGCCGTAGCAGAACTGCCTGACGGCATCCTTCAGGTCGGTGGAGGCCAGAAAGGCCCGCTTGCTGCCCGAGACGACGGTACCCCCGACGGGGTCCAGCGAGCGGTTCTCGGAGCCGTCCGGGCCGTGTTCCGCCCTGATGGTGTAGGCGCGGCTCCAATATCCCCAGCTGTCATGATCCCAGAAGAAATCGAGCTGGACCTGTACTTCCGTCCAAGACTTGCCGACGGACTTGGCATAGTTCACGAGGTTCGTATGGCGACCGTTCGTCCATTGGCAAAGTCCTATGCCGTTGGCGTTTGTTCCGCCGCCCTCTTCCGAACCCGGATTCATGCCGCTCTCGGCGTACATGTTTCCCATGATGGCAGCAATCTGCAGGTCATCGAGGCCCTTCTCCATGAAGAACGATGCGACCTGCGATTCCACCTCGTTCATGCCTTGGACTTCTTGGTCGGCGCTGCCGCCGGATAGGGCTAGCAGGAGGATGAGCACTGGAACCACGGCAAGTATGAGCATGCCGAAAGTCGAGCTTCCGATAACGGTCAAAAGGGAACTGACTGCCCCGGCGAGTGCGACACCGAGCGACTTCAGAAGAGCCTGAAGCGCCGTGAGGGCATGTTGCCCCGCCACCTTAAGTCCGGACGCGACCTTGCTCAAGAGCGAGGCCTTCTGCTCGGCCTCGAGCGCCTCACCCGCCGCGGCCTTCGCCTTGGCGATGGACATGGAGCGTCGCTGCATCGATCTCGAGAACGCGGCACGCTGCCCGTCATCGGCCAGCCTCGCAGCCTTCTTCTCGGCCTGCGACATGAGCTGGGACTTGCTACCTCCCTTTGCCTTGGTGCGAGCGGCCTTGAAGTCCTTGACCTTACCTCGGGCATAGCGTCCGGCGCGTACCGCCTCATCCGCCTTCTCGAGACCGTCGAGGCTGCCCTCCTCGTCGAATGCGAAGACCGCCGATTTTGCGGCCTCGGAGGCGGAACTGAAGAAACCCCGTGCCCCGTCCGGCTTTCCGACGGCCCTGCCGGTCTTGATTGAGCGGCCTGCGGAGACGGCGGCGCGGGCAGTGGAGCGGATGGTTGTGCCGGAAACGGAATCGTCTCCGATGGATGCCACAGCTGAATTCACAAGCGCGTTGGTCGCGGCGGATTTGAAATTCGCGGCTGTTTTGGCTCGCTGCTCGGCCTTGGTGAGAAACTCCGAGGCCTCTTGGTGGGCGGCAATCATCTCATCGGAGGCCGCGCGGACTTCCTTCTTCTCGGCAATGACCTTTCGGGCGGCGCTGCGGACGCTATCGGGCGCGGCCGTGACACTGGAATCAGATGTCGAGAACCCGAAGTCGCGCGAACTGGATACGCCGGCACGGGCGACGCTGTCGGCGCTCGTGCCGAGGTCGCCCTTGAAGCCCTCGACCCTCGTCGCGGAATCGGAAAAGCCGGGCATCTGGTTGCCCGAGCTCCATCCCGATGCGTCGAGCGTCTCCAGGGCGGACTTCTCGGCCGAGGCGAAATCCTGCTTCGCCTCGAAATAGGCGGCCTTCGAGTTGTCGAGCTTTTCCTGCATCTTCTTGTTGAGATGCACTTCGCCCGTCTTGCCGCCGCCAAACATATCGGCAGATGCCCAGGATGCTGGCGAACCTTGGAGCGAGCCGAAGCCCACGGCCTCCGAGGCGAATCCGGCTTTGTCCTCCGCGGGCGCACTTGGGGCGGCCATGGGGGAGACATCGCCAAAAGACTGCTGTCCTGCCTGCACAGATCCCGAACCCTGCCCCAGACCGCCACTGGGCTGGTCGAATCCCGTCCTCCCCGTATCACAGGCGGAAGAAAAGGCATCGCGGGCATCTGCCTGCACCGACACGGCGTTGCCCTCGATAAAATCTCGGGAGCCGGCGATACCGGACACCTCGATGCCGTCCATGGAGGTCATCATGCTTTGCTGCTCGAAGGCGCTGCGCTCGGATGCTCCTGTGAACGGCGCGACAGACCCCTGCTGCTCCATGCGGGAGGCGAAGGCGCGGGAAACTTGTTGGATCGGTTGCGTTGCGACCCCTGTGGTTGTCTGCTGAGATGCCATCGCGCTGGGAACCTGCGCAGGGCCGCTTGCGGACTGTCCGAATCCACCGGTGTCGGTGCTATAGGTGCCAGGAAGGGAACCTTGCGCGATGCCTCCAACACCCGCAGAATAACTTGAGCTGGCGGTCTCGACATGCCCGGAAAGGTCTGCGATGTTGCTCGCTGCCCTTCGAATACTGTCGTCATATGCCGCAGCTGCCTGTCTCTGACGCTCGATTTCAGAGGACATGTCCGCTACGCTGTCATTTTTCGAATTGAATGCATTGCCTGCATTTCCGTTTTTGGAAGCGTCCGACAAGATACCCTCCTTTCGAAATCAATGTGATTACGATGTCGAAGTATCGACCCTGCGGTAGGGTAATACGAGGCGGTTGCCGCAGCGGCAACCGCCTGTCTCCATATTTGGCTACTCAGTCGAATCGCCCATAGAACCCTGCGGATCCCGCTTCGGCTCGGAGCGCTTCTTCTTGCGCCCGCGGACGCGCTTGCGGCGGCGGAACTCGTCCTGCGGAGCCACGTCCTCGGCGGCATCGCCATGCTTGGCAGCCTCGAGGGCCTCGCGGGCCTTCTTCTCCGCCCACTCGTTCGGGTCGGTCGAGAACAGCTCGTAGAGGTGGTTGTCGGTCGGGAACTCGCCCTTAATTGGGACGCGGGCG
The DNA here is from genome assembly GCF_003474365.1 of Collinsella sp. AF38-3AC. Taxonomy (NCBI): domain Bacteria; kingdom Bacillati; phylum Actinomycetota; class Coriobacteriia; order Coriobacteriales; family Coriobacteriaceae; genus Collinsella; species Collinsella sp. AF38-3AC. Next base: position 27,646 of record NZ_QROM01000003.1, read on the forward strand.
GAGCCGAAGACGAGAAGGCCCCATCCGCGCGGGGCGCCCTCGTCGATGCAGGCGACCTCGAGGGGCGACAGGCCCAAGGCATCCGCCCAGTAGTCGCGGTCCTCCTTGGACTGCTTGAGCAGCATGATGAAGTCGGAGTTCTTGACGATGGCGTTTGCGTCCTGGTTGCGAATCATGGACTCAGTCGACTGCGTGATGCCCGTCAGGTACATACCGAACTTGCGGCACTCATTGGCGAAGCGGCGGAAGTAGTTGAGTACCGACGGGTACTTAAACAGCGATTCCATCTCCTCGATGTACAGCCATGTCCGACGTCCGTGGTCGAAGTTGTTGTACATGATGTTTCGCACCGTCTCGCAAAACGAGATCAGGGCGAACACGAGCATGGAGTCCGGCACGTCCTTGAAGTTGAGGCCGACGGTGCGGGCCGTGAGGTCGATATCGGTCTCATGGTTGAAGAAGTTGGAGTAGCCGCTCACGAAGCGCTCGTAGCGCAGGGCGATGTTATGCGCCATGGGCTCGGGCTGGCGCTTCAGCTCCTCGTAGAAATCCTCGAGGATGGGCTCGCGGCCTCCCTCCATGTTGTATTGGCGGAAGATGTTCTCCACGCAGCGCTGGATGATGGAGCGCTCCTCCTCGGAGAATACCGTCATGGTCTCGTTGGCCGCCGCCGCGGCCTGCGCGATCATGGCATCGGCCTTGAACGCCACCTGCGTTCCGAAATCTTCGGACTCTCGGCGCTTGTCCATGCCGAGCGGGTTCAGGTGCGCATCAAGGCCGACGCCGAAGGACGCATAGGTGCCGCCCGCATGCTCGACCAGCAGCTTGTACTCGCCGGCGCGGTCGAAGATGATCACTTGGTCATCGGGTTTCGAGAGAAGCGTTCCCTCGATCTCGTTCTTGGCGAAGAAACCCTTACCGGATCCCGTTTTGCCGGAGATGAAGCCGACGGGACTTGCCAGGTTGGCTCGGTTGCCGAACACGAGGTTGTTCGACAGTTTGTTCTGGTAGTACCAGCTACCGCCCTCCTGCTCGAGCTCCTGGGTGGCGAAAGGGACGAAGATGCACGCCTCCGACGTGGTGAACGGGCGCGAGATTTCGATATGGTTGAGGCCAAGGGGCAGAATCGAGTTCAGACCCTGGCGCTGGCGGTACTCGAGGGTCTCCACCTGCACGCCAGCCGATGAGGCGACGTCGAGGATCTGGAGTACCTGCTCAGTCAGCTTCTCGGGACTCTCCGCCCACGTGTAGATAAGGCCGGAGAACATGAAGAGGTGCTGCTGCTGGCCTTGGAGCTGCGTCAGCAGGTCCTCGGTCTCCTCGCGGGAATAGCGCAGCTCCGAGGGCAGGATTGAGTAGTCGTAGCCCTGCTGGACGGCCTTCTTTTGCTCCTCGATGGTCTCCGCATCGATCCACGCGCGGCGGGTCTTGACGAAGTTGATCGCCTTGGACTTCTCCATGGGCTGGAGGTACCAAGTCACCTCGATGGGCATCGACATGTTCACGAGGTTCGCGACGACCGTATCCTCGAGAGGGGAGTCATATTTGCGCATGACCAGCACCTGACAGTACTTGTCGTCGACCTTGAAGTACATATTCGAGCCGTCTGGCTTGAAGTTGATGCTCATCGGCGCGATGAAGTCCTTGGAGCTGTCGGGGCTGTAGATCGACAGGTCGCGCTCGTAATCGAACGTGAACTTGCGGTCGGGGCGCAAAAGCGACTGGACGACGGAAAGGCGCTCAAGGCCCGTCATAGGTGTGACGTCGCAGCGAATCTGCTCGAAATTGCCCGCCAGGTCGGTATTGATGCGCGAGAAGCGGGTGCGAGCCTCGAGCGGGTTGTTCGCGTGGATGCCGATGGTCATGTAGCGGGCCCGCTTGATGTTCGAGACGCCCTCCGCGAGCTTGTCGGAAAGCACCTCGTTCATCGTCTCGGCGTCCTCCTTGAGGACGTCGTTCGCCTGGCGGGACGGGTCGTAGAACTGGCGGTCGCGGATCTGGTCATGGCGCAGCGGCGTGTTGACGACGGAGAACTGCACCGTGGTGTCGGCGGGGAAATAGTTGTAGATATCGCACATCGCCGCGAGGATGGTCTTCTGGTCGTCGTCGCGGGCGTTCTGGTAGGTGATGTCGTCGAAGGAAAGGGTCTCGGAGTAGTAGCCCTCCTCGACCTCGCAGATGCCGTTCTCGAACATTCGGTTGTAGCCGATGGCATCGACCACGTTCTTGGCGTTGTCTCGGCGACGTCGCTGCTCGGCGGTGAGCTTGTCGCTCTTGGAGCTGCGCTCCTTGAGCTTCTTGGTCACCTCTGCGGCGCTTTTCGCCTGCGTGCGCTCCGCCTCCTTCGCCGCGGCGCGGGCATCGCGAATCTCATGGCGCTTGCCGGCAAGCTCGCGGTCGAGCTCCTTATGCACCTTCTTGACGTAGCGCTTGCGCTCCCGCTTGCTCATCTTCGCAAACTCGGGGTCGAGTTCGAAACCGACCTCACCCGGGCGGCGGAGACCCTCGGCGAGCGTCTCCATGTTCTTGAAGCTCTCGTCCTTGTTTGCCATTAGTCGCTCCAAAATTCTTCGATCTGTCTCTTGTTGGGGGCTGTGGTGTTCATCGGCTCAAGCGGCCCGCCCGGTTCCCACATCTCCAGGCCGTTGGTCTTGTAGAGTTTCGTCAGCACTTTGCTGCTGGCCTTCTTGCGCTCGTCCGCATATGCCTTCTTGAGTCCGTCCGCTTCGGCCTTGAACTCACCGCGATTGCTGGCGCTCACGTAGATCAGGCATTGCTCGTTGAAGTTGTGCGCGATCCACAGCGGGGCGAACTTCTCGAAGTTCATGCCGTGGGGCGTATAGAAGCCGATTAAAGCGGCGGGCGCTGCGGCGAGCCATACGAGGTAGATGACGTCGTTGATGTCCACATGGAACACGAACGTGCAGAGCATGCCAAAAGCCAAGGCGCAGCCCACCGCCGCTCCGATACAGATAATCGTGCGTGCGGTGAGGCCGCCGATGACCTTGGGCTGATACTCGGTTACATCCTTGTGGACCGGTACCGACAGCACCTGTTTAGCCTCGCACCCAGCTGGTGTCGAGCGTGCCGAAGTACAGGGCCGCAGCGGAGACGATTACGCCGCCGATCAGCGTACCGACGCCGGCGGCGATTGCCGCGCCGTTGCCGGAAGCACCGTTGTGGACGTTGATGCCGATGGTGACGCCGCCCCAGACGACCATGATGGCGCCCAGCATCTGGATACCGCCCTTGAGCAGGGAGGTGATGTTTCCGAGGATGCCACCGGCGGAGTCGAGTTGGCCGAGCTGGACGGTGGCGACGGCGAGGGCGTGATAGATCGGGTTCATATGGGATCCTTTCAGGTAAGTCGGCGCAGATGCGCTAAATCGACCATGTAGCTTAGAAATGCCTTATTGGTCCATTTGCGCCGAATGTGTTACTATGCGTATGCGCCGTAAAGGCGCCAGGGTGAAGAGGTTCGTGAGAACCGCTGTCATCTCCTGTCTAGCGCACCCATGAACTGTTTGGGGCCCGCAAGGGAATGCAGGTAGGTCGTTCGCGGCCGGGGTGCGCACCGCTAATCAAGGCGTCGGACCGTCACGGGACCGGCGCTTTTCCTTTTCAGATGCTTCGATAGACATGCGATCCTCCATACCGGGCGCGAGATCGGCGACGCGCCGACCTGATGGACGCCACGAAGATACACGGCGCACCCAAAAGGCGTTCAAGTCTTGCCGCAGCGGCAACATGACAGCCCTCGCGCAGGCAACACATCTAGACGTGAGATAAAAGGGGTTCGTCGGGAATGCCCGCGAACCCCTTGCACATAATCTGTATACTCGCCGCCGGCTATTCCGACTTGTCGGTCTTTTCCGCATCGGCGGACTTGTAGTGCTTGCCGCCCGCGGAATTCGGGCGGTTCTGCCCCGGCTTTCGCCTGGCTTTCGCCTTGGATCGGCTCGCGATGCGTGCGGACAGCTCGCGGTCCTCACGCCGGCGCTTCTCCGCCATGTACTTCTTGATGTCGAACCCGGGCGTATCGGCCATCAGCTTGTAGTTCGGGTGCTCCGTGAGCGGGTACTTCTCGTCGACGATGGGGTTGGCGCCGTTGATGAGCACGACGCATTCCGTCTTGGGCAGCTTCGCCACCTCGGCGGGGTCGATGAGGGCGCGGCCGACGGTCTGCCCGCTCTTCGACCAACTGCCCTGCCCGCCGTGGCTCTGGGAGTAGTTCTCCTGGAAGACGGTCTGCTGACCGCACGAATCGGAGATGAACTCGCAGGTCGAGGTCGTGCCCTTGTTCGCCTTGCCGCCGCCGAGGTACAGGACGGTATCGCAGCAGCCCACGATGGAGTCGGCAGTTGCCTCGTCGTAGAGTTCGGCGAGTTGGGACTTCGCCTGCAAGATGACCGACATCGCGATGTTACGCGAGCGCAGGACGGAGATGAAGCCGGAGATATCGGCGGGAAGCGACAGCGAGCGGTACTCGTCGAGGATGAAGTTGACGGGGCGCGGCAGCTTGCCGTTGTATTTCTCCAGGGCCTTGTGGCACAGCACGCGCACCGTCTGGTAGACCATCATGCCGTGGAGGAAGCCGAGCGTCCTCTGGTCCGTGTCGTCGAAGATGGCGAAGATCGCATTCTTCGAGTCGGGGTCGCCGAAGCGCTCGAGGTGCATCTGGTCCTCGCCGACGACGAGCTGCTTCACCTCCGCGGCGGTGAACGGAGCCAGGCGGGCGTTGCAGGTGATGAGGATTGACTTGAGCGTCTTGCCGGCGGCCGACTGGAACTTACGGTAGTTCTCGAGGGCGTAGTCCTCGGTGGGGTCGAACCCGCGCTTGCCGTTCTTGTGGATGTTGTCGTACGGGCGCTTGTTGTCCGAATGGCGGCGGAAGGCAGACGGGGCGAGATCCCAGCGCTCGCCATCTGCGCCGGTGTACACCGTGAGCTCCTCCGGTGCGTCCAGAGGGGTCGGGTTCTCCGCCGCCTGTTCCTGAACCTCGGGGTTCTTCGGCACGCGCTTGACGCGACGCATGCCGGTCTCGATCTCATCGAAGATGAGGTCGAGTGGGCTCTTGTAGTTCTCGTTGGACTCCGATGCCTTAGCCATCGAAAGCAGCTTGAGCAGGCCGCCGATGTTGTAGTCCTTGGCGGGGCAGTAATCGCGCATGAACGCAATGAGCGCCATATAGAGCATCTTCTCGGATTTCTCCCAAAACGGGTCACCCGAACTTGACTTGGGCGGCGTCGTCATGGAGATGAGGAGTCCCGCGAAGGACTGGATCTCGAGGTCGGTCCTGACGTAGTGGAGCGGGTTGTAGATGAGCGAGCGGTCGGGGAAGAACGTGTTGAACGAGCGGATCTCATAGCCGTTATCGACCAGCATGTTGCCGACGTCGAGCATGAGGTCGCCCTTGGGGTCGGTGATGAACAAATCCGAGTTCATCTGGCACACATTTGGTTTCACGTAATATCGTGTCTTACCTGCACCCGATCCACCGATGACCAGCACATTCATGTTGCCGTCGTAGTTCATCGAGAATCCCTCGCGGCTCCAGGCGCGTCCGGTGTTCTTCGAGAGCAAAAGGGCATTCGCCGACCCCTGCGGGTTCTTGTCCTCGATGAACGGCTCCAGCTCCTCGGGTGTGGCCCATCGGGCCGAACCGTGCTCCTCGCCGACGCGCGTGTTCTTCTGCGCATAGACCAAGACGACCATGGCGATAGTCCACGGGATGCACAGCCCGAGCAACATGCCGAGCATGCCCGCATCGTTCAGCAGCAGGTGGAACGGCTGGGCGGTGATATAGCCCCACATCTCCGTGGGCGCCGCCGTGATGCCCTCGAGCATATCCGAATAGGAGCAGGCGCAGTCAACGAACCTATTGCCGAGATAGGCGAACGGTATGGTGGCGGCCGCGGCTCCCAGAAGCGGTGCCACCTCCTTCGAGACCTTCATTATCGGTTCACCGTCTCGAGCGAGACGTCCTTTGCTTCTCGGGCAGCGGCACGGGAGTTCTCGAATGCGGACTCTTCGCTCTTATCGCTCATCAGGCCGTCGATGTCGCGTTCCTTCATGCTGATGGGCTCGTAATCTGGGTCGTTGTCGATATATTCGGCATCGGAATCGAGCCTGTCGGGCGTGCCGTCCCCATCGCGGTCCTCGGCGGAATCTCGGATGCCGTCCCCATCGGTATCCCCGGTGCCGGGCGCGTCCTGACCGTCCGCATAGGGGGTGGAGAGGTCACCGTTGTGTGCATCGGGGCGGGCCTGTACGCAGTCCGCCGTGGTCTTGCTGTTGGAGATATCCTCGTGCAGCTCGGCCTTGCGAGCCTCGCGGGACAGCGTCTCGTCGGCATCTTCGGCACTCAGCTCGCCTTCGGATTTGCCTACCGGCGAGGACTCGACCGTCTTCGCGGCAAGCTCCTCCTCGGCGATCTCCTCCGAAGACTCCGGTCCGGTCTTGCCGTCTGCGAAAGGCCCGGAACCGTCCTTATCGGACTCATTCGACTCACGTCCATCGACAACGGTCTTGATATCCGACTCAACGGATTCCGGCAGCTCGGCACCCATATCGCCGCCTGCCTCGTCATACCCTTCGGTATAATCGGTGAACGCGGGAGGCTCATACTCTACGCCGATGCGGTCCTTGAAACGCTGGCGCATGAACATCTCGCCGCGCTCGGGCCCCATGGCCTCGACTTTTCTCTTCTCGATGTCCATTGCCTCGAGGGCGCGGCCTTCATCGGCTTTGTCGAGGACGATCTCGTTGCCGATATGGCGAGCGTTGATGTTGTAGTCTTGCAAGACGGAGCAGTAGTAGGCCGCGTTGAACGAGGCAGCCTCATCCCCGGCTTTGCCGAGCGAGAAACGGGTGCATTCCCCATCCGACTGGCTTTTGAGATATCCCTTCTCCGACTTGCTTTTCTCAAGATTGCGAAGCTCGATGGCGCGGGAGGCGTATCGATGGTCGCGGCTGATGTCGTAGATGGCGTACTGTATGGAGTTGCTGCCCTTTTGGTCTTTGGGATGGACAAGGAAGTGGCCGACGACGGTGGAATTTGCGAATAGCTTCGGGGAAAGCTGCTTCAGCTCGCGCAGGGTCGCTTGCGCCTCGGCGGGAGAATCGAACCAAGTCGTCGTGTAGTTCTGCTCTCTCATCCCCTTGCCGTGATTCGACAGCCCCTTGGCTGCTTCATTGGCCTCATTGGCTTCGGCTCGCAGCCTGTTCGACTCATTGATTTTATTTCTCAGCATCTCCCTGCCGAACATCTCGAGTATGTTGAGCAGCTTGATTCCCGCCTCATCGGAAATTGATGGCATATCCTTTACCTCCGCAAATCGCAGCGGCCGAACCCCATGCTCGACCACTGCGCAGGCTACATCGGAAGGTAAAGACCCCTCGGGGTCATGCCGCGGCGGCTAAATTCAACTGTCTAGCGTCCATTCAACGGCAAGGCAGATGCCATCTATCGCCATGCGCCCATCGGTACGGATTGGCCCTGCCCGTTCTCTGCGAGGATGCTGCCGTCATCCTTGTAGATGAGTTTCTTCACGACGAACTTCTGGAATCCGGAACCGAACGCGACGGTGGTCGTTTCCCCAGGAAGAAGCCCATGGGGGAGTGCCAGGCTCTTCACGCCGTCGGCTTCTTGCAGCGCAGCCGATGCCCCGTCCGCACGCGAGGACTCCTCAGCGAGCTTCAGGTTGACACGCTCGAGCTCCTTGGAAAGCCTGCTGGAATCCCGCTCGGCCGCTCGTGCGCGGCTCTCGGCATCCGCTGCCTTCGCGGTGGCCTCCATCAGCTTGGATTCCGCATCGGCGAGGTCGTCTTTCAGATTCGAGCATACCGAGAGTTGCTGGCGCAGCGCACCGACCTTTCCCTTGAAGGTCTCCAAGTCTTCCCGCAGAAGCTCCGCGGCTCGCGCCATGCCCTCGGCGCGGTCGGCGCGTTCGCGCTCGGACTCGACGGCCTTCTGTAGGCTCTCCAACTCATCCCTGTGCGCCTCTTGGGTGGCACGTTCGACCTCGCCCTGCTTGGAATCAAGCGCCGCTTGAAGCTCTTCGATTGTCTGCTCATGGTCATGGCGCTGGCGGTAGCTCTCCTCCCGCGCAGCCTGCAGATCGGCGTTGATCGTCTCGTTGTTCGCCTGGGCGGCCTTGAGGGCCGCGACGGCATCGGCGTGCGCCTTCTGGGCGGCAGCGAGTTCCTCGGCAAGGGTTTCTTTTTCGTGGGCGAGGTCACCGATCTTGCCGGCAGTTTCCCGCTCGTTGTCGCGCAGGCGGCAAGCGCTTTCTCGCTCGGCAACAAGCGAGGCTTCCAACTCCTCGATTCGTCTCGACGAGCCATCGAGCTTACCGCGCAGTTCGTCCCTCTCGACAGATACCGTTTCGAGCTCGGCCTTGACCTTTGCGATGGAATCGGTGAGGGCTGCATTGTCTTTCATCAGCTCGCGGTTGGATTCCAGTTCACCCTCATGGAGGCCGTAGATTTCTTCAAGTTCGCTCTTGCGCTTCTTGAGTTCCTCCCCAGAGACCCTCATGAGGCGCTCGTAGTTATCCTTGGCCTCTTTGAGCTGTCTCTCGTAATCCTTTGCTTGGTTCTGGAGGGTGGTCATGTTTTGGGAGAGCTCGCTCGACCGCTCCTCGGCCACCTGCGCCCGAGTGACAAGGCTGTTGACCTCATCGTTTGATAGCCCGCTCGTGTTCTCCAAGCGGGTCCGCAGTCCGAGAACCTCCTGTCGGAACTCTTCCTTCTCCAAGCGCTCGCCCTCGAGCTGGTTGCTGACCTCCCCGAGGCGCTCAAGGAGACTCTGCGCTTTCCCGCGCTCGCAATCCAAGGATTCGAGCGTCTCCGCATGGATGCGCTTGAGGCTCTCGATCTCCTTCGAGGCTGCGGCGTTTTCAGCCGCCGCCTCGGCCGCTGCGGCCAGTTCGGCGCACCTGAGCTTGATCTCCGCGCACTCGCGCTCATGGGTGCTCTTCGCGTCCGCCAGTTCACCCTTTGCATCCGCCAACTCGCCCTTCACGGCCGAAAGTTCCGCCAGGGCAGAGTCGCGCTTGGCGAGCGCTTCGCCGACCAGGCGTCTCGCCTCGGAACGGGCGGCCTTCATGCGCCGGGCGCGGTTACGGGAGCTGTGAGCCGCCTTGCAGGGGGCATCCGCAGGCATTTGTCCCATTGCTACTCCAATCGAATCCTAGTTTTCCGGCAACTCGTCGATATCCCTCGGCACCTCGATGCCCTTGACCGAGCACAGGTAGCGCAGCGCCTCGCGGCGGGTCTTTGCTCGCGGTGCGACCATCGCGCAATGGTAGTCGCCCATGAACGTCCAGATGATGCCGGAGGTGGTCTTGTTGGCGGTAAGGGAGTACTTCTTCGCGAGCTTCTCGGCCTCGTTCGAACACTCGGAATCGTCCTCGTGGGTGTCCTCATGGACGGCATCCGCTGCCTTTGTGTTGGCCGATCGAACCTTCTTCAGGTAGTACCTAAACCCGTCCGCGCGGCGCAGCCAGTTGAGCGGGAACATCGCGTAGCGCTTGAAGGCGACCGACCCGCCTTCGGAGTTCTGCGTCATGAGCTCTTCGAGATACAGGTCCCACGCATCGCAGATCTCGTCGGCCTCGACACCCGAATCAATGACGTCTCGAATCGCATCCATGGTTCTCTCGAGGAAGATGCCGTCGATATGCTTCGGCGAGGAGTCGGCGATGAAGCGAGCGGCCCAGCGGACATCGGCACTCCAGCCGCGTGCATCGTCCGAGCCGTTATCCCCGCTACCTACAGATGGTTCAACTTCCTCACGGGAATTATCAGAAGAATAAGAATAATAATTATTTTTATTATTCTTATTATTATTTATATATACGTCGCGTTCAGAAGAAGATGGATCCATGTCCTGCGGTTTTGCTACATTTCCGCAGCTAGACGATGGTGCATCGTTTTCATCCACCTCGGCGTTTGCGCAGGTCGGGCAGATAGGACGACTTGGCGCATCGTTGTGACAAAATGACGCATCGTTGTGACAAGTTGGCGCATCGATGCGACAAAATGACGCATCTGCCTGACCTGCGGATTGTTGAAAACTCGAGTTTTCAACAGCCGAGATGTGACAACTTGGCGCATCTGCCTGGCCTGCGCTTTGTTGAAAGTCGAAATCGAGGATTTGCCCGCCTTGCGATGCGGAGACGGGAGTCGTTGCCTCGATTGCGGCGTTGATCTTCTCCTGGATGGCGAAATACGAGCGGGGCGATTTCATGCCGTTCGCCTCCCTGCCGGTACGGTACAGCTCGTTATAGCCGATCAGCCCCGTCTTGCAAAGGCTGTCGAGCGCACGCTGGACGGAGCGGCGTGAGATATACAGATCGAGCGCGAGCTGATCTTGCGTGACGTAGTAGCCGTATGCCGAGTGATGGCTCATCGAGTAGATCTTGGCGTATACCGACAGCTCGGCGCTGGACGCTTTGAGTCCCAGCCCCGCGGGGTCCACCATCCAGTCGAATACGGTATAGAAGTTGCGGTCGAGCGCGTTATCAGGACATCTTGTCGTAGGCACCGTCCTCGACCTCGCTTTCGCTTGATCCGTCGCACGACTTGTCATCCTCGGTGCCGCTGTCGGCACCGGCGAGAATCGATTCCACGGCATCGTAATCGCACTTGAAGCTCATGGACAGCCCGTCCTCGTCCATGACGGCGCAGACCAGACCCTTGGAGGCAAGCTCGTTGAGCACCTTGAAGACGCGGGCGATGCCGCACTCGCCGGAACCGCGGCGGGCAGGGCAGCCCTCGTCGAGGGCGCGGGAGATATATTTCGAGGTGATACGGTCGCGTGCGGGGTCGTCGGTGCAGTCGCGCTCGAAGATGAGGGCGAAGACGATTTCACGGGGACCGTTGAGTCCGAGCTTGCTCATCCAGCCGTACTGCTTCCAGTAGGGCTCTTGCTCAAGGCGCTTGCGTGCAGGGTCGTTGAATCCGAAATCCATGATAGTCCTCCTATTTCGCTATCGACATGACTCTGTGCCGACCGTTTCGGCCGGAAGGCACATCGATAGGAGATGGGGAGCCAGATGACCGTTCATCTACGCATGCGACCCAAGTGCTCGGCTCGTTCTCTCCGACATGGGTGCGCTCGATATAGCCGCGTTCGGACAGCTTGCCCAAAACGCGCCTGACGGTCGCGACCGAGGTGTTGGTGAGAAACGCGAGCATGGGTTTCGAGACGCTGACGCCCTTATCGCCTGCTTCGCAGATCAGGGCGAAGACGATGAGCTCGTTTCCCGATAAATCGAGATCGCGCATCATCCACGAATTGATGGTGATGCTCATTTGAGCTCACCTGCCAAGGCGCTCCTGTATGCCGAAAAGACCCCGAAGAGCTTATCGCTCTCGGGGTCGATGGCTAACAGGTTGCACGGATAGGCGGCAGCGTTCACGGCTGCACGCCCAGCAGGGCGGGTCATGCAGTTCATCTCCTATCGTCCGGCTTGGGGAACCGGTATGCTTTGATTTTGTGGCCCGATGCCGAGCTTGTCAACTAGGCATTTTTGAGGAGGGTCTTGAGCAACAGCTTGACGAGCTGGGCTTCTCCGATTTGGTCAATCAGAGCCTCGTCCACAACGTCTCCATCGGCATTCGCCGGATCGTCGTCGGATGACACTGCTCCCAAGAGCGTTTCGCCCCCGAAGATGTCCACACCGTACTTCTTGAAGAGGGGGGCGTACTGCTCTTTGATCTTCTCCCTAGCGATACAACGCTCGCTCACGCTCTTGTAGAGCGCTTCGTAGCTGATTCCTGCGAGCTTGAAGATGTAGTCGCGATTGAAGGTGAATCGGTTCTGGAGGCGCTGATACTCAACGGTATCGGCGCGGCACATGGACTGGAGTTTCGAGCGGCTGCAACCGAGGACTTTGGCGGCCTGGTCGGAGTTGAGCACGAGCGGGAGCTGCAAGAGTTCCTTATCGCTGAAGGACGCGCTCTTGGCGTTCTTTTTGGCTGCGGTTTCCATCACGCTACATCTCCTCCGCAGCAGACGCGAAGGAGGGTTTCGCCATGCACGGCATCTGCTTCTCGATGGCGAATTCAAACGCGCCCAAGAGACGGGCGGCGCCTTCTGCGGGCAGCATCTTCCTCATGAACACGAATTCCATGGCGGTCGGCTCGCGAAGGAAGTTGCACTGGCTGTCGAGAAGCGCGGCTCCGCCGACCGACTCATTGATAGCCGTGGCGAACGCTTCCGTATCTTCGACGTAATCCAGAAGGATCTTGGATGCGGACTGGGGTACAGGGTTTTCAGTCATCGTGTCTCCGTAACTAAATCGAACTACTTGGGGGAATAGTTGACGAATGTAGAAGAGTGTTCCTCATTCGTAGCTACGAGCGAGATATTATCCCTTTTTTCGGTTTAGGGCAATATAATTTGGAATCGTAATTTACATACGTGGAAGTTACCTATTTGCGCGATTTATATCTACATACGCGAAAATGACTTCCAAATCATGTATTCTGTAGCCGGGTAGTAACCTGATCTACAGATAGGGGAGACCATGACCTTCAAGGAGATTCTTGAGAAGTACGGTATCACGGCATCGGAACTCAGCCGCAGGTGCGGGGTTTCGACTTCAACCCTGAGCACCTTCGTGAACGGCAGGTCGAAATGCCAGAACATGCAGATCTCCACGTTTCTGAGGATATGCAAGGGCTTGGACATTCCGTTTGAGACATTTGTGGAAGACCTGTTCGATGGTGAGGAGGAGAACCCCGGAAAGAAGGCGCTTCTCTCGGGTGACGAGGAATCCCTCGTGAGTGATTTCAGGGGCTTCAACGCGCAGGCGAAATCCTGCCTCATGCGCGTATCGAGCGCCATGAAATTGGATCCCACCAATATGCAGAGAAATCACGAGGCGCAGGTCGAGAAGATAGAGCCTGATGACGTGGAAGCAAATCCGGATGACGCAGGGGAAGCCGATTAGCTCGCCAGGCGGCGTCAGCGCTTTTCACGCTACAGCTACCGAGCTACATATGTAGCCATGTAGCTGCATAGCCGCCTACACGATGCTAAACAGACATATCGAGAAAGATAGGAGTTCGATACCATGGCTGGGAAAAAGCCCACCGCGGCTCCGAAAAAGCAGGTTGCGGGCAAGGACCGCCCCTACTCTAAGCTGGAGTCGCTCATCAAGGGATCCGGATACTCAAACAGCCAAGCGGCAAATCTTGCTGGCATTCCGGTGAGCACGTTGACGACGATTATCCGCCCTGAAACCGACTTGGGGACGGTCCGCGTCTCAAACCTCCTCGCCCTTTGCCGGGTCTTGAACATAACCATAGAACAGCTCTTCGACACCGAGATGCCGGTAGCCGAAGACACCGATGCCCCTGTCGGGCAGAGGCTTGAGCTGGTCACACTGTTCAATCGCCTGAATACCGAGACCCGCGGTGAACTGATTGGCATAATGAGGAGCCTCGCAAAAGACCCGAATCGCCTGATGGTCTGGCCGAAGGATGAAGAATAATCGAACTTGCAGGTAGCCATGGAGTCGGCTGTCAGACTACAAAGATGTGGCGCTACAAGGTTACATAGCTACATAGCTACATAGCTACACGGCTACCTAACCACCTGCGCTATTTAAGACAGACTACATACCACTTGCCGCCGTCCGCGATAATCGACCTTCGGTGCGTCTTGTTACCGCGACCGATAACGTAGACGTCGCGGACATATGCAAACCTGCCCGCAGTGCGGGACGGACACATGATCGGCGCTCCGCTGCTCGAGATTGCGAACCTCCGACCGTCTGGCCAGATGATGCAGGTCGGGTTGTCGTTGAGGTCCTTCTCAATCGCAACCTCCACGAGCTTCATCTGATCTGGATCCATACGTCCTCCTGACGGCAAACATCGACCACACACCCGCGAAACCGCGGGCGTTCTTATTTGGAGAAGTATTGCACCTAGCGGAGTGCATCCGAGGAAGGTGCCGCTGCGGCACTCTATGCGCTTACCAAACTACCAAGCTCCCGGGCTACACGGCTACATGGCTACGTACCTACCAAGCTACACAGCTACGCGGCCTCTAACTTGTTCTCGCATTCTCACTTTGCTGCCCAAATTTTCGGAGCGACAACGCCTGGCGCATCGGAATTGAAATGATCGTGTGATGCACTGGAAGGGATAATCCAATTCGAGCAGTCGAGTATAAGGGAATAGCAACCGTCGAACATCCAACCGCAACCTTTCAGGTTGGCAAAGTTTGTATTTCCAAAATGAACGCTTTTTAGGCTACGGCAACAGGCAAACATCGACGTCAAGCTAGTTACATTCGATAGATTCCAGTTCGATATATCGACATCGGTTATCTTCGTGCAGTTATAGAACAAATGGCCTGTGTCTGTGGCGGAACTGATATCGATTTTTGAAACATCGACTTCCGTGCAATTCGTAAAGTTTTGGAATCAATAAACGATGCTTCCAGGATAAATCCCATCATCGATCACGGCAATAGTCGAACACTCAGATGAACGGCCATACCAAGGCGTATTGACGCTTCCGTTGAAGTCATCCGATTTGTTTGGTCCATAAGTTTCAGTCTCGAAGCCAGTGTAGACCTCTGTCACCCTGCGGTCGTTGAACATGTCCCCGACCTTGGGAACCCCGCGGCGCTTGTAGAACATGAGGCTGTTGTCGTCGGCCGAGTACACCGCGAAGGCGATGCCGCGCTTCGGGTCTGGAATTTCGACCGAGTCCTTGAATGCATTCCCGCTCGTTCCCTCATCAAGCGTCTCGGTAACTGCATTGAACTGGTTCCTGATCGCGCCGGCCACCTGCGGACCCACTATCAGGATCACCAAGATGATGATAGCGATGATTAGGACGTACTCTACTGTCGATTGGCCTCTCAGGCGGCGGGTAAATCTGGGAGATACCCCCCCCCGAAAGGAATTCTTCCCGCATCCATGCGCGGCTCCTCTCGGATTGCTTTGATTGATATCGTTGAGGATAGATATGGCTACGGCGAAAGGTCGGACGGTGCCACGGCGGCAACGCGCTTTCGCATCTCTTAGGCTACATATCTACAGCACTACAAACCTATCGAGCTACATAGCTACACGCCTAGCAAAGCAAAAGGGGCGCCCCTTATGAGCGCCCCGCAGCAAAACACCTTGTTATTATTCTCGTTCTTATTCTCATTCTCATTTTTCCTCATTATCGATACCCCAACTCGATCAGCCTCCACCGACCGCCAAGCTACCGAGTTACACAGCTACAAGCCTACACGGCTACATAACTACACAGCTACTCTGATACGCGCGTGCCTTATTTCCGATAAAGGAAAAGGGCACCCGAGACGGATGCCCTTAAAACAAGCTCTGAAGTTCACAACAGCGCTTAACTCTTATCGACCATCGCGATGTGTTTCCCGATCCACCTCATGACGGGAACCGCCATGGAGTTGCCGATAGCCTTGTAGCGCGGCCCATCGGGACATTCCTCAGCAGGCTTGCCCTTCCATCCGATGAGGGTATGCCCATCGGGAAAGCCCTGGAGTCGTTCGCACTCCAGCGGGGTGAGTCGTCGGACGAGCATGGGGCCAGTCCCCGCATTCTCATCACCGATTTCCGAAGCGACCATAGCGCCGTCACCGCCGCATTTAAGGGTCGGGCAGATATTTCGGCAGATTGCCGTGTGGGCGTTCTTCTCGCGAACCCAGACGGCGAGATCCGACGAGGTGTCGAGTGTCGGGAAGATATCGGCTTTGCCGACCCCAAGACCGTTGCTGCCCAAGTGCGCTGTCTCGCAGACATATGTCTGCAAATTCGCGCCGTCTACCACAACGGGAGCGTCGTCCTTGCCCATATGCGCGGTGAGGCATCCCGCGATTTCATCGCTGATATGGCAGTGCGCCTGCGTGCCCGTCATGCAGACGATGTTCTGGCCCCTATCTGCGCACGGCGACGAATCTCCTCGGGCCGTAAGGCACCCCGCGATTTCCGTGCCGTACTGGGACATCGACATGCCCTGTTGGCCGGTGCCACACAGAGGCAAGACTGCCGATGCGTTCCAGTCCGCGGTGAGCGTGTTCGCCTGCTCCTCCGCGTATCCTATCGTGTTTGCTCGGGGCGCAGCGGAGTACTTGAAGCCTGCGCACGCAGCGCTGCGTCCAGCTCGGCGGGCAAGCTCCTTCCTCTTTTCACGGCTCGATTGAGGATTCCCTGACAGGCAGTCGGGCTCAAGGAGAACCTCTGCGGGGGATTCGGTTCCAAGATGTCCGACAAGAAACAGACGGCGGCGTCGCTGGGCCACTCCGAAGAATTGCGCGTCCAGTACTCTCCATGCGAGACTATACCCGAGTTCATCCATTTCGCTGAGCAGCTGTCCGAAAGCGCCCCCATCCTCGCTCGTGAGCGCTCCTGGGACGTTTTCCCATAGAAACCAGCGAGGACGAAGCTCCTGTACGCATCGAATATACTCGAACATAAGGCCGGACGCGCCTTTGAGGCCTTCGCGCTTACCCGCCACCGAGAACGATTGACACGGGGATCCGCCAACAACAAGGTCGATAGCTCCATCGATTTCTTCCTTCCAGTCGATTTTGGTGATGTCTCCGAGGTTGGGGACATCTGGCCATCTCTCGGCCAGCACGGCGCACGGGAACGGCTCGATTTCCGAGAATGCCACCGGCTCCCAGCCGAGTGGCCCCCAGGCGAGTGTCGCCGCCTCGACGCCGGAAAAGATGCTTACATAGCGAAAGCCCAAGGGGTCCTCCTGACCGCGAACCTACAACGGTTCCCAGTCTCCAGCACCCCGAAAAAACCGACGGAGTCTTGCCGCTGAGGCAATTCCGCAGCTAGATAGCTATCTACCGACCTATATCGAACAAAGGTTTTCGCCCTATGCGGCTTCGCGACTATCGCGCTGCGTGCCTACCTTGCTACACAGCTACAGAGCTACACACCTACGCGCATAGGAAAACAAAGGGGTGCCCGTAATGGCACCCCGCGGCATAGCTGGTCGTTATTATTGTTTTCACCCGAAGAATCTCTAAATGCCGGTTCGACCGCCTGTGGACACGATATAGGAAACTCGCTATTGTCGGCTGCCGAACTGCATGCCTATCGTGCTGCTGGATTACGGGGCTGCCTGGTTACCGAGCTACATTGCTACCAAGCTATCTGGCTATTGGCTGCAACACTCTCCCGCAGGTCGCTGGCTACTTATCGATATCCTCGCTGCGCCCAACCGCGCGAGAATCATCCATCGGGTCATCGATGGCAGAGCTTGCTCGTTCGCAAATATGGTCGAGCGATTCCGAATGGACGTCTTCCGCCGCAGTTTTCTCATCCCATGCGCTGGTGACAATTTGGCAGACAGCTTCGATACCGGAGATTGAGCTCTCATAGGTAGATTTGAAGTCTTCGATGATTCGGTCGACCGAGGGAGCGTCCGGGCATCCAGCGGCGATAAGCGCCTCCTCGACCGGATCCCAGCTGTAGACGAGATTGCGGACTGCAGACATCCAATCGCCGGTGGAGTCCATATCTTTGCCGCGCAGGTCGATGGTAAGTACGAGATCGTAACCGGTAAGGTCTGTTTCCCGCTCGATTTCCAGATATCCGAGATTGCGTACGTCATCGTCGGAGACGGTCCATCCTTCCGAATCGAGGGCATCGGCAATCGCTTCGGGAAGCGAATCGAATTCCCGAACGCACTCTCTTTGCTTGGAGAATCCATCGCAGATGCGTTCGACCCTGTCAAGCCAATTGTCGAACGGTTCGTTGCAGACCAGTTCGAACATCTCTGCGATAGCCTCGCGGGCGGACGCGCTTGACTCGCTGTAGAGCTTGAGAACGCTCTCTCCGAAGCCGTCAAGGTTATCGGATAGAACAATGCCGTTGTTTACGGCTGCATCTCGTGCGCTATTCGGTAATGAATCGAGTTTCTCGATAATCTGGCTGACGGAACTTTCGGTAGCGGGAAAACCCATATCGACCTCCAATGAGTACTGACCATATCCAAACGTTAGCAACCTATTGGGCAGAACGAGACAGCGGGACAAAGGTAGCGACATACAGGCATACACCGTTACGTGACTACCGAGCTACACGGCTACCCGCATAGCTACCTACTCTTACCAACAGCGGGGGAGACCGGCGTATTGCAGAACCGCTCGCGCTGCCGATTGAGCCTATTGAGCTCCTTGGCAAGCGCAGTCTTGGCATCTGCAAGTTCGTCGATACTCACGCCCTCATTCGGATCCAGCCCCAAAACCTCATCCATGATGGTGGGGTAGGTCTTTCGCAGCTCGTCCGTATTCCCGAAGCTGCGGATAATGAAGCCGAGGTTCGCCCGGTTCTGCTCAAGCAGGTTCTTATCTACATATAGCAGGGTATCGTAGCATTTAGCTGAGGCATCCTTGCTGAGCATGGCCGTAATCGGCAACCTCTGACCGCATGACTTCTTGTCCACCTCGGCGGGCTTCAAGAGTTGCAAACTGCTCGGCACATAACAGGACGAGCTGTGATATTGGGCATCAACCTTCAGGCAACCGATGGCGAACTGAGCTGCATCGCCCGACACCCATATATCCGCATTGACTTTTGTCGATGGGGATTGACCTCGCTGACGTGGGTGGCCGTGCTGATAAACGCGTTCATCATGCGAGCGGCCGTGATTTTGGACGGAAAGTATTGCGAAAGCGAGCTTCCCAGATCGTGGGGCGTCAACGTACCCGCGAGAGCCTTCTTATAGACCACCCACGGCTTGACATTACATCGGTTGATATCGATCCCGACGAGGTGGTTAAAGCGCTTCTTGGAAAACGACACCTCGAGCATACGGGCATCGTCTCCCGAGCCGTAGCAGATAAGGAAGTCCCTGCCGCACAGGTTGCGGTCATATCCCCGTGCGAGATTGATAACCCGCCGGACATCCCTCTTGTTCGCTTTCATGGTGGCCTCCTTGTCTTTTCGACAAGGATGGCCCGGTGAATTGGAACCCCATCTTTCATGCCGCTGCGGCATCCGTCACCTATGCAGAATCGCCCGTGATCCACATTGGCAATATTCGTGCAGTTTTTTCTGGATTTAGACCGAAACGGCAAAAAAGAAGGAGGGGCGCGAAGCCCCTCCTTCTGGACAGCCTGTATCCCGGTTCCCTGCCTGCCAGTTCACTCTCTCCGAAGATATCGGAGCGCTTGGGGTCGTGCCCCTATTCATGGGAAATTCTATCGCGGCCATGCCCGCTAGATACGTCACGCACACCGTATCGAACGTCAGGTTTACCAGCCGGGGCTGAACCCTCTTACGAGAGCGAGAATATTATAGTATCCACAAATCCGAAATACCTTGACGCATTTGAGAACTACCAAGATATGGGCCTATATCGTCATAAACCCACCGAGCTACATAGTCATCCAACTGCATAGCTACCTACCTACACGGCTACGCGCCTACACGGCTACATAGCTATTTGATTACGTGTGAACTTATGCACCTCACTTTGTTGTCCATGCACTCGGAGTGATAACACCCGGTGCATCTGAATTGAAATAATCGCGTGATGCGCTGGAAGGGATATTTCAATTCGAGCAGTCGAGTGTAAGGGAACCGCAGCGGCAATTCATCTACGGTGGTCCGGTTGCTTTCCCTGCGCTACAATAGAACACGCGTTCGCTAGCCATTTGAAGGGAGTATCATCGTGGGGGAGAGCGAGAAAACCATCCGCTTGGTCACCGCCTTGGTCGAGTGCCGCCCAGACGGCGAATATGCTCCTTGGGGGATTAAATGGTATGACGGCAAGATTTACCCATTTAACCGCATTGAATCCTACAGCTCCCGCTCATGGGCACTCGGTCCGAAACATCAGTCCGAGTCTTGGCGCGTGGTGATGGGGGACGGCACCTGCCGAGACATCTGCCATTACAAAGATAGCTGGTATGTCGTTCACGACCCCGACAACGACACCCCCGCAGCCAGCGCCCCGCAGGGACCGTGCAAGTAGCCCGCTACTGCACTACCCGTTCTCACGGCTACCGAACTACACAGCTACACGTCTACATAGCTACCTAACTACAAACCTACCGATCTTCTAGCCTACACACCCAGCAAAACGGCAGGTGAGCCACGCAAAGGCTCCCTGCCGAGCAAGCGCCTTGTTATTATTCAAGATTGCTTTCCGGCAGCGGGAAATAGCTTCAGCCATCCCATAATATCGCCCCCGCCCGTACCGCCGAGCGGACCGCGCCCCGCAATACCTCCCATAAACCAGAATGATCGCTATCCTTGGTCGTAGGGGAGACAGAAGGGGAGAGCATGGCCAAGGGAAACCACAGCTTCACTGAACAGGATATCCGTAAGCGCTTCGGCGCCATCGTCGGCCATACCGTGGCCGAGGTCGATGCCGCCGGCGTTCTCACCGCGTCGGCGGCATCCCGCAACAAGGGACGCATCGGTGCAGTCATCGAGCAGTCGGTGCTTGGCTATCCTGCAGACTCCGACCGCCGTCCCGATATCGTCATCGACGGGCAACCCTGGGAGGTCAAGGCCACGGGTCTAAAAGAAAGCGCCCGTGGCGGCTGGCGTGCGAAGGAACCCATGTCCATTACCGCCGTGGCTCCTGAAGGCATCGTAACGGAGAGCTTCTCAACCTCCGCCTTCTGGCACAAGGCCGCCCGGCTGCTCGTCGTCTACTACCTCTATGTCCGTCCCGGCAGGGGAGTGACGGTCGAGTACGCCGGCTTCGAGTTCAAGGGTTACGACCTCCACACGTGGCACGAAGTAGACCGATGCCGCCTAGAGGCGGACTGGACAACCGTGCGCGAGTTCGTCCGCACCGCCCTCGCAGGCGATGTCGATACCGAGATG
Source organism: Collinsella sp. AF38-3AC (assembly GCF_003474365.1). Classification (NCBI taxonomy): domain Bacteria; kingdom Bacillati; phylum Actinomycetota; class Coriobacteriia; order Coriobacteriales; family Coriobacteriaceae; genus Collinsella; species Collinsella sp. AF38-3AC. The sequence goes on from NZ_QROM01000003.1 coordinate 48,498, forward strand.
CCGAACCTATCCACGCTCATCAATCCCCAGTTGCTCTACCTCGACACCTCGCCGAAGTGGCCGAATAGGCCGCGATTCCGCCTGAAGGCATCCCTTGTCACCCAGATGGCACGTGAGCGCCTAGATGACGGCATGCGCATGATTCCCGACCAGGGCGGTCTGTCCTCGATGGGGGCGCTCAAGGCATATCTTCACGGCATCTCAAACACCTATGCGGGCCAGACACTCGAGGACCTAGCCATGCCGTTCGGCCTGCCGCTCAAGGCGAAATCCGGACGTGAGAACAAGTCCCTCGCCGAGCAGGTAGTAGTCAGGCTCTTCACAGGTCACGCCGGCAAGATCTCGCAGGTCCCGCTCTTCGCCAAGGCTGGTATCGTCTTCAAGACGATGACATTGACGCCCGCGGGCGGCAGGACCGAGGATATGAAGCTGAACCCCTCGATCGACTTCGATGAGCTGTGCGACCCCTCGGTGGAGTTCGAGGACTCCGCATTCGCGGCCCCTTTCATCGACTCCACCATGGTCGTCGCCGTGCTCGAGGAGCGATACCGCGACTGCCCGCTGCGCCAGTGCCTCTTCATGGGATTCAAGACCCTTTGGCTCGGGACCTATCTCGATGCCGCTAGGGTGCTCTGGGATGGCATGCGCGGCCTCATATTCAGCGATGGTCTAGCAGATGCGCCCGTCCTGAAAAGGGACGGTACGCCGCGCGTGACGCCTAAGACGGGGATACCCATGACGGCGCCAAACTGGCCGAAGAGCCGTGACGGCGTCCTGTTCGTCCGCGGAACGGGCACCGATGCGAACGACAAGCCTGTGGAAGTCAACGGCGTGAGGATGTACCGTCAGAACGTATGGGTCAAGGGCAAGGAGTTGGTAGAACAACTCAGTGTGGCACGCTTTCTCTAGACCCTATTACTCCAGATTGAAAGTCTGGTCTAGCTTTACGGATTGATCTGTCGGATCGATGTACTTAACCTCAATGGGAGACAGGTCGTTAATGTAATAGACTGACGTCCCGTCATATTCACCGCCGGGGGCGAGTTCCTGAACCTCGTCTGACCGTCCGTCTATATCGGCGGCATATCCAACGCTCATGACTTGTTTGTTTTGATACACCTTGAAGTAATAGCCATCAGCAAAGGTGTCCACGGAGCCGTTGTTCACGGCATGCCATCTAATCGCGACGGTCTTTTCTCCATTGCCATGGGCGGAATCGTGCACTTCAACGCCTGTAACTTCAACATCGGCGAGCGCAAAATTCGAATCGTTCTTGGCTGTTTGGGAGCTGTCAGTTCCAATTGCCAGGTCGTTTCCTAGGCGGATGCATCCTGAAGTGCCGGTTAGGGCAACCGCAAGCAACCCAGTGATTCCGAGCGCCCGAGCGACAGTGCATACCTTTGACATTAGAACATTCCTTTCGGATTTGTTTACCAGCTCATTCAATCTATCGAACGCAGGGCGCACCTTGACAGTCTTGCCGCAGCGGCAAAATCCATCCCTTGATCTTGTCCGCAAGATCGGTTATCATCGATCACGCAAGAACGGACACAGCAGCGATTGGAGAAACGTGTCTGAGATCAAGATTGCCGAGCTCTTCGCGGGCGTCGGCGGGTTCCGCTTGGGCCTAGAGGGCTTCGCGGACCCCAAGCATCCCGAGTTCTACATGAAGCCGGCAGGTCCCTTCACCACTGTCTGGGCGAACCAGTGGGAGCCGCCCGGAACCGAGTCCCGCCAGTTCGCCGCCCAATGCTACGCCGAGCGTTTCGGAGCGGGATCCGTGGTGAACGAGGACATCAACATGGTTTTGGAGAAGGCCGAGGCGGGGGAGAACCAGATCCCCGACGTCGACATGGTCGTCGGCGGCTTCCCGTGCCAGGACTACTCCGTCGCGCGCCCCCTCAACCAGGCCCACGGCATCGAGGGCAAGAAGGGCGTCCTGTGGTGGGACATCTACCACTTCCTCGAGATGAAGGAGCCCCGCTTCGGCCTGTTCGAGAACGTTGACCGCCTGCTCAAGTCCCCCGCGTCCCAGCGCGGGCGCGACTTCGCCATCATCCTGAGCTGCCTCGCCGACCTCGGCTACACGGTCGAGTGGCGCGTGGTCAACTCCGCCGAGTACGGCTTCCCGCAGCGCCGCAAGCGCGTCTACATCTTCTGCGAGAAGGATGCCGCTGATACCGACCTGACCGAGCGCATGCGCCATGGCGTCATGGCCAAGGCGTTCCCCGCCATATATCCTGACGAGATGGCCGAGCTCGATGTCCTGCCCGACCCCTACGAGAACTCGACCCGCTTCGGCGGCGGCCAGAAGGTCTCGCAGTTCAAGGCCGCCGGCGTGATGCAGGGTTGCCACGTGCTCACCTGCGACTTCGCCGAGGACTACCGCGGCGAGCGCCGCGTGCTGGGCGACGTGCTGGTCGACGAGTCGGACGTCCCCGAGCAGTTCTACATCGCCGAGGAAAAGCTGCCCGACTGGCGATACCTCAAGGGTGCCAAGCGCGAGGAGCGCACCAACAAGAAGACGGGCTTCACCTACACCTACTCCGAGGGAGCCATGAGCTTCCCCGACTCCATCGAGAAGCCGAGCCGCACAATCCTCACCGGCGAGGGCGGCACCGGTGCGAGCCGCTTCAAGCACGTCATAGAGTGCCCCGACGGCCGCTTCCGCCGCCTGGTGCCCGATGAACTCGACCAGCTACAGGGATTCCCCAAGGGCTGGACCGACACTGGCATGACCGACGGCCACCGCGCCTTCTGCATGGGCAACGCCCTCGTCACGGGCGTCCCGCACCGCATCGGCAAGGCCATGGTCGAGGTCTACGGCCTATAGACAGAAAGAGGGGAGGGCTTAGACCCTCCCCTTTACTTTGCGCAGACAGGACATCTGCCGCCGCCCGCCTTCCTCCGATATATAATCGCCTGCCATTCATGCCCCTCGGGGCATCGCCACCAGACCCTCTTGGAGGAGCCGGCCACGACGTCGGTGGCCTTCAGCTCCCCGTTGCGCCCGTAATCCCATTCCGCCGCAATCTCGGGATGCGTGGTCGCGAGGTCGTTGACCCCCTTCACCGCGACGCGGTTGGTGCAGCAGGGGCAAGAGCAAGACCGCAACACGGTCACCGGAAACGCATCCCATGAATAGCCGCACCTGCGGCAGCGAACGTCCAGCCTCGTGTTGGCGCCCGCGTACTTACCGATGACTTCAATATCCGGGCAGGCATCCGCCGCACGCTCAACGAACGCCTCGTGCGTCAACGTCCTCGACCTCCCCGAGGTCTTGCCAGCAGCCGCTCGCCCGCATTTGGGGCAACGCGAGTTTCGCCGCAACATCGAGTCGGGGTTACCGTCCCAGACGTTGCCGCACACAAGGCAACGGCAGCGCAGGGGAACGCTGATGCCATCGTACTCACCGATAACCTCGAACTCCTCGGCGGCATAATGCGAGTTCTGCCGCAGCAGCCGCCCGAGGAACTCCTCATGGCTCATTTTCCCCATCTTTTCCTCCCCGAGATCTAGACGACATATCGTGACAGCGATAGACTTTTGCCTAACGAAACTTCCAAGGAAGAGGTTAAGCCAAATGAGCCCGAACGAGAATACCGACCAGTCCGCAATCGTCATCTGGGTGACTGCTCTTGAGGGGGCGTCCTTCGAGACTTACCGCAACGACCCGACCGCCGGTGCCGAAATTCGTCTCCCGCTGGCACCCGCCGCGTTAGCGGACGCGCTCACCCGCGAGGCCACTCGCGAGGGAGTCGAACTCAAACTCCTGCGCCTCTGCGCATGGAAATACCTCGGCCGTTTCGCGCCCTTCGAGTGGATCCCCCTCGGCGAGGACTACACCTTCGAGGAAGCCAACTTGCTCGCTGCCGCGGTCATGCATAATCCTGAAATCGACTGTGGCGTTCTCTTCGAATACTGCGACCTTCGCGAGGTTTACGACCCAATCGAATACCTCAACGTGGCCCTCCAGTACGATGCCTTACCGTATCGCAAGTGGTCGTCCCCACTCGACCTCAAGGAGATTGGGATGGACTTCCTGAGCACGAACGAGGTGTGCGACCTCCAGCTCGGCTGGGAGCTTGCGGGCAAGGACACCGCCCGCGACCGCAACGATATGTCCGTAGAGGAACTGATTGAGCTTGGCGAGGCCGAGGCAGAAAATCGGGATTTAGTTGTCTGGCGTTACGGCTACATGGATCCCTACGAGGGCAAAATCGACACCGCAAAGTATTCCAAGGAACAAATCCTCACGATATTGTTCCCATAGCGCCTAGATTGCCAACCAAGAGAAAGGGGCTTCCTCGCAACAAACGAGGAAGCCCCTTTGCTAGCAGCGGTAGGCAGAACTAGAAGCAGAAGACGGGTCGTATGGACATAGCAATCTCTCCAGTGCCATAGGAAGTAGGATCACCTCTATAGCTTACATAGACGAATCCATTTTTGCCCGTGATTTGAACCGTACGCAGATACCAGTTGCCATCAATGGCAATAACTGGGTTTGCACCGTTGTTATCCGTCACCTTACCCTTGAAGGCCTCATACTGGGTACCCTCCTTGCCGACCCAAGGACAAATATCGGTCCATAAACTGAAGGGGGTTTCGACGATCTCGGAGTAGCTGAGCAGGAACAGCTTGTCGGTGGTCGCGGTGATGGAATCTGCGGTGTTATCCGCATCGCCGGCGGCGTTGTGGGAAAGCTTCGAGACGGCCTTGATCTGAGAGCGAAAAACCGTCGGCAGCAACTCCCAAATCTCACCCGAATTCATCTTCTGGCGTATATCCGAAGCCTTCCAGCCGCCGGCGTTAGATTTGGTGGAGTTCATGAGGGAATCAATCCCCGATGAGACCGTCAGGAACGTCAGGCCGGCTTTCCCGCTGCCGTCGGCAAGATTATCGTGGTTGATACCGATAATCTTGTACTCGAGAGTCACACCGTTCAGGAGGGCGGTCTTCCATTTAGTTCCCTCGTCCATCGCCTTCTTGGCGGCCGGATAATACTTGCTGCCCGTGCCGTTCTTGGAAATGTCCTCGGCTACCACTTTCTGGTCGATGAGCGTCCAGTCCTTCGGGTCCTTGTTCTCAAGGCCGTCGGTGGGGTTCGCTCCGGGCTGGCTGGGTCTAGTCGAGGTGTTGCCGCTTCCCGTCGAACCGGTATTGCCGCCGGTCGAACCAGTGTTGCCTGTGGAGCCGGAGCCGGGCTTGGTTGTACTGGAGGAGCTGCCGCTGCCGGTCGTGCCGGTGTTGCCTGTCGATCCCGTGTTGCTGCCACCTGGATTCGTGCCGGACTGGCCGGGCTTAGTCGTCTGCGAACCGGACGAACCCGAACCGGGGTTGACGGTGCCAGAAGAGCTGCCGCCGCCGGTCGTGCCTGTGTTGCTGCCGGTCGAACCGGAGCCGGGCTTCATGGTGGTCCCGCCACCGGAAGTTCCGCCGGAAGTGCCATGGTTTCCGCCGCCCGTGCCGCCCGCATGGGTGCCTCCGGACGTTCCGCCGCCGATACCGCCGATGGCTCCGCCCGTGATGCTGCCGCCGACCGCGCCGGCAATCGCTGTGAACTGGTTACCGATGGCGCCTGCGACCGGAGGACCGGCGAACGCGACCGTAAGACTGATCACGGCGATCAGCAGTACGTACTCGATGAGACCTTGGCCCCGGAGGCGGGTACTCCTAGGAGATACCCCCCCCGAGGCGAATTTGCCGCTGCATGCATATGCGGCTCCCTTCGCTCAGGGGCTTATATTGCGCCCCGAGCGTAGCACCGGTGCAAACGTTCCCGCAGGTCGTGCCAGGGCGGCAAATATCAACGACTATTCAATCTAAACCCAGTCTGCATCCATAGCGCAGCTGCCCGCTACCGCTCTACACACCTACAGGGCTACACGCCTACACACCTACCGAGCTACGCGGCTACACATCTAGCAAAGCGGCAGGGGAGCCCTACAAAGGCTCACCTGCCAAGCCAAGCGCCTTGTTATTATTCAAGATTGTCTTGGTGACCGAACCGAACAGAACGTCAGCTCAGACCGACATTCAAAACCCAATCGATCTATCCAGGTGCATCCGCCAGATGTTTGCACTTAGTTTCATAGACCCATGACTTCAGAAAACTGAAACGTTCAACCAGGTATCTCCTCACCACCAATGTTGCCGCTGCGGCAACACTCCGAAGATCCTCATGTCTTCCTCCAAACTTCAATAAGCAATCGAAACGATTGGCGGCCACGTGGCAACCCCAACGCCACGCCCGCTTGAAGGCAGGAGACATGAACAAGATCGACACCTTAGTTGCTGAACTCTGTCCTGACGGAGTGGAGTACGAGACGCTGGGGGAGATTGAAGACGCGGAATACCTAAAGCTAGGCCGTGGTAAAGTTATCAGCAAGAAGGATATCGCTGGCAACCCAGGCAATTACCCCATCTATTCGGCAAGTGCAACGAACGACGGAAAAATGGGCGAATACGGTTCCTACATGTTCGACGATATTCGCCTTACGTGGAGCGTGGACGGTGGGGGCAAGTTCTTCTACAGGGATTCCCCGAGGTACTCCGTGACCAATGTCTGCGGATGGCTGAAAGTAGTAGATGAACATTCTTTCAGCCCGAGATTTCTTTATCACCTGCTTAGTTCTCAGTGGTCAACCATGTCTTTCGACTATGTGACGAAAGCTCATCCGTCTGTTATTCGAGATTTGTATATGATTCCCATGGTGCCCCTAGAGATTCAGCGCGAGATCGTCCGAATCCTAGACACCTTCACCGAGCTAACCGCCGAGCTAACCGCCCGCAAGCAACAGTACGCCCACTATCGCGATCAACTGCTGTCCAAGAAAACCCTAGAGGCGATGGACGGCAAGTCGGTCGAAATGAAGGCGCTGGGAGAGGTCGAAGATGCAGGCTATATAAAGCTGGGGCGCGGCAAAGTTATCAGCAAAAAGGATATCACTGCCAACCCAGGCAATTATCCCATCTATTCAGCAAGTTCAACAAACGATGGAAAATTGGGAGAATACGGCTCCTATATGTTCGATGACATTCGCCTTACGTGGAGTGTGGATGGCGGCGGTAAGTTTTTCTACAGGGACTCCCCGAGATACTCCGTGACCAATGTTTGCGGATGGCTGAAAGTCTTAGACGATCAATTCTTCAACACGAGATTTCTTTACCATCTGCTTAGTTCTCAGTGGTCAACTATGTCATTCGACTACATGACGAAAGCCCATCCGTCTGTTATTCGAATTCTGTATCAGATTCCAATGATATCCCTCGCCACCCAGCAGAAGGCCGTCGACATCCTCGACCGTTTCGACGCACTCACGACCTCGCTGACGGATGGCATCCCCGCCGAGATCGAGGCCCGCCGCCAGCAATACGAGTACTACCGCGACCGCCTGCTAGACTTCCCGCGCAAGGCAGGTGCTGCATTGTGACGATAATCAATTCGTTCATAACACTAAGGTTGAGAGTGGAGGGCGACGCAACAATGGGAGGGCCCTTTTAATGGAAAGTATATTCACTGACCATGTATTTCCGAGATACGCATGCCAACAAGTGATGAAGTCTCAAATGAACGGTTTAAACGACCCTACCCTAAGAGACTTCTCTCTGTTGAACTCGTCTGTACTAATGAAGGAAGCTCTCAAGAGCGAGATGTTCGAGGAAGAGTTCATTTATTCGTTCCTCAATGCCGCGAGAGAGTTGGCAATCGCCGGAAGAAAAGCTATCGACCGCCCGGGGGCGTATGTAATGCTCGAGCATTCCTATGCAATCCCAGTTCTATTCCTTACAAGACATTGTATGGAACTTGCCATCAAGCAAGCGATTAGGAAGTGCGAAGGTGAGCCCAAGAGAGAACATAGCCTCACAAAGCTGTGGAGTTCCCTGCTCTCGCGGTTCCCAGGACAGAGGTGTCGTGAGGACAAAAGGGCCATCAGCAACATGAGTGCGTTTATAGGAGCTATTGCTGATATCGACGATAACGGTATCAGTCTTCGCTATCCGAAAGACAATGCGGGCAACCTTACGCAAGACAAGTCGCTCTTTGTAAATGATGAGAAGGTTGCTTCATATCTCGAGAAGTTTGTTGAGCAGCTTGAGCTGATTAACTTAGACATCATTACGGCTAAAGTTAATTAAGTGGACGGTAGCCGCCAGAAGATCAGCCGCGCCGTCACCGTCATCAAGGACGCAGCAGGGCGGCGCATAACTCTCCCACGAAGGTGAACTCCTGAAGGATCGCAGAGCGAGACTCGCATCCAAAACCGAGCAGGGCAAGTAACCACCCACGATCCGCCCGACATTCATAATGGGTCTTCTCACTACACGGCTACACCGCTACACAGCTATAGAGCGACGCACAACCATCCAGCAGCCATCTAGCAAGACAAAGGGGTGCCCGAAATGGCACCCCGCGGCATAACTGCTTGTTATCATTATTTTCACCTGCGCGATCCCTGACCCCCTCTTTGACTTTCTTCTTCTCTTTTTTCTCATTCTCCTTATTCTTCTCCTTATTATTCTTGTTCTCATTCATCCAATTTAATCGCCTGCCGACCTACACCGCTACAGGGCTACAGGGCTACACGCCTACCGAGCTACGCGGCTACACACAAGGCTCCCCGCCATACACCTAGCAAAGCAAAAGGGGCGCCCTAAAAAGCGCCCCGCAGCAAAACACCTTGTTATAATTCTCGTCCTTCTTCTCTTTCCTTTTCTTGATAGATCACCTCTACATCTATGACCTCGTCCAACAATCTTCCAAATGATGGCGAGGGGTAAAGCCGATTTCAAGGCAAGGCGCGAACGGCTCGGACTCACCCAGCAGGACATAGCGAATGCCCTCAACGCCAATCTGAAGACCGTCAAGAATTGGGAAAACCCCAGGCAGACGCGGTACCGCATCTCGGACACTGCATGGGAATACTTCGACCGCGCCACCGATATCCAGTCGCAGCAGGTGGCATATGCCCGCTCAATAGTCGAGAGCCACAGGTTGGAGTTTGGTGAGGGTCCGATAGTCATGCCGATAACCTACTACAGGGACCAATCTACTTACGACAGGTTCGGGCGGGACGCAGGCCCCTACGGTCAGGCAAATGCGACCTCCCGCGCCATCGCCCGCGAGCTGGAACGCATGGGCATCCAAGTCGAGTTCCGCTATCCCGATGACGAAACCGCACCACTTGACTCCGTCCGCTGATTCCAGACCGAAATCGAAGGGCATCCCCAACTGTTAGGTAGGGGATGCCCTTCGCTAAGTAATGCCCCGCTCAAAAGGCGTTGCAACTTCTATCAGACCACCGTAGCCTCAGTCGGGATCGCCCCCAGCACCGCAGCATACTCGGTGGGGTAGAGCCGGCTAATCGTCTTCACGTCGCGGATGACGATATTGCGGTCGTCCGGCTCAGTGATGCCGTACCCGAACGCCTGGAGCGTCTCGACGGCCTCCTGGATACGCTGCTGGAACATGGGACCCGGATCGACCCGAAGCCCGAGGTACCCGCGCCAAAGGCAGGGCGAGACGCGCAGCATATTGTGTATCTTGGAAATCGGCTCGATGTCGGCGTAGACGTTGAGCGTCACCATGGCGTCCTTGTGCCCCAGAATCGACTGGAGCGCCTTGATGTCCCCGCCCTGGCGGATCCACTGCGTCGCGAACGTGTGGCGAAGTCCGTGGAACGTGATCAACTCGTCGTTGGTGCCCATGAGTCCGTTGGTCTCCGAGAACGTCTTGAACGCTCGGCGCACGTAGCTGGTCGTCGCGAAGGACGCCCCCGGCTCAGACAGGATGTAGCAATCCCCAATCTCGGTCGATGCGGCCAGACCCCGCGAGCGCAGCTTGCCGAGGTCTATGCCGTGGATTTCCTTCAGGAAGGGGAGAAGACCAACCGGGTCGATGGGGATGGCCCTGCAATCATGGGTCTTCGTGTCCTTGATGAACGAGCCCATCCCCTTCGCATACGCCACCGAGTGCCTGACCGAGATAAGCCCCGCCTCGAAGTCGACGTCGCACCACCTGAGGCCGCAGACCTCGCCGATGCGCATGCCGGTGTGCAGGGCGAGCACGACCGCCCGCTTGAAGCGCGAGTCGGGCATCATGGAGCAGATGGAGTTGAGTTTCGGCACGAGATCCGACCTGAGCGCGTTGCGCGGCCGTCCGATGATGCGCGGGGCCAAGGCGCCGTCGAACGGGTTCTTGCCAATGGTGTCGTTGCTTCTCTTGACAAGCACCGTATAGAGGCGCTTTCCCAATTTAAACGCCTTGTTGAGCGTATCGGGGGCGCAACCGAGCGCGATCCTCCGCGCAGACCATGCGTTGATGTCGTCGGTCGTGACCTCGTTCACGGGAATCGCCCCCAGCTCGTCGCGCTCGATGTGCAGGGCGCTGAAATGGTAGTCGTCGCGCGTGGTCGGGGTGATGCGGTTCATCTGCAAGCAGAAGTCGATGAACTTCTCGAGCGCGACCCCCAGGGGGAGAAGTGCATATTCATCGGCCTCGAGTTTCGCCTGCCGCTCCTCGGCGGCAACCCTCAAGTCCTCGGCCGCAGCGAGTTCCGCCTCGATCTCGCTCCTGAACTCCGCCAACGCATCCAGCGCCGCCTTCTTGCCGCGGGTGCTCTCCTTGAAGCACGCGATGCCCGTGTTCTTCGTCCTCTGCGTGCGCTCGCCCGTCCCGTCGTTGATGAGGGAGACGACGACCTGCCACCTCCCCTTGTTCTTCCTGACTGACCCGCTTCCACATATGCGCAATGTTTTATTGCACTCTTTTTCGGTTCCCATAAATACCCCAAAAACACTCGGTGATTCCAGATAGGCATATCTGCCTGCGAAAACTCAAAAGTTGGTGATTCCAGTGCCACCGGAGTCACCAGAGAATCACCAACTGCACCATGAGTTCGAAACCGAATGATAGCGAAAGATAGCCACCTGCGTTTACCTGCGATAATTTACATATGCGGAAATTACTTACCTGCGCTACTTGGGCGGGGTATAATAAAGAAAACACAGGTAGAGCGCAAAAAGGGGCCGCTGGGGGTCAAGGGGTCGCTGGTTCGAATCCAGTCGTCCCGACCAGAAGTTTGCAGGTCAGGCACCTAGTGCCTGACCTTTTTTTATTAAGAATCAACGGCGTAAGCAACATAGAATCAACCGCTTTCTTGATCGAAGCTTCCGCTCAACAAAAACTTGTACGCCAGCCTCCAAAAACGATATTTTTCGACATGTTTGGAGGCTGGCGTACACAAAAACGGTACATTCACGTTGCGACAGCGCCTTCCTCATGTCTGGACTCTCTATGCTTACGCTGGATAGACATCGCCAGAACGGGTATAGTATCGAAAGTTTTGTCGTTAACCAGCGGGGGAGTCCTGTGGGCATCAAAAAGAAGATCAAAAAGGAGCTTATCGGCACTTCCGATTACCCGTCGAATAAGATCTTTACGATCTCCAATTTCATCACCTTTACGCGCCTGATCCTCACCCTGGTATTTCTGTACCTGTTTGTGACGGATAACAACCGCGTCATCGCCATCGTTATCTACGCCGTTGCCGCCTCCACCGACTGGATGGACGGCCAGATCGCCCGCATGACTAAGACGGTCTCGTGGCTCGGCAAGGTCATGGATCCCATTTGCGACCGTGCGCTGCTGTTCACCGGCGTACTTGGACTGGTAGTCCGCGGAGAGCTGCCCATCTGGGTCTGCGTGCTCATTATAGGCCGCGACATCTATCTGGGCATTGGCACGCTTATCGTGCGTCATTATCACCGTCGCCCCATCGATGTCGTCTTTCCCGGAAAGATTGCCACCGCGCTGCTCATGACCGGCTTCTCGCTCATGCTGCTCGGGTTCCCCGTTGTTGACGGCCTGCGCCTTTTACCTTCAACCCTCACGGCCTTCCCGGGCCTCAACGGAAGCTCGGTGCCCCTCGGCATCTTCTTTGTGTATGGTGGTGTGATCTTCTCCATGCTCACCGCTGTCATCTACTCCATTAAGGGCAGTGTGGCCATTAAACAGGCTCTCGCGCATCCCGAGGACGAGGACATCGACTTTCTTAACCCCGAAATCGAAGACTGATTCGTTGGGGTATGATTACGTACGGTTCATTATTTGCGGCACGTCCGCGATAAGTTAGGGGTTGTCATGGACAACATGGTTAACAATATGCCTCAGAATGATAAGACTGCTGACGCTACCTGCGTATTCCGCGTGCCTTCAAGCGACGTCACCGTTCCCGATCTCATGGCCAACGTGCGCATCACCGCCCCCGTTCTGTCCATCGTCAAGGGTCCGCAGACTGGTGCCGCCTTTGAACTCGAGGACGACGTGACCACCATCGGCCGCGATCCCGCGAATGGCATCTTCCTCAACGACATGACTGTCTCGCGCAGCCACGCACGCATTATTCGTGAGGGCCTGGGCGCCCGTATTGAGGATCTGGGCTCGCTCAATGGCACCTGGGTCGACGGTGCCATTATCAACGCGGCTCCGCTGCACGACGGCTCTTCCGTTCAGATCGGTACGTTTACGCTCATCTACCACGAGAGCACGCCGGAGCGCATCGAAACCGGTGAGTAGGGCATGGCCGAACGCAACTATCTGAGTATCGGCCAAGTCGTCAACCTACTTCGAGGCGCATACCCCGATCTTTCGAACTCAAAAATTAGATTTCTAGAGGATGAGGGGCTCATTACCCCTCATCGTACGCCTAAGGGATACCGTCAGTACTCCAAGGAGGACGTTGATCGCCTTGAGGTCATCCTGCACCTGCAGAAGACCCGCTATATGCCGCTCAACGTGATTAAGCAGCGCTTGGAAAACGCCACGGACCTGTCAACGCTCGCCTACGAGGTGGGCTTGCTGTCCGATGTTCCGCTTAAGACAGAGCCCAAGGAGACCAAACAAAAGTTGCATCCCATCGAGACCATTCCCGATATGCTGGGCGTCGAGATCTCGTTTATCCGCTCGCTCGCCGAGAACGACCTCATTCGCATCATCAAAAGTCCGCAGAACCGTGAGCTCGTCGATGGTCGCGATTTTCCGATCATCCGCTACTGCTCCGAGCTGTCACGCTTCCATATCGAGCCGCGCAACCTGCGTCAGTACGTGTCTTCCGCCAACCGCGAATCCTCGATGTTTGAGCAAGTGCTCGTAAGCATGCTCGGCATGGATACCTCCGATGACGAGCGCGACGCCAAGCTCGAGCGTGCGTTTAAGAAGCTTCACGACCTGACGGAAGGCGTGCACACCGCGTTGCTCAAAAACCGCGTTTTTGAGTCGCTCAACGCCGTGGTCGAGGATGCCGACATCGATGCACTCGATGAGGAAATCGCTCGCTCCGAGTCCACCAAGGCCAAAAACGAAGAAACTGCCGCGCCGGCTTCACACGAGGATTCTCTCGTAAAGCCGCTCAAGGTTGTCGCCCCTTCGCAATCCGACACTGTCACCGCGGGCAAATAACAGCTACCGCTTATCCGGCAACCCATTGAAAGGTCATGCAATGTACGACTTCGAATCTCAAATCGTCGACATCCCCGACTATCCCGAGCCCGGAGTCATCTTTAAAGACATCACGCCGCTCTTTAGCAACCCCGAGGCGCTCAAAGCCATGACCGATGCCCTCGCCGAGCACTTTGCCGGCATGGGAATCACCAAGGTCGTAGGTCCCGAGGCTCGCGGCTTTATGGTTGGCGTACCGGTGGCTGTAGCCCTTGGCGCCGGCTTTGTTCCTGCACGTAAACCGGGCAAGCTGCCGCGCGAGACCGTAAGCCAGAGCTACGAGCTCGAGTACGGCACCGATTCAATTGAGATCCATGCCGACGCTATCAGCTCTAAAGATACCGTGTTGATTCTGGATGACTTGGTCGCGACGGGCGGAACCGTCGAGGCAACAGGTAAACTTGTGCGAGATATGGGCGCAAAGCTTGTCGGTTACGGTTGTATCCTTGAGCTTGCGTTTCTCAACCCGCGCGAGAAGCTCACGCCGTCTGATGACGATGTAGAGCTCTTTAGCCTGGTGACGGTGGACTAGCCGTTACCCTTAGTTACTGGAAAGGAAGCTACATGCGCACAGCAAACACGCACAAAAACATGGCACGCTGCGCTGCTACGGCAACCCTCGCTTGTGTTTTGGGCTTGGGCCTCGCGGCTCCTGCCTACGCCGATACCGCATCCGACCTTGCCGCTGCTCGTACGAAGCTCGAGCAGATCGGTACCCAAACCCAGCAGATTTACGATGAGCTCGCCACGCAGACGCAGGCGCTCGACCAGACTGCTGGCGAGATCACGCAAAAGCAGCAGGAGATCGCCGATGGTCAGGCCAAGCTCTCGACCTATGTCGCCGGCGAGTACAAAACCGGCGGTCTGAGCCTGCTTCAGGTTCTGACCGGCGTCGATGACCTGAGCGATATGCTCAACCGTCTGTTCTACTACGGAAAAGTTTCCGATAAGCAGGCTCAGACCATTCAAGAGGTCAAGGAACTCAAGCAGCAGCTCACCGATAAGCAGGCCGAGCAGGAGAAGAACGTCGCCATCACGCAAAAGAAGGTCGACGAGCTTAACGCCCAGCAGGCTGAAGCCCAGAACGTCGTAAACTCTCTGGATTCTCAGCTGCAGGCTGAGCTCGCCGCCGAGGCCGAGGCCAACGCCGCGCTGCAGGCCGGTATCAACGCCAGTACCGCCGAGAAGGCCACGGTGAGCAACGAGACTGCCGGTACGACCGAGAACACCAACAACGGTGGCCAGACCAGCAATAACAACAACCAGGGCGGTAACACTCCGGCTCCTACGCCGGCACCTGCTCCGACGCCGCAGCCCTCCACGCCTGCTCCGGCTCCGACGCCTTCTGCTCCGAGCCAGTCCGTCGATGGCGGTTCTGTTGTCTCGCGTGCATATAGCAAGCTTGGTTGTGCTTATTCCTGGGGCGGAATTGGCCCGAACAGCTTCGACTGCTCTGGTTTTGTTAGCTACTGCCTCACTGGCCGCTATTGTCGCCTAGGCACCACGGGCACCTTTATGGGCTGGACGCGTGTGTCCGATCCGCAGCCCGGTGACGTTGTGGTCAACTCGTACCACACCGGCATTTACATCGGTGGTGGTCAGATGATTCATGCTTCCGACTACAACACGGGCGTTATCATCAGCTCCGTTGCCGCCGGCATGAACAACAACTATATCTTCGTTCGCTACTAAGTATTCAGATAAAACAAACGGAGATGGACCTCTTGGCTTTGAGTCATGGGGTCCATTCTTTTGCCTTTAGTGCAGGCCGCTATCTAGTTTTGAATACTAGATAGCGGCCCAATCGGTCAGCAAGAAGGCTATAATTGTATGGGAGCAATTAGAAAGGACCCTCTATGAGCTGGGCACTTATCTCAGATTCAAGCTGCAACCTCCGCGATTGGCAACCGACCGCACCCCATACCACCTTTGCATTTGCGCCCCTCAAAATTCGAGTGGGGGAGCGTGAATTCGTCGATGACCTTTCGCTCGACGTTCATGAGCTCAACTGCGCTGTTCAGGCGGAGACGAACGCTTCTTCGAGCGCTTGTCCCAGCGTAGGGGAGTGGGCCGAGCTCTTCAAATTAGCAGACAATACCATCTGCATGCCGATCTCTGAGGGCGTGTCGGGCAGCTACAACGCCGCCGCCACGGCTCGCGATATGGTTCTTGCCGAGGAACCGGACCGCAATATTCATCTTGTCAATTCACGCGCAGCTGGCGGCAAAATGGACCTCATTTTCTTGCTGTTCGACCGCTATCTTGCAAGCAGTCCGGATATCTCATTCGAGGATGCTTGTGCATACTTCGATAGCCTTGAACAGAACAGCAAAATCCTCTTCAGCTTGTGCAATTACGAAAACCTCGCCAAGGCCGGACGTATCCCTAAGGCAGCCGGCGTCATTGCCAACAAGCTCAATATTCGCATTTTGGGCACGGCGAGTGAGGCCGGTAAAATCGAACTCGTCGGGCACACGCGCGGCGAAAAGAAGATGTTCAACAAGATCATCGACACCATGGAAGCCGAGGGTTTTACGGGCGGCGAGGTCGTCATCGACCATGTCGAGAATGAGGCAGGCGCCCAGGCACTTGCCAGCCGCATTTTGGAGCGCTGGCCCGGCTCCAAGACCATCATCATGCCCTGTAACGGGCTGGATTCATACTATGCCGAAATGCATGGACTCATTATCGGCTACGGCATGGGCGTGGCTTCGGGCCAATAACGTCCAACCAAGCAAAAATACGGGCGGAACAAAGTGACAGATGGCCCTTTGTTCCGCCCGTTTTATACGTCGGCTAGCTATTAAACCCATTAAACTTTAGATAGCTCATCAGGTACGCCTTCGAAACGAAGGATGAAACTGCACTGCGCACAAGCAGCGACTCACGCGTTACCTGATGCGCCGTATCGGGAACCGGCGTCTGCTCGACGGAAAACGCCGAACGAATCGATGCCTCGAGCTGATCGACCACATAATCAAAGGCCGTCGGGGCATCGTAGCTCAAACGCTGAATGTTAAAGAGTGCCTGCACCGCAGCAATAGGTAACACCTGTTTAAAGAGGCAGATAGCGATCAGGCGGGCTATTTGCTCGCGGCCATATTGCTTTTTGACCGGAGCAGGCACCAGGCCGACCTTCACGTAGTTATTGATCATCGATGGCGTAATGACAGGGTGCTCAACGCAAATGGACAGCGGCTCCATCCACAGCGCAACATACTCAATGACCTGGTCGCGGTAGAGCGTCACATTGGGCAACTGGTTATAGCGCGGCAGACTCAACGTATTAAGTTTGCGCACGATATCGGACTGAATAAATGCATCGGGCAGCACAGTGGGCTGAATATCCTCAGGCTTAATGCTGACAGACGAATCGGACATCGGAATAACGTGGTTAACGTGGTTCATAAAGGTCCTCCGTTCCTTTTCTATATTGTATTCTAGAAAATCTAGTTTTGCATACCACATAGCCGCCAAGTAAAAGTGGTTGGACAGCACATTGATGCACCGTCCAACCACTTTGTATAAAGATAACAACCTTACATAAGATATATTATCGTACTTATCCACGGAGAAACGCGTATGCACTCGTTGCTGCTATGGCTCCGTCAGAAACGGCGGTCACAACCTGGCGTAAACGCTTGGAACGGATATCGCCGGCTGCGAATAAGCCGGACGTACGGGTGGCCATCGAATCGTCGGTGACAATGCCGCCGTCAGGAGCCAGATCGACTAGGTGCTCAACAAGCTCAGTATGTGGCTGCGTCCCCGTAAAGACAAAGATGCCAAACGAGCCAGGTTCAAAGGTCTCAGCATGCGTCTTGCCGCTCGCATTGTCCTTGAACGTAATCGTCGTGGGCATCGCTTCACCTGAAAGTTCAACAATACTAGCTTGGTACCTAACTGAAATATTATCCTTAGCAAGAACTTTTTTCACGACACCCTCGGGCGCACGGAACTGGTCGCGGCGCAGCACGATGGTCACGCTGCTGGCAATGTCGGACAGGAACAGCGCCTCTTCGCATGCCGAATTGCCACCACCGATTACAAAGACCTGTTTGCCGCGGAAGAACATGCCGTCACATGTTGCGCAATATGAAACGCCACGACCGCGATACGTATCCTCGCCAGCGAAACCTGCCGGTCGCGGCGTGGCACCCATGCAAGCGATAACACTCGAGGCCAGCGTATCGCCCGTATCGTGATGCACCGTAAACAGCGCTGCATCGGCATCGTAATCGATACCCGTAACCATGCTCCATGCAACCTGTGCTCCCAGGCCCTCTGCATGCTGCTGAAAACGCTCGCCGAGTTCGGCGCCACTCAAGAGCGGAATGCCCGGATAGTTCTCGATCTCATTGGTTGTGGCGATCTGCCCTCCCGACATGCCCTGCTCAATCACGGTCGTCGTCAGGTTGGCACGCGCAGCGTAAATAGCGGCAGCATAGCCCGCGGGGCCGCCACCGATAATCGCAACATCGATCGGCTGATCGGTAGTCATGGAATATCCTCTCGTCGAAACATTGACGTTCTTTGCGCTCATACCCAAATTTACGTGAACATGACACTCATGCACTACAATGATAAATCCGTGTCACAACGTCGAAGGGGAGTTATCGATGGATCAAACGCAGACGAGCGACGACGCTCCCCTGCTCACACACAGCACTCCCCAATCGGAGCAAACAGCGCTCTTGGCTCAGCAAAAACCTCTCGTGACCATCGTGCACGCCTCGGTCGGCTCAGGCCATAAGGCCGCCGCAAATGCGATTGCGCAGGCATTCGACCTCATCCGCGGCACCAATGGCATCCCCGAGGATGTTGAGATTGAAGTGCTCGATATCCTTGATTTTGGACGTATTAAATTCGACGGCAATAAGACCGCGGCTTCGTTTACGGGAGCCACACGCCCCATTTACGACCTGACCTGGAGATATACACTTACGGGACATCTTCTCTGGGGTGGCGGCACGGCATGGTCACGAATCATGTTCCCCGCCTTCAACGAATATATTCGTAGCCGCAGGCCCATAGCCGTGGTCGCAACGCACATCACAGCAGCCAATGTTGCCGTGGGTGCCCGCGTAATTACGGGTATCGATTATCCGGTCATCTGCGTACCGACCGACTACGAAGTCGAGGGCTGGTGGCCCCACAAGGACACCGATCTATTCTGTGTTGCCAACGAATTTATGTCCGAAACGCTGCGTCCGCGCAAGGTGCCCGAGGCAAAGATTCGCATTACCGGCATTCCTATTCGCGCCGGATTCGACACGGATTACGATCGCGAGGAAGAGCTAGCCAAGTTCAACCTCCCCACCGACAAGACCGTCGTGCTGGTTATGGCCGGCGCCAGTTTACCTCAACCGTACGTCCGCTTTCGCGCGGCGATGGACCAGACCCTCCCCTTCCTACGCAGCTTTGAGGACATGCATTTTGTCTTTTTGCCGGGCAAGGATGAGGAATACGCCGACCGCCTCAAGACGCTCTTCGACGCCATGAAGCTCGAAAACGTCACGGTTCTGGACTACGTGGACGACATGGCGGCCCTCATGCACGGCTGCGACCTGGCAATTCTCAAATCGGGCGGACTCACCGTCACCGAGTGCCTGTGCGCGCATCTGCCGATGATCCTGCTGGGCAAGTCCTATGGCCAGGAAAAGGCCAACACCACGATGCTCACCGGCATGGGCGCCAGCATGCATGTCACCACCGCACGAGAACTCATCGTAACCCTGCGCCACCTGCACGACCATCCCGAATCACTCAAAGCCCTACTCATCAACGGCGAAGTACTACGCCGCCCCCATGCAGCCGAAGACATAGCCATCGCAACCACGGAGCTCGTAGGCAAACCCCAAAAGCGCAAAAGAGCCTTCTGCCGCTTCTACTGGGGCGAAAAACCTGCGCATATCCGCTAGTCGAATGTCCGCCGTTCTGCCGGAGCCGCCCTTATATCATTCCATGCTCAAACATTCTCGCGGGGCGCTCGTATCCCTCTCGCCCGCTTCTCACACATATCATTCCATGCTCAAACATTCTCGCTTCGCTTCGCTCGCTGCGAAACTGCGCGTGGAACGATATGTGTGAGAAGCGGGCGAGCGGCTACTCGCTTGAAAACAACAATCAATCTTTCTGATAAGCAGATGCGGCAAAGGAACAGTCCCTTTGCCGCATCTGCTTACTGCAATTAGTTACTTTGGTTCGCCTTTGCAGCTTCAAATTTGGGGATCCGGCGCAGCTGGTAGTGCGTAAACGTAGTTGACCGGCCCGGCCCGCCTATATATCGTCCCACGCGCAGTTTCGCAGCGAAGCGAGAATGTTTGAGCATGGGATGATATATAGGCGGGCCGGGCCGGTCAGCGGACAGTACGTAAACGACTAAGCGACGCCGCTAGAACCGAAACCGCCGGCTCCTCGGTCGGTTTTGTCTAGTTCTTCTACTTCTACTAGGTTGACCGTGGGGACTTCTTGGATGACGAGTTGGGCTATGCGGTCGCCTTTGTTGATTTGGATGTCGTTGGTGGGATCCAGGTTGATGAGGATAACCTTGAGTTCTCCTCGGTAGTGGGCGTCGATGAGGCCCGGCGTGTTAACTATAGACAGGCCCTGCTTGATGGCCAAGCCGCTACGGGGCTGGACAAAGCCGGCGTAGCCATCGGGCAGGGCGATAGCCAGCCCAGTAGAGACCAGACGGCGTTCGAAGGGCTTCAGGACGCAGTCCTCGTTGGAGCGCAAATCCAAGCCGGCATCGGTGGGATGGGCGTATTTGGGAAGCTCGACGGTGGGGTCGAGACGCTTTATGTTGACGGTAATGTTGGACATGGAATCACCTTAACTTGTCGAGCTCTTGCAGAAACTCATCGACGTCTTTGAAATCACGGTAGACCGAGGCAAAGCGGATGTACGCCACCTTGTCGATCTTGGCCAAGCGTTTGAGCACCATATCACCCAACTCATGCGACGTGACGGCCGTAAGCGTGCGAGAGCGCAGCTCGACCTCGATGTCGTCGATAAGCTCATTGAGCTTCTTAGTGTCGATATCACGCTTGATGGTGGCGCGCATCAAGCCGACGAGCAGCTTATTGCGATCGAACCGCTGCTTAGTTCCGTCCGACTTAATGACCTCGATTGGGTCTTCGCATCGCTCGAACGTTGTAAAGCGGTAATTACACGAGCAACATTCGCGACGGCGCTTAATGGTGTTATTTGACTCCTGCATACGGGAATCAACGACGCGGGTATGTGCCTTGCCGCATTTGGGACAGCGCATGGTACCTCCTCTTAAACGATAACAAGGGTACCATGCGCAGCGCGATAATGATTACGAACGAGCAGGAACCTTAAGATGCGCACCGGCGGCGAGCGAACCATGCTCCAGATGATTGACGTTACGGATCATGTCGGAAGTCTCTTGCGTGGAAAGGCCTTCGATTGGATATTCCTCGGCAAGCGACCAAAGAGAATCACCAGGCTGAACGCGAATGGTCTCGTAGGTAACGTTGGTAACGGACTCGGCATACGCAGCGTGACGAGCACTAAAGACAGACGTAGCGAGGACAAAGAAGAGCGTAAGCGCAACGGCAACGGCGACAATCGTCGAAACCTTCAGGGCGGCGCGGGTAGGCGCGGCTACAGTCTGCTGATTGCGAGCAGGCTGCACGGTCAGAGGCTGAAAGCCGGAGCGGCCACCCTGAACAACCGTAAAAGTGGGTTCTGCAGGCGTCTCGAGCTTAAGGGCGAGGTTTCCCTGGACCATATTCGTTACATTCATCATGTTCTCCTCTCGCGTGTTTTGCTGAGAACAGTTTTATCAAGCCGCGCGGACAAAAATGTCTGGCGCGGGAACGAATGTTCGGTTATTATTATCTTCGAACAGTTGTTCCTGTCAAGCAAAAATCGAACATTTGTTTGGCATGGGTAGAGAGGATGCCCTGATGGCTCGCAAAATTACCAAGCGCCAGCAGCAAATTTACGACTTCATCAAGGAATATCAGCAGGAGAAGGGTTATCCGCCCAGCGTGCGCGAGATGGCTTCTGCCGTGGGCCTTTCCTCCCCCAGCACCGTGCACGCTCATCTCTCTGCCCTGGAGGCGCGCGGGCTACTCAAGCGCGATGCCACCAAACCGCGCGCCCTGGAACTCTTTAACGAAGACGGTTCCTCTGTCTCAATTTCTAAATCTGACGAGCCCTCCGCACCTCGCGGGACGGTCTCGCTACCGCTCGTTGGTCGCGTCGCGGCTGGGATCCCCATTCTGGCCGAGCAGAATATCGAAGACACTTTTACTATCCCGACCGAAATCGCCACTGATCAAGGTTCATTTATCCTTGAGGTGCATGGGAACTCAATGATCAATGTCGGCATCTTCAATGGCGATTACATCATCGTCCGTGAACAAAAGAGTGCCATGAACGGCGAAATTGTCGTGGCCATGATTGATGGTTCAGCGACCGTCAAGACGTTCTACAAGGAGCAGGGACGCGTACGCCTGCAGCCTGAGAATGACTCCATGGAGCCTATCTATGCAACGAATCCCGTTATCCTGGGCAAAGTCGTCGGCTTGATGCGCCGGTTCTCGTAATGCAAAAACGCATCACCATCTTTGACACCGTCCGCGGGTTTTCGATGATTTCAATGGCAGGTTTTCACGCTTGCTACGATCTCGCGTATCTGTACGACTGGGATATGCCCTGGTTTACCCAGACTGTCTTTCAAGACATCTGGCGCGCCAGCATCAGCTGGGTATTTTTGTTTATCGCGGGTTGGATGTGCACGCTCTCACGCAACAACGCTAAACGAGCGGCCAAGTACGCTGCCGCAGCTTTGGTCGCCTGGATCGCAACAACGCTCGTATCGGTCGACGATTCAGTGAACTTTGGCATCATTTATTGCATGGCGGCGTGTACCGCTGTGGTTGCACTAACCCGTCCGCTACTCCAAAAATTACCGGGCTCGTGGGGCATCGCAGCGTGCCTTGTTCTTTTTGCCCTAACCTGGGGCATTCCAAAAGCGGTCTACCCACTCCCCTACCTGGCATGGCTAGGATTTCCGGGCCCGGGTTTTGTATCGGGAGACTACTATCCACTCATTCCGTTTGTCTTTATGTACCTTACCGGCTTTTTTGCTGCCCAGGTAGCACAAGCATCACGCCTCGAAGCGCCAGAATGGGCATACGCGAATCCCATCCCGGCGCTCACAGTCCTTGGTCGGCATGCCTTACCGTTCTACCTGCTCCATCAGCCTGTCATTCTAGGCGTACTAGAACTCGTTTATTCCGTACGATAACGCTCGAGCCGCGGTGCAATACGAGCCGGCAGTTTCGCCACAATACGAACGCCATCCTCAAGATATTCCTCATGCAAAAGGGTCCCCTGCTCATGCACCAGCGTGATGAGGGCGCCTTCGCGATAGGGAATATCGGCGGAAATCAGCACATCGGTGGCGGCCGCCTCGCGAGCAATACGATCGACGAGACCGTCGAGCCCCTCGCCCGTTTGAGCCGAAAACAGAACGGCCTCGGGATAGCGACGACGGAAACTCAACCGATCAACGCTGTCGAGAAGATCGATTTTATTGAATACGGTCAGCGTCAAACGCTCTCCGGCGCCGATCTCATCAAGCACGCGGTCGACAGCCTCAAGCTGCCGCTCATAGTCCTCGTCAGACGCATCTACGACTTTGAGAATTAGATCGGCACCCAACACTTCGGACAGCGTCGATTTAAAGGCATCGACCAGACCATGCGGCAGCTTTTGAATAAAGCCGACGGTATCGGTGATCGTCATGCCGCGACCGCCGGGCAAGCGATACGAACGCGTCGTCGGGTCGAGCGTAGCAAACAGCTTGTCCTGCGAAAGTACCGTAGAGCCGGTCAGGCGATTGAGCAACGTCGATTTACCGGCATTGGTATAACCGGCTAGCGCGACACGAAATGCCGGTGACTCAATGCGACTCTTGGATTGAACGTCGCGACGCTGTTCAACCTGCCTGAGCTCACGACGAAGTGCAGCGATCTTATTACGAATGAGGCGACGGTCGACCTCGAGCTGACTTTCGCCCTGACCAAAGCGTGAGCCGATGCCGCCGCGCGTCTGCTCCTTGGCAAGATGGCTCCACATGCCGCGCAGACGAGGCAACAGATATTGAAGCTGTGCCAGCTGTACCTGTAGGCGTCCCTCACGCGTCTGAGCATGCAGACCAAAGATATCCAAAATCAGTGCTGTACGATCGATAATCTTTACCGGCTCGCCCACGGCTTTCTCCAAATAGGACTGCTGCGAGGGCGTCAGGTCGTCATCAAAAATAACGACATCGGCATCCATGCGATGCACCAGGCCGCAAAGCTCCTCTACTTTACCGGAACCGATAAACGATTTGGGATACGGCTTTACCAAACGCTGAGACAAGCGAGCCACGCACTGGGCACCAGCCGTGTGGGCAAGGCGCTCCAGCTCATCGAGCGAGCGATTGAGCGGCCATGCATTGTCGCGCCACTCAACACCAACTAAAATGGCACGCTCGGGCTCGGGTGCCGTGGGAACAAGGGGGAAACGGGCCATTAGGAAGCCTCAATACGATGCAGGATATCCTCAACGACCTCATCGATCGTACATTCATCCATATCAAACCACACGATACGGTCATCGCGCTTAAACCACGAAAGCTGACGCTTGGCATAACGACGCGAACGCATCTTAATGAGTTCGCGGGCCTCATCCATGCTCATCATGCCATTGAAAACATCGATGATCTCTTTATAACCAATTGCCTGCATCGACGTCAGGGCATCTCCCAGCCCCTGGTCCATAAGACCGCGGACCTCATCGACAAGACCCTGCTCAAACATCAGATCGACGCGCAGATTAATGCGCTCGTAGAGCACCTCGCGATTACGCGTCAGACCAAACCATAGGGCATGATAATGCTCGCGCGGAACACTAAACTGACTTTTTTGCTGTGCATAGGAGATACCATCATCATGCATCTCGAGCGCACGAATCACACGGCGCACGTTATGGGGATGAATAACAGCAGCCGATTCTGGATCGCGCTCGGCAAGCAGGGCATGCAGTTCTTCCTCGCCAATACGCTCGGCAAGCTCCTGATAGCCCGCACGGCGATCGTCCTCAAGTTCACCCGAGGGAAAGTCCATCTCATCGAGGGCTGCCTTGAGATATAGCCCCGTACCTCCGCAAAAAACCGGCAGGCAACCCGAACCAAGGAGACGTTCAACATGCGCGCGAGCGTCAGCCTGATAAAGCGCAGCAGAATATGCCACACCCGGCTCTACAATGTCGACGAGACGCAGCGGCGCCGTACACTCATCGGGCGCCATCTTTGCGGTACCGATGTCCATGCCGCGATAAATTTGCATCGCATCGCACGAAAGCACTTCGGACGAAAGACGAGCTGCCAAACGGTCGGCGACATCACTCTTACCAACCGCCGTCGGACCGACGATCGCAACGGCGGAAAAACCTGCCCTGGGAGAAACCATTAGCGCGGCTCGCCCACAACGGAGCCGGACAAATACCAGGTCTTGGCAACGTCAACGTCAACATCAACGATCTTGCCAACAAGCTGATCGATGCTGTAACCCTCGGGGATAGGCGCATGAACGGTCTGATTCTTGGGGCTCTTGCCCAGCAGGACCGCGTCGTTCTTTTTACTCGTTCCCTCAATGAGCGCCGGAACCACAGTATGAAGCTCACCCTGGTTATACTCGTGTGCCGTGGTCTCGATAACCTTAACCAGGCGGTTGAAACGCTCGAGAATAACCTCATGCGGCGTAGGATCGTCAATCTCTGCGGCCGGGGTACCGGCGCGCTTGGAATAAATGAAGGTATAGGCCTGGGCATAGCGGACCGTCTCGGCAAGCGAGAGCGTCTGCTCAAAGTCTTCTTCAGTCTCGCCCGGGAAGCCAACGATAATGTCGGTCGAGAGTGCGATATCGGGCATACGGTTGCGAATGCGATCGACCAAGCCCAAATAGTCCTCGCGTGTATAACGGCGATTCATCTCTTTGAGGATCCGCGTCGAACCTGACTGGACGGCCAGGTGCAACTGCGGCATAACGGCAGGCGTCTCGGCCATGGCGTCGATGGTCTCGGGCAGCAGATCCTTGGGATGCGAAGACGTGAAGAAGATGCGCTCCACACCCGTATCGCCCACGGCACGCAGCAGATCGGCAAAACGCGGCTTGCCAAACAGATCACGACCATATGAGTTAACGTTTTGGCCCAGCAGCGTAATCTCACGCACGCCCTGGCGCACCAAACCGGTCACCTCGTCGACAATCTCCTCGAAGGGGCGGCTCTTTTCGCGACCGCGCACGTACGGCACGATGCAATAGGTACAGAAATTATTGCAACCTGTCATGATGGGCACCCAGGCGTGATACTGGGTCTCGCGATGCCACGGCATGCTCATGGCATCCGTATCCTCATGCTCGTTGGTGCGGATATGACGCTTACCATCAAGGAACGCCTCGGCAATGAGCTCGGCCACATGTGCGATGGAATGCGTGCCGAAAATGACATTGACGTTATCGACGTTGGTGAGCAGGCCCTCGCCATCACGCTGCGCGATGCAGCCGCCCACGGCAACCACACGCTTGCCCGAAGGCGAAGGCGGCAGGCTTTTGCAGGAATTGCACTGACCGTACAGGCGAGTATCGGCGGCCTCGCGCACGCAGCACGTCATGAAGACAACGATATCGGCATGCGCAGGATCGAGCGCCATGAGGCAGCCATATGAATCAAGCAGACCGCTCACACGCTCGGAGTCGTGCTGATTCATCTGGCAGCCAAAGGTGCGGATAAAGTAGGTTTTACCGGTAAGAATATCGCGTACGGAACGCTGGTCCATGTGCATAAGTCCTAACGATGGGGAGCTAAACAAGGCAATCAGAAGCTATGCCACAGGCTTAACATCATCCATGACGACGTTATCCATAGCAGCTCGATTGATCTGGTGAACGTAGATAGAAAGGCGGATGGCCGTGCGCGACTCCCCGTTAATGAGGATGTCGGAGAACACAGGCGCGCAGGAAATATCAAAACCGGTTGGGATCAAAAAACCGCGCGCGATAGCCACGGCCTTAATGGCCTGGTTGACCGCACCGGCGCCGACACACTGAATGTTGACGGGTACACCATCCTTGACCATGCCGGCGATGGCGCCGGCAACGGACGCGGGCGATGATTTGCTTGATACCTTCAGGCAATCCATGAAGAAACTCCTGCGTTTAAAAGTACGTTTTAACTGCAATAACTGTATCGTACCGAGTGGACTCGGTAAAGGCACTATTCCTCTTTGGCAAGATCGAAGGTCACGGTGATTCGATCACGCGAAACGCGAATCTTTGGGTCGCCGCAAAGGTTGAGATAGTACCGGGCGGCAAGGTCATTAAAGTCGCGCTCCACAGCACGCGAAAACTGCGCCATATCATCCTTGGCAATACGTAGCCCGCGACGATCCTTTGCGAGATCGACAGGAGCCGGCGCATGCGAGGACGAATCACGCTCGCGCAGCAGACGCGCGGTCACACCGCGAACGGGCTGAATCTGCCCTGCCAAAATGCGATGTGCCGTGCGCTCGGACATCTCAAGACCCAAACCCGCACAGATACGGATAAAGTCCTCGGCATCAGAAGCAAGGCCTAAACGATCGATAACCGGAAGCTCGCTCTCGTCATCAATGAACAAGAGACGAGACGTATCAAGCCGACCTGACGCCTGAGCATAAAGGGTCGCGGCAATCTCAGACGGAGAGCCCAGATAGACATCGCAACCACGCAACTCCTCGAGCGCAAACTCACAAGCAGCGCGAATAATATTATGCGGACCGCGAGCACAGACGTAACGCCCGTCCTCATCCTTGACGGCCTGGGGCCAGCTGGACTGATCGGCACGCTCACTGAGGCGGTCGGCTGCGACGCTCACCTTGAAGGCTGAACCAAGATCGACGCCGGACGTGACCACACGGGCCTCGTCGGTGTTCTGCTTGATCGAAAACAATGCCATGCCACGACCGTGAACGCCCCAACGGTCCATCTTCATGCTCTCGAGCTTGGAGGTAACGCGGGCATCGAAGATTCGCTCTTGCATATCCTGCGGAACGCCCGAACCGTTATCCAGAAAGACAAGCGTGCGGACGCCATCTTCCTTGGTCGTGGCGAGATAGACCTTGTCGGCGCCGGCATCTCGAGCATTGCGGAGCATTTCTATGACGATATCCTCGACATTCTGAATGTCGTGTTTTGCCTGGCGCCGCTCAGCCTCCGAAACGCGGAGGCGGACATACCCCTCGCCAAGGTTCTCCTCGACGCGAAGGTTGCCCTCCCCCGACATCGACGCGATAAATGAGATGAGCTCGTTCGCGTCGCTCATGTTATTTAGCGATATCAACAGCGCGGCTCTCGCGAATCACGACGACGCGCACCTGACCGGGATACTCCATCTCTTCCTCGATCTGATGGGCGATATCGTGAGCCAGAACCGTGGACTGGGCATCGGAGATCTTGTCCGGCTGAACCATGACGTGGACCTCACGACCAGCCTGCATGGCATAGGTACGCTCGACGCCGTCATGGGAGTTGGCGATCTCCTCGAGCTTCTCAAGACGCTTGATGTAGTTCTCGGCAGACTCGCGACGGGCACCGGGGCGAGAGGCAGAGACAGCATCGGCGGCCTGTACCAGGACATCGAGCACCGTGTTGGGGTCGACATCGGCATGGTGAGCCTCGATAGCGTGGACGATAACGGGCTTCTCGCCATAACGACGGGCAAGCTCGGCGCCGATAACGGCATGCGGGCCCTCGACGTCGTGGTCGATTGCCTTGCCCAGGTCATGCAGCAGGCCGGCGCGCTTAGCGGTCACAACGTCCAGGCCAAGCTCGGAAGCCATCACGCCACACAGATCAGAGACCTCGAGAGAGTGCTGAAGCACGTTCTGACCAAACGAGGTACGGTAGCGCAGGGCACCAAGGGTCTTGACGATCTCAGAGTGTAGATCGTGGATGCCGGTATCGAAGGCAGCCTGCTCGCCAGCCTCGCGCACGCGCTGCTGAACCAGGTCGGCAGCCTTGTGATACATCTCCTCGATGCGAGCAGGGTGAATGCGGCCGTCGGCGATGAGGTTCTCGAGGGCGACACGGGCGGTCTCACGACGAACTGGGTCGAAGCTCGAAAGAACGACGGTCTCGGGCGTGTCGTCGATCACGAGGTTGACGCCGGAAACCTGCTCAAAGGTCCGGATGTTGCGACCCTCGCGACCAATGATGCGGCCCTTGAGGTCATCAGAGGGAATATGCACGGAGGTAACGGTAACCTCGGCAGTGTGGTCGGCAGCGCAGCGCTGAATCGCCAGGGACAAGATCTCCTGGGCAGTCTTGTGGCACTCGGCGCGAACCTGCTGCTCGGACTCGCGAATGATCGTGGCGGCCTCGTGGGTGACCTCGCCGCGAACCTTATCGAGAAGCTCCTTGTGGGCGTCCTCGCGGGTAAGGTCGGCGATTCGCTCGAGCTCGGAGGTCTGCTTTGCGCAGAGCTCCTCGAGCTCACGGGAGCGTTTCTCGACCTGACCGGCTTGGCTGGACAGCTGATGCTCGCGCTTGTCGAGAGCGTCGTTGCGGCGATCGAGGGATTCCTCGCGCTGCATCACGCGGTTCTCAAGCGTACGAATCTCGTTCTTACGCTGTTTGTCCTCGGCCTCGGCAGCTTGCTTGTTCTTGATGATTTCTTCCTTGGCCTCAAGCAGAGCCTCTTTTTTGAGGGTCTCGGCCTGACGCTTTGCATCACCGATCAAGGACTCAGCCTGTGCATGTGCCGACTGGATCTTTTCGTCGGCCTCGTGAAGACTACCCTGCTTGGCGGTGCGCATGTAGGCAATGGCGGCAATGGCACCCAAAACGATGCCAACGAGCGCTGCGATGATAGGCATGCTCACTCCTTTTTATGGATTCGTTACACAACAAAGCGAACCGTCCTTACGAACGGCTCGCGACATTTGAGTAATATGGGCGCAGCTTATGCGGGTCGGATACAGATAAACATATAAACAAACTCATCACAGATGAGCACATATCACAAAGCAAATGACAGTGTTTATCGTACGTTGAACCACAACAACTGTCAAATAAATGGCCCCAGTACGGCGGCTAAAACAAGGTGAACGGCAGGGCCACAAAACGCATACGTCTAAAGCGCACATTCCTCGCATTCGGCATCGAGACGCGCCTTAACGACATCGGCGGCGATGTGATACGAGAAGCCCTTGCCCATCAAAAACCGAACCAGTTTTTCGAATCCGCGCGTCTCTGGAACACGCCGCTTGGCGAGCAGGGCTGACGCACGCGCCAAATCGTCTTCGACGGCAAAATAATCCTCGGGATAACCGGGAATGTCATCGAGCACAACATGACGGCGCTTGAGCTCGGTCTCGATTTTGCGTTGTCCCCAACCGCGCCGCTTGCGTTCCTCGATAAAGTGCGAGCAAAAGCGGTTCTCGTCTAAAAAGCGATACTCGGTGGCGCGCTCGACGGCGAAATCGATCGCGGGATGGCGAAAGCCGTAGCGAGCCAACTTGTCACGGACCTCACCCGTCGCATGGTCGCGTCGCGACAACATCTCGGTCACCATGGTGAGAGCACATTTACGCTCGATGAGCTGAACCGCCTCACGAAAGTCATCCCAATCACAGGGAAAATCGGGGCGGTTTTTGACATACAGGCGCGCGACCCGCACGGGAATCCAAATGGACCGCTTAAAACCGCCCTCAAGCTCACAATCGATATGTGCGCAAGGCTTTTTGGACGCATATCCGCTCGAGAACGAGGAGGCCGCCTTCTTATCGGGAAAGACGACCGTGCCCTTGGTCACCGTATACGACATGAGCGTAACCGCTACTCGTCGTCATCATCGAGCATGGCGGACCCATCGATGGCGTAAAGCTCGTCGAACTCCTCGCCGGAAGGCTGATCCGCAGCCGGCTGATCGGTCAGCTCGACCTCGGACGGAGCATCGTCATCAAACTCAAGCCCGCAGGCAAGGCGAACCTTATGCTCAATCTCGTCGGCGCAATCGGGGTGTTCGCGCAGGAACGCCTTGGCGGCCTCGCGACCGTTGCCGAGCTTGTCCTCGCCATAGGCAAACCAGGAGCCCATCTTCTTGCAGATGCCGCACTCGACAGCCATGTCCAAGATCGAGCCCTCCTTAGAGATTCCCGTACCGTACATGATGTCGAACTCAGCAGAACGGAACGGAGCTGCCACCTTGTTCTTAACGACCTTGGCGCGCACGCGGTTACCGATAACCTCGTCCTTAAGCTTAATGCTGTCGATGCGGCGAATGTCGATACGCACCGAAGAGAAGAACTTAAGGGCGCGGCCGCCCGTCGTGGTCTCGGGGTTGCCGAACATGACGCCGATCTTCTCACGCAGCTGGTTAATGAAGATGCACGTCGTGTTGGACTTGGACAGCGAGCCGGCGAGCTTTCGGAGCGCCTGGCTCATCAGGCGAGCTTGCAAGCCGACCGTGGTATCGCCGATCTCTCCCTCGATCTCGGCACGCGGAGTCAGCGCGGCGACAGAGTCGACGACGATGGCATCGATGGCGCCGGAACGCACGAGCATGTCAACAATCTCGAGCGCCTGCTCACCCGTATCGGGCTGGGAAATGAGCACCTCGTCGATATCCACGCCAATGCGCGCGGCATACGTGGGATCGAGCGCGTGCTCGGCATCGATAAATGCCACAACGCCACCCATTGCCTGGGCCTCGGCCAGGATCTCGAGCGAAAGCGTCGTCTTACCGGAGGACTCGGGACCGTAGATCTCGACGATACGACCGCGCGGCACACCGCCGATACCCAGAGCGGCGTCAAGTGCCAGAGCGCCCGTGGGAATGGCCTCGACCTCAAGCTCGGGGCCGCCGTCACCATACCTCATGATGGAACCTTGACCGAACTTCTTCTCGATCTCGGCCTTGGTGGTGGCGATCATCTCTTCGCGCTCTTTACCCGTCGTGGGTGCATGGACGGTACGTACGGGACCTGAATTCTTGGCCATGAATAGCCCTCCTCTTAACAACCTGCATCGATAATAAACGAACGACTGTTCGTGGTCAACCGTTCAGACCAATCATATGCAGGCAGTCTTTCCAAAACCCAACCAAACGCCGACCAAACACTGGCCAAATGCTTGACCACATAGGGCCAAATAAAAACAAGGAAGGAGAAAATACACCTATGACCAGCACAAACGCTAAATTCGCCAGAGGTCCCTATCTCCACAATTAAGGGGCCCTAAGGCCCCTTAAAACACGCCTATTCCAAAGAGTTGAGCACAAGGGCAATGCGTCCCAATGCCTCCGTGACCGCATGGGCACGAACACACGAACGGTCGACCTCATAGTGGCAACGCACAGAATCCACGACCGGCACTTCCCCATCGACCGTGCGATACGCCCAGCCAATATAGAAGGTGCCAGCCGGATCGTCCTCGGTACCGCCGCCGGGACCAGCATAGCCCGTTGCGCTCACGGCAACATCGCTCTGGTACAGATCTAGCGACCCCGCCGCCATCTCGCGCGCGGTCTGATGCGACACCGCGGTATAGCGGTCGAGCGTTTCCTGCTCAACACCCAGCACGCGATGCTTGATCTCATCACAGTAGGTTACCGCACCGCCACGCAGCACCGCCGAGGCGCCCGGGATATCGGCGATCGTCGAGGAGATCATACCTGCCGTCAGCGACTCAGCCGTCGAAACCGTCACGCCCCGAGCGCTCGCGCGCTCGACAATATCGCGCGCCAGCTCCTCGTTATGAGCGGAAATCTGCTCAAAAGAGTCCGTCATACCCACCAGGACCTAGACCGAAAAGACGATCTTGCGGCAGTGCCAGAAGTACTGGGCGCCCGAGATAACGGTCAGGACAACGGCAACGGCGTACAGGAAGCGCGATAAAGAGTAGATGCCGAGCGTCAGCGCCACCGGGCCAAGGTGCAAGCCGGCCATCGCAAAGACGCACAGGTAACCGCAGATGGAGACCATCGTGGTCGCCGTCTTGTACTTGCCGAGCTTATCGGCGGCAACGACCACACCAGCGGCACTCGCAACCATGCGTAGGGCGCTCACCAGCAGCTCACGGAACAGGATGATGAACACCGACCACACGGTTACGGCGCCAAAATCCAAGAACAGCAGCAGGGCCGAGAACACGAGCAGCTTATCGGCGATGGGGTCCAAGAACTTGCCGAAGTCGGTAATCTCGTTGCGCGAACGAGCCAAGTAGCCATCAACCTTATCGGTGCACGACAGGATGACGTACAGAATAAAGGCGGCGGCGGCGAGCGGGCCGTCGAAGGTGCTCCAATCCGTACCGGCAACGCTCGTGTGAGACAGCGCCGACACGATCATGAACACCGGGATAAAGACGATGCGCACGCACGTCACGATATTGGCGGGCGTCCAGACGCTCGTCAGTTCCTTATTGCTCTCGTTAGCCACAACGCGCTCCTACTCCACAACATGACCGATAAGCTCATAGCAGAAGCTATCGGTAAACTCGACGGTCAGAATATCGCCCACAGATGCCTCGCTGGCATCCAGATGCACCGCGCCATCGGAATCGGGCGCCTGGAACCAAGCATGGCCAATCAGCTCGGCACCGTCCTCGGTCTCTTCGATACCGTCGACGATCACCTGGGCGCGCTCGCCCACATGTGCGGCGGTGGCGGCAAAACCGAGCGACTCGGCCAGGTCCATGGCCTCCTGGGCGCGCTCGAGCTTGACCTCTTCGTCGACCTGACCCTCCATCTTGGCGGCCAGGCTGCCCTCCTCACGCGAGTAAGCAAAGACGCTCGTGTAGTCAAAGCCGACGGTGTCCATAAAGTCGATAAGGTCGCGGAACTCGTCGTCGGTCTCGGTCGGGAAGCCGACCATGGCCGTGGAACGGATCACGATGCCGGGAATGCGCACACGCAGATCGCGGAACAGGTCCTCGAGCTCCTGGCGCGAACCGGAGCGACGCATGGCCTTGAGTATGCGAGTATCGCAGTGCTGCACGGGGATATCGATATAGGGCAGCACCTCGGGCGTATCGCGAATGGTCTCAATGAGCTCATCGGTCATGCCCTCGGGCTGCAGGTAGAGCACACGGACCCAGACGTTCTGCGGGCGCACGGCCTCGGCGACGGCGCGCAGCAGCTGCGCCAGATTGCGCGGCGAGCCCTCGGCGACGCCCTCATCCGCAAAGTCGGTGCCCCAGATGCCCGTGTCCTGGCCGATCAGCACGATCTCTCGCACGCCACCGGCAACCAAGTCGCGCACCTCGGAAATAATGCTCTCGGCATTGCGCGAGTGATAACGACCGCGGATATACGGAATCATGCAGAAGCTGCAGAAGCGGTTGCAGCCATCGGAAATCTTGACGTAGGCGACAGCGCCCTCGACAGTGCGCTTGACCTGCGGAATATAGGCGGCGATCTCACGCTCGACACCCAGCACGCCATCGATGACCGCCACGATGCCGTCCTCTTCGTCGGCCTTCACAAAGGCAGCGACCTCGGGCAGCTCGTCAGGCAGGTCGTCGCCATAGCGCGACGGCACGCAACCGCACATGACGATGGGACAGGAGCGAACGCCGTCCTGCACCTCATTGGCGAGCTCGAGCGTGGTCTCGATGCTCTCAGACGTTGCGGAGGCGAGGAACGAGCATGTATTGACAATGGCGATATCGGCTTCCTGCGGGTCGAATGCCTCCTCGTAGCCTGCGGCGGTCAAAAGAGAACGCATGCGGTCGGTGTCAACCTCGTTCTTAGCGCACCCGAGGGTGATGTAGAGCACGGAGCCCAACGGTGTATCCATGTTGGAGAGCGGTCCTTTCGAATGATATTAGCGGTAGTTGGTGAACTGCAGCGGCTGGCCGTAGTCCTGGTCGCGCAGGAACTGAATCACGGTCTGCAACGCGTCCTTCGAAGCAGAGGAAACACGCAGCTTGTCGGCCTCGATGGCCACCTTGACCTTGAGCTTTTGGTCCTTGATGTCCTTGTTGATCTTCTTGGCGGTCGCCTGGTCGATACCCTCGACGATATGGCCGAGCACGCGCACGGTGCCGCCCGATGCCGCCTGCGGAGCATCCCACGAGACAGCCTTGAGGTCGATGCCGCGCTTGATGAGCTTGGAGCTCAGCACGTCGATAATCTGCTTGGAGACAAAGTCGGCCGGGGCGTTGATCGTAAAGAGCTTGTCGCCCTTCGAAAGCTCGATCGTGGCGCCGGAATCCTTCAGGTCATAGCGCTGGGAAATCTCGCGCGTGGTCTGCTGAAAGGCGTTGTCGACCTCTTGCATGTTGACCTCGGACACGACGTCGAAGCTGGAATCTTTAGCCATGATGTTTCCTTTCGCGTACGAGCGGCTTAATAGCTATCGTACGAATAGTCGGTAGAATCGGTGGGCGTCTGACCGTCAGTTGCGGTATCGGCGCCATCCGTGGACTGGGCATCGATGCCGTCGGTGGTATCGGTACCATCAGTGGTGTCGACACCATCAGAACTTTCACCATTCTCGGAATCAGTCGTCTCCTTCTTGGGAACGGTGATCGTCACACGCGCCACGCCCGAAGTCTTGGTATCGTAACGGACCTTTTCGCCGTTCTTGGTAACGGTGACATCGGAAGGCTTGGACGTGGTGATCTCGATCGAGGACTCGGGCGTGTACTCCTGCTCAAAGGGGCCAGTCGCCTGGGCGCCATAGACCGACTTTCCATCGACCTTAACCTCAATCCACGCGGTCTTTCCCTTGGCAACGGAGACCTTGACCTTCGTTACCTCGTTCTCTTCCTTTTTAGCCGTCGTCTTGGTGGCGTCCGAATCGGTCGACTCATCCGTCGACTCATCGGTGTCTTCGTCCTCGTCGACCGTTTCGGTCTTCTTAGAAGACTTCTTGGTCGTCGTCTTGGTAGCAGTGGGCGTCTCGGGCGTGGTCTCGGGCGTCGAAGATGCGCAGCCGCGCAGAAGTACCACGATGAGCACGATCAGCAGCAGCGTCACGGCACCGATGCCAGCGTAGACGATACGCGGATCGAGCCCGTTGTTTTGAGGAGTACGAGATCCGCCGCGTCCACGACTGGAACTGCTGCGGCCGCCTCCCTGAGGCATACGACCACGATTGCTATCGGAACGACCACGATAGCCACCCTGGCCCTGAAGGCCGCGCTGACCCGAGCGGGGCGCAAGTTCACCGCGGCCTTGATAGCCACGCTGGCCCGAACGCGGAGCCGAAGGGCGCTGGCCACACGGCTGAGACTGAGAGCGAAGACGCGGCGTCACCTGCGTAGTATCGGCATCCGCATAGCCACCGCGAGAGCGTCCGGTGGAGACACCACGGTAACCGCGATCGGAATAGCCGCCGTCGCCGTAGCCGGCACGAGGGTCACGCGCCACGCCGCGGGCAGCGGGGAGTGCACGGTCCTCGGGCATCGGCGCACTGCGGAACCGGTCACGCTGTGAGCGAATCTCCTCGCCCGAACCCGTCTCGGTAATATAACCGGCCTGCTGAGGACGCTGTCCATAGCGGGTCGAACGACCGCCCTGAACCATCAGAAAGCGCCCGTTATCGACCGAGGAACGCGAATTGACGTAGCCGGCGGCGTCCTGAAAACGACCGCCCTGCTGCGACGTCTCGCGTTCGTATGCCATCAGGTCGTCAAAGTAGGCATTGACGACCTCGCGCGGATTGAGGCCCAAAAAGCGAGCATAGCTCGAAATCATGCCCTGCGCATAGCCGCGCGGCGGCATCGAAGCAAAGTTACCGGTTTCGAAAAACTCGATGATCTGCGGCCTGATTTTGATGGTGTTGGCGACCTGCTGAATGGAAAGGCCCATTCGGCGACGCTGCTCGAGCAGCATGTCACCAAAGCGTGCAGCCATCAGAATCCTCCAAACTCACGATCTTCACGTGCCATCTCGGCGTCGACAGATTTCAGCGCGGCAAGTCCCTCCTCGTCCAGCAGAACCTCGCGCGGCTTCGAACCGTCGGGCGGGCCGACGACACCCTTTTCTTCCAGCATGTCCATAATACGCCCGGCGCGCGCATAGCCAACCTTCAGACGACGCTGCAGGCCAGATGTGGAGCCAAGCTGCGAATCCACCACAATATGGGCGGCTTCCCAGATGAGCGGATCATCGTCTTGCGGCTCGGCGACTCCGGTGCGGACAATGCCGCCGCCACCCGCCATGGACATGGAAGCGGGCGCCACGGCAGACAGGATCTCCTCGTGGTAGTCGGGCTCGCTCTGCGACTTGACGAACTCGACAATCTCGTTGATTTCGTCGTCCGAAACAAAGCAGCCCTGGATACGGCGAGGCTTGCCCCAGTCGACCTTGGAGAACAGCATGTCGCCCAAACCGGTGAGCTTTTCGGCACCCATCTGGTCGATGATGACGCGCGAGTCGATGCCCGTGGCGACGTTAAAGGCGATGCGGTTGGTAATATTTGCCTTGATGAGACCCGTCACCACGTTAGAGCTCGGACGCTGAGTCGCCACGATAAGGTGGATACCGGCGGCACGGCCCAGCTGGGCGATACGCACAATCGACGCCTCGACGTCCTTGCCGGCAACCATCATCAGGTCCGAAAGCTCGTCGATGATGATGACCAAGTAGGGCATCTTTTGCGGCGGGTTGTCGTAATGTTCAAACTCGCCGGCGGCCTGCTTTTCGTTGTAGGTCGAGATCTTACGCACGTTGAGACGCTCGAAGACCTTCAGGCGACGCTCCATCTCGGACACGGCCCATTGCAGAGCGCTCGCGGCTTGCTTGGGCTCGGTCACCACGGGCACATAGAGATGCGGCAGACCGTTATAGCCCGCAAGCTCGACGCGCTTGGGGTCGACCATGATCAGGCGAACGTCCTCGGGAAGGGCGCGCATGAGCAAGGTCGTGATGATGGAGTTGATCATGACCGACTTACCGGAGCCCGTAGTACCGGCGATCAGCAGGTGGGGCATCTTGGCGAGATCGGCGACGACCGGCGTGCCCTCGGCGTCGCGGCCGATGGCGAGCTCGAGCGGACCGCCCTTCACATAGGGCAGCACGTCGCCCAGATTGACGTTCTGGCGCTTGCGGTTGGGAATCTCGATGCCCACGAGCGAGGTGCCGGGAATCGGGGCAAAGATACGCACCGACTGAGCAGCGAGCGAAAGCGCGATATCGTCCTCGAGGCTCGAAATCTTGCTCACGCGCTCGCCCTCGCCAGGTTGCAGCTTAAAGGTCGTCACCGTAGGGCCGGCGATCCAGCCGACCACGCGGGCACTGCGGCCAAACTCAAGCAACGTGGACTGCAGCGACTCGGCAGTCTGTTCAAGCTCCTTGTCCGAAGACGCGGCAGAAGCCGACTGCGGGTTGGCATGCAGGATCTCGAGCGGCGGAAGCTTGAGGCCATCCCCTTCTTCGCCCTCGTTATCTGCAGCGTCGTCGTCCACTCCCCCATCACGAGCCGCAGCCGATTCGACAGCACTCGAGGCAGCGCTATCGGCAACCTTGGGATGCTTCAAGAAGTCGGGAATCTGAGGTGCTGCCGAGACAGGATTCACGGCAAACGGCGGCTCGGACTCGTCAATCTTATCGGGGTCGTCTTCCATCGAAAGCTGGCCGGTTACCTGGCCGCGCTTTGCATGGCGACGCGGCAGCAAAGTTGTCTTTGCGGTCTCAATCGGAGTCTCGTCGTCCTCGTCATCACCCTCGGTAAGCTCAATCTCGCTCTCGGACCAAGACGGATCGGGCTCACTCGTATTGAGCTTGGGAACCGTTTTGCCCTTCTTGGCATGTCGGCGCGGCAGCAGCGTCGTCTTAGTGCGCTCAGCCTCCACGGCATCGGACACGTCGACAAACGAATCCTCATCCTCGTCGTCATCGTCCAAAACCGGGTCCGCATCGTTGCCCATGACCGTGGTCATGGCAGCATCAGAGCCCTTTTGACGAAGAATGCTCAGATGCGGACGGGCGACACCAGGCACCGACAGGGCCTCATCGTCACCCCACGGGCTCGCGTTAACATCGGCACGACGGCGTTCGGCAAAATCTGCCGCACGATCGCGGGCGGAGCGCAGCACGCCGCCCACCGAAAAGCCAATGATAACCAGGCCCACGACGACAAGGCCCAGCAGGACTACCATAGCGATAGGCTTACCCAGGGCATTCTGCAGCGCACTCGCAATAAACGCACCGATGTAGCCACCCGAGGCGGACAGATTTTGCGGCGTAAACATGAGGTCACACGAGTTGCTCGTACCCGGCACCATCAGCGAAAGAATGGAGACGACGGCGATAAAGACCACGGCGCCGCCCGCAACAGAGCGCACGTTGAGCGGCGAGTCCTCGCCTAAAAAGAGCGTGGCGGCAAACAGCAAGATGACGATCGGCAACACGTAGGCGCCCAGACCAAAGCCTAAGTGGTAGAAACCGGCAACCGCAGCTGTAACGGGTGCAGTCGCCGGCGAAATCACGGCAATAAAGGACGCAATCGCCAAAACGGCAA
This sequence comes from Collinsella sp. AF38-3AC, assembly GCF_003474365.1. Lineage (NCBI taxonomy): Bacteria > Bacillati > Actinomycetota > Coriobacteriia > Coriobacteriales > Coriobacteriaceae > Collinsella > Collinsella sp. AF38-3AC. Next base: position 87,533 of record NZ_QROM01000003.1, read on the forward strand.
TGACCACGCCGGCGATATCGCGATTGGCTGAGGGCTCGACCAAGGGCTCAAAATCGTCGAAGTCTGCCTCGTGGCCCTTATTGGCACGCAGATGGGAACCGGCACCCTTAGCAGATGCCGGTTGGTTATTGGCCTTATTGCCTTTGGCGTTTTGTGCAGATCCGCGCGCCAAACTAAACCTCCATGACGACCGGGATGATCATCGGACGGGTACGCGTACGGCTCCAGATAAAGTTAGAGAGCGAATCGCGCACGGCCTTGCGAATGGCATCGGAACCGCTGCTCGTAAAGCTGAACTTGCCCTTCTCGATCGTCTTCATGATGGATGCGGAGGCATCCTCGGAGAACTGGTCGTCGATGGCAAACGAAACACCGCGGCCCGAGAACTCGATGGCCTCGATCTTCTTTTGCTTGAGCGAGACGATGGCAACAGCGGTAACCATACCGTCGTTGGCGAGCTTCTGGCGATCGCGCAGGACGATGGGGTCGGTGTCGCCAATGCGCAGACCGTCAACATAGACGACGCCGGACTCGACGGGCGTACCGCGCTTGACGATACCGCCACGCATCTCGAGCGTGTCACCGTTATCGAGGATAAAGATGTGATCGTCCTTGAGACCCATCTTGCGGGCAAGCTGGGCGTGTGCCCGCAGGTGCACGGCCTCACCGTGAACAGGCATAAAGTACGTGGGCTTGGCCATGGCCATCAGGAGCTTGAGCTCCTCCTGGCTGCCGTGACCCGAGACGTGGACGAGAGCGCGGTTCTTATCCCACACGTCGCAGCCGAGCTTGGCCAGGCTGTTGACGACCTGCTGGACGGCCTTCTCGTTGCCGGGAACAGGAGTTGCCGAAAGGATAACGGTATCGCCCTCGTGGATGGAGAGCGTCTTGTGCTCGCCATTGGCCATGCGGGACAGGGCCGACAGCGGCTCACCCTGCGAACCGGTGCACATGACGACAATCTTGTCGTCGGGCAGGTTATCAATGTCGAAGGCATCGATGATATCAGCGTCGTCGATGTTGAGGTAGCCCAGCTCACGCGCCACGCGGGTGTTCGTGAGCATGGAGCGACCGGTCACAACGACCTTACGGCCGCACTTGCGGGCGGCATCGCAGATCTGCTGCAGACGATGGATGTGGCTCGAGAACGACGCGACGAACACGCGACCCGGCGCATTCTTGATGGCGTGCAGCAGGTTGGGACCAACCTCGGCCTCGGACTTGGTAAAGCCGGGAACCGTGGCATTGGTAGAGTCGGAAAGCAGCAGGTCGATGCCCTGCTTGGCAAAGCGGCTGATAGCGGCATAGTCGGGCGTAACGCCGTCGATGGGCGTCTGGTCGAGCTTAAAGTCACCCGTGTGCATAACGGTGCCCTGATTGGTGCGGATGAACACGCCCAGAGCGCCGGGGATGGAGTGTGTCATCGAGAAGAAGTCGAGCGAGATGCCGCCGAGGTTGACATGGCTACCGCCCTTGACCTCGCGGAACTTGGGTGCGCGGATGCGGAACTCGGAAAGCTTGCCCTCGATAAAGCCAAGCGTCAGCTTGCTCGAGAAGATGGGCACCTTGTTGTTGAGGTCCTGCAGCAGATACGGAAGCGAACCGGTGTGGTCCTCGTGGCCGTGGGTGACGATGATACCGCGGAGCTTCTCCTCGTTCTCCAGGACATAGGTGTAGTCGGGAAGCACCAGATCGATACCGGGCTGGGAGTCATCCGGGAACATGAGGCCGGCGTCGACGAGCACCATATCGTCGCCGCACTCGAAGACCGTCATGTTCTTGCCGATGCCATCAAGGCCGCCGAGCGGGATGATCTTCAAGGGAGATGATTTTTTAGCTGCCATAGGTAAGTGTGGTTTCCTTTCTTCGAAACGGGTCTGGAACAACCGACGGGGCGCTTCTGGCAAACCGACCGCCGGGCACATACAACAAAGCATCGCAGAGTCGATGCAGTAACCTCAGTATGATACCCATTTGCCCACCAACAGACCACCCATGCATTAAAGCCCCATCTGAACTGGTCCATCCCGCCGGTTTCCCGTGGGGCGGGCACTGATGAAGTTTCCTGCTCTACAGTCCTGCTCACGACGGAGGCCACATTAAGTGGCCTCCTGTTCGTGCGGAACTCGCGATAAACTTCATCAGTGCCCGCCCCACGGGAAACCTACCAAAAAAGGACAGGTTTGTTTTGGTCGTTTTTATCTGGGAAGATGCTGCTGCGGCTATCTACAGATCTGAAATCTGACTACTGAATAGACTGTCTAACTGAATAGCGAGCGGCACTAACCAGCCCTTTTGCTTGCGACCGGGAGGGGCGCATATGAAGTTTATCGCGAGTTCCGCACGCAAAGGAAAGCACTTAATGTGCTTTCCGTCTTGCGCAGGACTGTAGAGCAGGAAACTTCATATGCGACCCTCCCGGGCGCAAGCAAAAGGGCGACCCCTGTCCGGAGTCGCCCTTGGTGAGCTGCTTGTGTGTAGCTATTACTCGGCGTCGTGGTGACGGCGGGGCTTGCGGCCTCCGTTGTCGCCGGGACGGCGCGGACGGTCGCTGCGCTCGGAGCGCTCGCGACGCGGACGCTCACGGCGCTGGAAGTGCTCGCCGTCGCCCTCGGAGGCACCCTCGGCGCGAGCCGGGGCCTCGGGCTTGTCAAGACGATCGAGCGAGATCTTGCCGCGATCGTCGACCTCGATGACGACGACCTTGACCTCGTCGCCAACGTTGAGGACGTCCTCAACCTTCTCGACGCGGCCCTTGGCAACGCGGGAAATGTGCAGCAGGCCGTCCTTACCGGGCAGCAGGTTCACGAAGGCGCCGAAGGGCTGGATGGAGACGACGCGACCGGTGTACTCCTCGCCCGGCTCGGGAACCTTGATGATGAGCTTGATGCGCTCGACGGCCTGGTCCACGGACTCGCCGGTGCCGCCGACAAAGACGGTGCCGTCCTCCTGGATGTCAACCGAAGCGCCGGTCTCGTCCTGGATGCCGCGGATGACCTTACCGCCGGAACCGATGACGTCGCGGATCTTATCGGTCGGAACCTGGATGGAGACGATGCGCGGAGCGGTGCTGCGCGTGGTATGACGCGGCTCGGGGATCACATCGAGCATCTTCTGCAGGATGTACGCACGACCCTCCTTGGCCTGCTGCAGGGCGCGGGCCAGGATGTCGAAGGTAAGGCCGGTGGCCTTGTTGTCCATCTGCAGGGCGGTAATGCCCTCGGTGGTGCCGGTGACCTTAAAGTCCATGTCGCCCAGGAAGTCCTCGAGACCCTGGATATCCGACAGGACCACGGTCTTGCCCTCCTCCTGGATCAGGCCCATGGCGATACCGGAGACCGGGCGCTTAATGGGCACGCCGCCGTCCATAAGGGCGAGCGTGGAGCCGCAGGTCGAAGCCATCGAAGAGGAGCCGTTGGACTCCATGACCTCGGAGACCACGCGGATGGCGTAGGGGAACTCGTTTTCGTCGGGGAGCACCGGAAGCAGGGCGCGCTCGGCCAAGTTGCCGTGACCGATCTCGCGGCGCTTGGGGCTGCCCATGCGACCGGTCTCGCCGGTGCAGAACGGCGGGAAGTTGTAGTGGTGCATGTAGCGCTTGCCCTCGGTGGGCTCGATGGTATCCAGACGCTGGCCCTCGTTAAGCATGCCGAGTGACAAGACAGAGAGCACCTGGGTCTGACCGCGCTGGAACAGGCCGGAGCCGTGAACGAGCGGCAGGTAGTTGTCCTTCACCATGATGGGACGGATCTCGTCGGCGGCACGGCCGTCAACGCGCTCGCCGGTCTCGACGACCATGGTGCGCATGGCCTTCTTCTCGAGCTTCTTCAGCGCCACGGGAATCTCGCGCTCCCAAGCGGCCTGCTCCTCCTCGGTGAACTCGGCGCGGATGGACTCCTTCAGGGCCTCGACTTTGCCGATACGGGAGAGCTTGTCGGCGTCGCGCAGGGCGGCTGCCATCTCGTCGTAGTGGGCGAAGATGCGCTCCTGGACCTCCTCGACGGGCTGATCGAGCGGGTACTCCTTCTTGACGATGGGGCCGTTGACCTGCTCCCACTCGGCGACGAACTCGTCTTGAGCCTGGCAGAAGGCGGCAAGGGCCTCCTGGCCAAACTTCATGGCGGCGAGCATGTCGTCCTCGGAGATCTCCTCGGCGCCGGCCTCAACCATCGAGATGAAGTCGGCAGAGCCGCCCAGCTCCAGGTCCAGATCGGAGTTCTCGCGCTCCTCGTAGGTGGGGTTGACGATAAATTCGCCGGTCTCCACGTTACGACCGATGCGCACGCAGGCAAGCGGGCCCTCGAAGGGCACGCCGCCGAGCGTCATGGCCAGAGAGGCACCCATAACGTTGATGACGTCAAAGGGGTTGACCTGGTCGGCGACGAGCGAGGTAGCGACAATGTGTACCTCGTTGCGGAAGCCGTCCGGGAAGCTCGGGCGAATCGGACGGTCGATCATGCGCGCGGTGAGCGTGGCCTTCTCGCTGGGACGGCCCTCACGCTTGAGGTAGCCACCCGGGATGCGGCCGGCAGCGTACATCTTCTCGTTGAAGTCGACGGTCAGCGGGAAGAAGTCATAGTTCTTGCGCTCCTTGGAGACGACCACGGTATCGAGCATCGTGGTGTCGCCCTGCTTGACCAGACAGGCGCCAGTGGCCTGTTTGGCAAGCTCGCCGGACTCAAAGGTGTAGGTCTTGCCGTACAGCTCAAAGGTCTTGGATACGAGTGTCATTGTTCTCCTTTACCCCACAGGCCCCTTGCCTGCGGGCTTCTCATGTGACGCGGGCCCCCTGCCCCCGCCACGCTTCAGAGCGTGATTGTTCACGCCCTTACACAAAAAGAGCGTCCCGCATGCAGGACGCTCTTAGCATGTACAAGTTCGCTACTGAATATTGTCGCGAATGCCCAGAGCCTTGATGAGCTCACGGTACTCGACGATGTCGTTCTTCTTAATGTAGGAGAGAAGACGACGACGACGGCCGACGAGCATGAGCAGGCCACGACGGGTGTGGAAGTCCTTCTGGTGGGACTTCATGTGCTCGGTCAGCTCCTTGATGCGCTCGGACAGGATGGCGACCTGAACCTTGGGGTTGCCGGTGTCGACCGGGGTGTTACCGAACTGGGCAGTCAGCTCCGCCTTGCGCTCTTTGGAAACAGTCATTGTTTCACCTTTCGTTTTGCGTCGCCATCGGGCGACTCGATTCGCCTCGGACTGGGAAGCCGCCGGTGGAGCGAGCAACCAAGGTCGAGGTACCAACAGGCCGATATGTTACCACAAGCAGTCCGCGTCTGTGCATCATCACCGACCCAACATGAATTCCATCGCACGGAGGCGCTGATCGGTGTGCGTCGCAGCCCAAACATGCGAAAGCCCGAGCAAGAATGCCGCCGTATGCGGGTCGATTCGCTCGGCCATAAGCGCATCGAAGGTCATGGACATGAGGGCGCGCAGCCACGCGACCTCACCGGTCGACACCAGCTCGGCACCCGGAACGCTCGACGCACACGACCCGCACATGAGCCCGCCGGCCTGGGGCGAAAAATACGACAGCATAGGGTCTCCGCACAGCACGCAAGCCGAAAAATCGGGTCGGTAGCCAACGTGCGATAGCAGCTTAAAGACATATGCCGCCACGAGCAGGTCCATATGCGCCGCGTCGAGCCCGCCGCCCACCAGGGCAAGCGCCCGCTGCGTGATGGCAAAGGTAAACGGGTCCTCGGCGTCCTCGAATGAGCACACACGCGCGACCTCGGCAATCGCGCTTGCGGCGCAGGTCGTCTCGTAATCGGGCGCGGCGCCGAGCGGCGCTTCCATAAGCTCGGCCTGGGAAACCACATCGAGCGAGCGTCCATGTGCGAGCAGCATATCGATGGTACAGAACAGCTCGCAGCGCGCTGCCAAGCGCCCACCGGGTTTGCGCGCGCCCTTTGCCACGGCACGAACCTGCCGACCCCGCTCGTCAAGCATCGTCAGAATCAGGTCGGTCTCTTTGAGCTTAGTCTTATCGAGCACGAGCACTTTCGTGCGATATGTGCGAGAGCCTGCCATGCGCGTCGCGCGTCCTTAATCTTCGGCATTGTAGCCAAAACGGCGAATCTGAGCCTCGTCGTCGCGCCAACCGGCCTTGACCTTTACGTCCAGCTCCAAAAAGACCTGCGTGCCAAAGATGCGCTCAAGATCACGACGGGCATCGATGCCGATATGTTTGATCATCTCGCCGCCCTTGCCGATGATGATGCCCTTTTGGCCCTCGCGCTCGACGTAAATGGTGGCATGTACGCGCAACACCTTTTTGGTCTGCTCGAGCGCATCACAGATCACGCCCACGGAATGCGGAATCTCATCACGGGTGCGGTGAAGAACCTTCTCGCGCACAAACTCGGCAACGAGCGTCTCGTCGGAAGCATCGGTGCCCATGTCCTCGGGGAACCAGCGAGGACCCTCGGGCAAAAAGTGCGCAACGGTCTCGATGAAGGCATCGACGTTAAAGTTCTTGACCGACGACGTCACGATCTCGTCGTCATAGTCCATGAGCTCGTGGGCTGCCTTGAGCTGCTCCATGACCTGTGCGGGGTCGGCCTCATCGGCCTTGGTGAGCACCAGGACCTTCTTGCAGCGGGCGCTCTTGACGCGCTCGGCAACCCAGGCATCTCCCCTGCCGATCGGCTTGGTGGCGTCAATCAAAAACGCGACGACGTCAACATCGTTCAGCTCGAACAGCGCACTCTTGTTGAGCTCGGAACCCAGGCCATCCTTGGGCTTATGAATACCCGGGGTATCGACAAAGACCAGCTGGTAGCCGGGACGATTGACGATGGCGCGCATACGGCGGCGGGTCGTCTGTGCCACCGGCGAGGTGATGGCAACCTTTTTGCCGTAGCAGGCATTAAGTAGCGTGGACTTGCCGGCGTTAGGGCGACCGACCAGGGCCACGAAGCCGCTGCGGAAACCGGGTTCCACGTCACCAAAGCCCATAGGACCGTCGTCCTCGTCGCATAGGGCGTCGAGTTCCTCATCGCTCATGCCCTCAAACGGGTCGAACTCCTCGACTTCCTCGAGCTCCTCAGTATCCACCGCGTCCAGGGACTCGTCGTCCAGAATCTCATCGGTAGGCTGCATATTGTCGGACATGGGACTCCCTTTCTAAATAAAGCCGAGCGCGTGGGCAAATACCAGCAAGCCCACAATCGCGGCGGTGATGGAAAGAACGTATACAGAGGCGGCGGCGATGTCCTTCGCACGCTTGGCCAGCGGATGAAGTTCCTGGGTCGCCAGGTCGACGATGGCCTCCATAGCGGTGTTGCACAGCTCGCCGTGAATCACCAGGCCACAACAGATGATAATCGTGGCCCACTCGGCAATGTCGAGCCCCACGATGCAGCCGGCAACGACGGTGCACACGCCCGCAACGAGCATGACCTTAATGTTGCGCTCGGTCTTGACGGCGGTGACGAAGCCCTCCATGGCGTAGGAAAACGACTTTAAGAAGGACGGATGGTCCTTGTTCGATCCGGGAATCATAGACGGCTCCTAGTCGTGGACGTGGTTGGTGATGGGGCCGACGTGGACTAGCTTGGGGTCCTCGCCGCGCTCGAGCGCCAGATCGCGCAGGATGGCGTCCTCGCGGGCCTCCATGACCTCGGCCTCGTCGTCCTCGATGTGGTCATAGCCCAGCAAGTGCAGCATGCCGTGTACGAGCATCAGACGGCACTCGCCAGCGGGGCTATTGCCAAAACCGGGGGCCTGACGGGCAATAACCTGCGGGGCCAAGATAATATCGCCGAGCTCGAGCGTCTCATCGGCGGGAATATCCTCGTCAAAGGCCGAATCGCACTCGAACGAGAGTACATCGGTGGTGCGGTCGATACCGCGCCACTCGTGGTTGAGCCCGTGCATCTCGTCCTCGTCGACATACGAAAGGGAAATCTCGACTTCACGTTCAACGCCCTCAGCGGCGAGCACAACCTCGCAGATGTGTTCCACCTCTTGCGCGTCGAGCAGCGTATCGAGCTCGGCATCGTTGCTGATCAATACACTCAACGGGACTCCTTTCGGTCATGCGAGCGCTGCTCACGCACGTCATCATAAGCATCATATGCTTCGACGATACGACCCACCAGGGCATGGCGCACCACGTCGGCATGCTCCAGGTGTGCAAACGCCACATCGTCGACACGACCTAAAATCCGCTCAACATCGGCAAGGCCGCCACGGCGACCCACCAGGTCGCGCTGACTCAGGTCGCCGGTAATCACAAACTTGGAGTTAAAGCCCAAGCGCGTCAGGAACATCTTCATCTGCTCGGGCGTGGTATTTTGTGCCTCGTCGAGTACCACGAAGGCATCGCTCAGCGTACGGCCGCGCATGTAGGCGAGCGGGGCAATCTCGATCACACCGTGTTCCATAAGCTCATCGGTGCGCTCGCGATCCATCATGTCAAAAAGGGCGTCGTAGAGCGGGCGCATATACGGGTCGATCTTTTCCTCGAGGGTGCCGGGCAAAAAGCCCAGGTTCTCCCCCGCCTCGACAACCGGGCGCGTCAAGATTAGGCGACCCACCTCGTGACGCTTAAGCGCGGCGACGGCGAGCGCCATGGCCAGATAGGTCTTACCGGTACCGGCAGGACCCAAGCCAAAGGTGATGGTATGCGAGCGGATAGCATCCACATAGCGCTTTTGCCCGAGCGTCTTGGGGCGAATGACGCGGCCGCGATACGAAAGCAGCACGTCATCGCGAAGCGACGTAGCCTCGTGCTCACCGTCGCGCAAGACGGCTAGGCAACGCGAGACATCGTCGGCAGAAAGGGTACGGCCGGCCGCCGCCTCACGAAAAGCATGCTCGAAAAAGCGCGCAACGAGCTCGACCTCATCCGGGTCACCGCTCACGGCGATGCTATCGCCACGGGCGACCACGTGGGCGCGAACCAAGCTTTCGAGCGCACGAAGGACGCCGTCGCCAGCGCCCAAAACGCGCGAGGGGTCAACTCCCTCGGGAACGGTAAGTCTAATCTTCGAGGCTTCCATGAACCTCCCTGCGTGCATGGACCAAGCCGGAATCATCGACTCCGATAATAGCAACATCGAGCAGGCACGGGGCTGTAAGTCCACAGGTATCGTCAAGACGGGCATGATGGAACGAGCCGAGCGTCAGGTTGTCACCATACTCGAGCACGGCGCGCTCAACGGTTCCCACGCGACGACGAGCGTCGGCAATGGCGAGCTCCTGAGCAGCCGCGCGCATGCGGCGGCTGCGCTCGGCCATGACCTCAGGTGGTACCTGGTCGGGCATGTCGGCGGCGAGGGTGCCGGGGCGCTTGCTATAGCGGAACACGTGCATGCGCGAAAAGCCCACGCGACGGCATAGCGCCAGCGACTCCTCGAACTCCCCATCCGTCTCACCGGGAAAACCGACGATAACGTCGCACGAAAGAGACGCCTGCGGCAGGTTGGCGCGAATCATGCGCACCGTGTCCTCAAAAGCCTCGGCACTATAGGGACGGCCCATGCGATGCAGGGTCGCCGTGCAGCCAGACTGCACAGGCAGGTGCAAAAACGGGGCGATACGCTGCGGGTAGCGCGCCATAACCTTAAGCAGGTGCTCAGAGATATCCATGGGCTCGACCGAAGAAATGCGCACATGCGGAATAGACGTGCGCTCCATAATGACCTCGAGCAGCTCATCGATCTCGACGTGTTCGTCGGTCGTACTCTTGCCATCGTAGGCACCAAGGTTCACGCCCGTCAGCACCACCTCGGGCACGCCGGCCTCCTGGGCCTCGCGAACTTGCTCGAGCACGGACTCGACGGGCACGGAGCGCTCGGGGCCGCGTGCCTTCCACACAATGCAATAGGTGCAGCGATGGTTACAGCCGTCCTGAATCTTCACGCCCAGGCGAGAGCGACCGAGCGCATCGACCACCTCGCCATCACTGCAGGCGGGAACGCTATCGGACTCAACGCCCAACACCTCGCAGACACGTTCGGCGACATCGATCTTGGACGGCTCGGCGATCACGCGATCCGAAAGCTCCAGCAGTTCCTCGGGATGCAAATTGACCACGCATCCGGTCACGACCACATAGGGGTCGTTTGGATGGGCCAGCGCATGACGGACGGCCTTACGGGTCTTGGCCTCGGCCTCGCCCGTAACGGCACAGGTGTTAATGACGATCAGATCGGCATCCTGGGGCTCCACCATGGCAAAGCCCAGGCGCATAAGATCGGCAGTGATACGGTCAGACTCAACCCGGTTGACACGACATCCGAGGTTGACGACGGAAATATGGGGTGCGAGCACGCGGGCTCCTTAATCGAGGATATCGTCGAGGGCACTCTTGATACGGTCGGTCACCGACTTCTTACCGGAAGCGACGTCATCGCCCATCTCATCGGCAAAAGCACGGAGCAGCTCGCGCTGCTTATTGGAAAGATTGGTGGGAACGACCACGCGCAGTTGCACGATCAGGCGGCCACGCGAACCGCCACCGCCAATGCGCGGCATGCCGTAATTATTGACGCTCACGGTGTCGCCGTACTGGGCACCGGCGGGAACCGTCACCTTAACGACCTCGTCGGGCATAATGCCCTCGACCTCGATCTCGCAGCCGAGCGCAGCCTGTGCAATCGAAATATCGCTCACGAGGTACAGGTCGTCACCGTTGCGCTTAAAGCGCTCGTGGTCGGCGACGCGCACGTTGACAATCAAGTCGCCCGAAGGCTCGCCGCGAAGGCCGGCCTCGCCAAAGCCGCTCACACGCAGCTGGCGACCGGTCGAAACGCCGGCGGGAATATCGATGTCGATCTTTTCATGCGAAGGCGTGCGGCCCTGACCGTCGCAGGTCTCGCAGGGATGGTCGATAACCGTGCCCTCGCCATGGCAGTCGGGGCAAGGCGAGGAGGACTGAACCTGGCCCAGGAACGAACGCTGGACCGTCGTGACATAGCCCGTACCGTGGCAGCGGCCGCACTGCTTTTCCTGTGCACCCTCGGCCCTACCGGTGCCATTGCAATCCTCACAGGGAGCAAGGCGGTCATAACTAATCGTCTTTTTGCAACCGAGCGCCGCCTCCTCAAGGGTCACCGAAAGAGAGATGGCCATATCGCGGCCGCGACGACGCTCACGACGGCTGCGGGCGCCACCGCCGGCACCGCCGCCAAAAAACGACGAGAACAAGTCGTCCATGCCCATGCCACCAAAGATATCGTTGATATCGACGTAGCCCGAACCACCAGGGCCGTCGACAGTGCCATAACGGTCGTAGTTAGCACGCTTCTGCTCATCGGAAAGAACGGAATAGGCCTCGTTGAGCTCCTTGAACTTGGCCTCAGCATCGGGGTCGTCCGAAACGTCCGGGTGTACGGTACGGGCCTTCTTTAGAAACGCGCGCTTAATCGTCCGCGCGTCGGCATCCTTGTCAACGCCAAGTACCTCGTAGTAATCCCTATTTTCCGACACGACCGAATCCTTCCAACTTTCATTATTGTCACAGTGCGTCCTATACCCAAGCTGGGCCGACCGCAAACAGAGGGTTTGATGTTATTGCATTTGATACGGCGAAAGCATGGCCCGTTGCGAGCAGCTCGCAAACCAAACAGACACGAGCGCGAACATGAAGCCGTTGGCAAAACCGTTGGCAAACTGCATCGCACCACGCTTCCACCACAGCAGGCTGCGATGAAGCACACCGTCCGAAAGCACCATGAACAGGCCCATGGTAAACGGAATAAAGCACATCACGGCAAAGGCCGAGAACACGCCCGAGATGGCCGACAGCACCAAAAACGGCGCCACAATGCCCATCAGGTAAAAACCGGTACGAGCTTTGCCTTCCAAGCGCTCGGCCTCAACATGGGCGCGGCCGACCAGGTCGCCGCCCGCGGCACCGTTGGTGCCAGCATGACCCATGCCGCTAATGCGGACCTCGTCGCTATCGTGCGTGCCGGCAGGAAACTCAATCGTCTGCTCGGAGGTTACGCGAGTACGACCGCTGCCACCGCAATCGGGGCAGGGGTCGGCCACGACCTTACCGGAACCGCCGCACTCGGGGCAGACCGACTGGAACGTGCCCGCACCAAACAGGAAGGACAGGTCGACGTCGATGTGGCCGCGGCCACCGCAGCTCGGGCAGGTATGGGCATGCTCAGACGAAACGGAGCCCGAGCCGCCGCAGTTGCTACAGGTGTCGAAGCGCGTGTAGCGGACGGTCTTGTGGGCACCGCCTTTGGCCTCCTTGGCGTCGAGCTTAATATCGACGACCACATTGGCGCCATTCTCGGGATTGTAGGCAGCCTGCCCACGACGCTGCTGGCCCCAGGCACCACCAAAGGGAAAACCGCCCTCAAAAGGATTGCCATAACCCGTGCTGCCGGCATAGCCGCCACCATAGGGCGAAGCCGTAGGAGCACCGGCAAAGGGATTGCCAGAACGCATGGCGTCGTAGCGCGCACGTTTTTGCTCATCCGAAAGCACGGCGTAGGCCTCGGAAACCTCTTTAAACTTTTCCTCGGCATCCGGCTCTTTGTTGACGTCCGGATGGAGCTTGCGGGCCTTTTGCTGAAAGGCCTTTTGAATATCACGCGAGGTGGCGTCCTTGGAGACGCCCAGGATCTCGTAGTAATCTTTTTCGTTCATCGTCGCCATGCGCGGCAACCTCCTGCTCACAGCAGCGTATATATTCCGGTAATTCTACCCGAGCGGCTTAAGCTAGATCCCAAAACAGCTCGAACAGAACATTTCCATCGAGCCAGCCCAGGTGGGTCGGCGCCAGACGAGCGCGAACGCGGCCCGAGAAGACATCTGCCGAAGTAAAGGGTCCCTCATGGACCCCGAGCGCCTCGGGCAACCAAGTGGCAAGACCCAATTCGAGCGCGCGATCGCAGGCAGCTGCCAGCTCGCCCGTTGGGATGACGCAAGCTGCACGAACCAACAGGTCGGACGCAACACCGCGCGTCATGCGGCAAGCGAGCATCAGGTCTTCGGCCGAAGCCTCGCGCTGCGACAGATATTCGGCCTCGAACGCCGTCGCGTCATCGTCGCGCTGAACCAAGCGCACACGGTACGCATCGCCTCGAGAAGGCGCGCCAGGGAACAACATAGCCAGGTGATCGAAATCCTCGGCATCGAGCATACCCGCGGCAGAGCGTCCTAGACCCAAATAGCCCTGTCCAGTCCAATAGGCAATGTTATGGGCGCATTCATGGCCGTCGAGAGCGTAACTCGCCACCTCATACGGGTGATAGCCGGCGGCACCCAGGAGCTCGCGTGCCACGTCCATGCAGGCGGCCTGAAAATCCTCATCGGGCTCGAGTGACTCGTCGCGGCACACCATGCGATAAAGGGGCGTCCCCTCCTCGAGCGTGAGCGGGTAGACCGACACATGATGCGGAGCCGCCGCCAGCACGCCATCGAGTGTGCACTGCCAACTCGCCGCCGTCTGCCCGGGAAGGCCACACATAAGGTCGCACGACACATCGAGACCAGCGTCCTTCACCGTCGCGATAGCCGCAAGTGCCCGATTAGCATCGTGAATGCGGCCAATAGCAGCCAGCTCGATATTGTCGAGGGTTTGCACGCCCAGAGAAATGCGCGTGAAACCCGCCTCGGCAAGCGCCGGGGCGAGCTCAGCGGTCAACGACTCAGGATTTGCCTCGCAGGTAAATTCAACGGGCTTGCACCACATGGAGATACGACGGGCAAGTTCTACCAGGCGCTCCCCTGCCAGCGACGGCGTGCCGCCGCCTACGTAGACTGTGCGGATCTGCCTGAGTGCCCCAGCGTTGCCAAAGGCATCGAGCCGCGCATACAGCTGCTCAAAATAGGCATCGAGCGCAGCGTCCAGGTCGCACGGGGCAAAGCTGCGCGAGTCAAAGTCGCAATAGCGGCATTTTTGAGCGCAAAACGGCACGTGCACATACAGCGCGGTAACGGACACCTTTAGGCCTCCAGCGGATGAGCGGGCACCGACTCGCCGGCGGCAAGCGCGGCCTCGCAGGCCACCACATCGCGCTCGATATCATCGACCAGCCCCATAAACTCCTCGTATGTGGAACAGCGCACCACCTGGGCGCGCCAAGCGGCTGCATGGGGCATACCCTTTAAGTACCAGCTTGCATACGTACGGGCGCGCGACATAAGCGGCAAAAGCTCGTGCGTCAGCGTCAGGTGCTCGCGCAGGGCGCCCAGGCGCTCGACCGAGGAGCGAGAAGGAACCGGCGTGCCATCGAGTGCAAGGGCTCGGGCATCGCCGAACACCCACGGGTTCCCGTAAATACCGCGCGCGATAAATACCGCGCTGGCACCCGAATTGCGCAGATGCTCCGCGGCATCCTCGGCAGTGAACACGTCACCCGAACCAATCACGGGAATCTCGACAGCGTCGGCAACCTCATCGACGACCGACCAATCGGCCTGGCCCGTATAGAGCTGCGTGGCACAGCGACCATGCACCGCCACCGCTGCGGCCCCCGCCCCCTCGAGCATTTGGGCAAACGTCGCGGCATTACAGTCCTCGGCATAAAAGCCCTTGCGGATCTTCACGGTCACGGGAACGTGTGCCACGCCCACTGCCGCCTGGACGATTTTCTCGGCCAGGTCGGGCGTGCGCATGAGCGCCGAGCCCTCGCCCTTGGTGACGACCTTGCGAGCCGGGCAGGCCATGTTGATATCGATCAGCGACAGGCGATCGCCCACGCGTTCCTCGACGGCAGCGACAGCGCTCGCAAATTGATCGGGCTTGGAGCCAAAGAGCTGCACGCAAATCTGCTGCTCCTCGTCGGCCGGCAGCACCAGACGCCACGTCTTATTGCTGGCATAGGCAAGGCCCGCCACGCTCACCATCTCGCTATAGGCAAGATTGGCACCGCGGCGGCGGCACATAATGCGATACGCGGGATCGGTCACGCCCGCCATGGGAGCCATAAGGAACGGCTGCTCGGCATAGGCGCCCAGCAGCCGCGTACTGTATTCAGAAAGCGCCATGGTCCTACTCGTCCACCTTGAGGATCGCCATAAAGGCCTCCTGCGGGACCTCGACCGAACCAATAGCCTTCATGCGCTTCTTGCCCTCTTTTTGCTTTTCGAGCAGCTTGCGCTTACGCGAGATATCGCCGCCATAGCACTTGGCCAGAACGTCCTTGCGGCGCGCCTTGACGGTGGAGCGGGCGATGATCTTGTTGCCGATGGCGCCCTGAATAGGTACCTCGAACAGCTGACGCGGGATGATCTCCTTGAGCTTGTCGCACAGGCCGCGGGCCAGGCCATAGGCCTTGTCCTTGTGCACGATAAACGAAAGCGCGTCGACCTCGTCGCCCGAAAGCAGGATGTCGAGCTTCACAAGCTCGGAGGGACGATATTCGTTGAACTCGTAGTCGAGCGACGCATAGCCCTTGGTGCGGCTCTTGAGCTGGTCAAAGAAGTCCAGGATGAGCTCGGCAAGCGGCATGTCAAAGCGCATCTCGACCGATTTGCTCGTGAGGTGGATCATATCGGTGGTAACGCCGCGGTGCTCGATAGCGAGCTGCATGACAGCACCCGTATACTCGGGCGGGCAGATGATCTTGGCCTTGAGGTAGGGCTCCTCGATACGCTCGATGCGCGTGGCCTCGGGCAGGTCCTGCGGGCTGCGGACATCGATCATCTCGCCGTCGGTCTTGTAGACGTGATAGTCCACCGAAGGGCTCGTGGCGATAAGGTCCAGGTTGAACTCGCGCTCCAGACGCTCCTTGACGACCTCCATATGCAGCAGGCCCAGAAAGCCCACGCGGAAGCCAAAGCCGAGCGCCACCGAGGTCTCGGGCTCCCACACCAACGACGGGTCGTTGACATGCAGCTTATCGAGCGCGTCACGCAGGTTCTCGTAGTCCTTGTTATCGATCGGGAACAGGCCCGTATAGACCATGGGCTTGGCCTCGCGGTAGCCCGGAAGCGGCTCGGGGCAGGGATTCGATGCCCACGTGAGGGTGTCGCCCACACGCACGGCCTCGGGGTCCTTCAGGCCCGTGACCACGTAGCCCACCTCGCCGACCGTCAGCGCGTCGACCGGCGTCTCGGCGGGACGCTTGACGCCCACGCCGTCGACCAAAAAGTCGCCCTCGGCCTGCATCATGCGCAGGGTATCGCCCTTTTTGATGGAGCCGTCAAAAACACGGACCGTGGCAACCACGCCGCGGTATTCATCAAAATAAGAATCCAAGATGAGTGCTTTGAGCGGCGCATTCGCATCGCCCTTGGGCGGCGAGATCAAGAAGACGATGGACTCCAGCAGGTCGTGGATACCCTCGCCAGTCTTGCCCGACACGCATACGGCATCGTCGGCAGGGATCGCGAGGTCGTCCTCGATCTCGGTCTTGACCTCGTCGGGGTGTGCCGACGGCAGGTCGATCTTGTTGATCGCGGGCACAATATCCAGGTTGGCGTTCATGGCGAGCGTCGCGTTGGAGACGGTCTGCGCCTCGACGCCCTGCGTGGCGTCGACAACGAGCACCGCGCCCTCGCAGGCGGCCAGCGAACGCGAGACCTCATAGGTAAAGTCCACGTGGCCCGGCGTATCGATCAGGTTGAACTGATACGTCTCGCCGTCGTCGGCGTCATAGGACACGCGGACGGCATTGGACTTAATCGTAATGCCGCGCTCGCGCTCGATATCCATGGTGTCGAGCAGCTGCGACTCCATGTCGCGCTCGTCGACGGTATGGGTGAGCTCGAGGATGCGGTCACTGATCGTGGACTTGCCATGGTCGATGTGCGCAACAATCGAGAAGTTACGGATGTGGGAAATGTCAATTGAAGTATTCATGCGGACTATCTTACCCGAGGGGCACAAAAAATGGAGCCTGTTCCATAAAACAGGCTCCATTTATGCGCGTAATCTGTGTGGTGTGAAATTTACAACTTAGGCGTTGATGCTGTTCACGAGCTTGGCAAGACCGGACTTGCGGTTGGAAGCCTGGTTCTTGTGGATAACATGCTTGGCAGCAGCCATGTCGAGACGCTTGGTGACGGTCTTAAGGGCAGCCTGGGCCTTCTCGGCGTCGCCCTCGGCGACAGCGGACTGGACGTGCTTGGTCAGCGTCTTGAGCTCGGACTTGACAGCCTTGTTACGCATGCGAGCTGCCTCATTGGTGCGGATACGCTTCTTCTGAGACTTGATGTTTGCCACTTCTGGAGTTCCTTTCGAGTTCCTTGCAAAAAATGTATGACACCTCTGAGACACGGTGAGGTCATGCAAGCGCCTACTATAGCACGCTCCCCCTCAAAGGGATAGAACGAATTTGTCAAATAGGCAGGTATCATCACGATTTTCTCAAGATGTTCGTAATCCAGAGCAAAAGCGCGGTCTCAGAATCGGCCGAACCCTTGAGCGCGAGCTCCACATCAACGGCACCCTTGAGCGCTGCGACGAGCTCGGTCATCGAAAAACGACGTGCCCAGGTCAGGTGATTTTTGACCTGCCAGGGCTGAAGTTTGAGCGTCGCGGCGAGTTCACGCCCCTGCCCACGAGAGTCGAGCGCCTTGGCGACGATCAGCTCACGAAAGCGACCGCATAGCAGCGTGTAGGTCCACACGTAGCTCTTGGAGGGCAGAAGCTTAAAGAGCTCGAGCGAACGCCGCATATCGCGAGCTGAGACGGCGTTGAGGAAGTCCCAGGGCTGAACCTCGGCCGTACGCACGATCCAACGCTCCACGTCGGCAAGCTCAATCTGGGGCGCCTCGACCATCTGGGAGAGCTTTGCCAGGTCGTTATCGAGCATGCGCGCGTTTTCGCCCGAGCGCGAAACGAGCTCCTCGGCGGCCGCCGTCGAGATCGACTTGCCGTGCTGCGTCGCCATCTGCTGCACGCGGCGCGGTAGCTCCCAGCGCTTGGTACCCGAGCAATCGACGATAGCCTTCTTGTCGATTTTGGCGATCGCCTTATACAGGCGCGTGTTCTTGGCAAGCGAGTCGGCGATGATGAGGCAGACCGTTGTGGGGCTGGGACTCGCCAGATACTCGACGAGCGGCTCCGAAACCGCCTTGGCAAGCTTTGAGCAGCCATCAAGGATTACCAGGCGAAACTCGTTGCCCATGGGAAAGGTATTGAGCGATCCGATAATGGACTCGATATCGGAGTCTTTGGTCATGTCGCGCTCGTCGAGGTTGAACTCGACCATTCCCGACTTTTCCAGACGCGCTTTCATACGCGAGACGGCGTGATCGCGCTTGACGCCGTCGGTACCGACGATCAGGTATGCCGGCAGCAGACCGGTTTCGGACATTGCGCTCCCCTCCCGCAGGCCTTCGTATTCATTCCGTGCCATTCTAGCCCAGGGGCCCACCACACGCCAACGATGTCGTCACGGTCGCTGGCATCGCATCGCAAAACCATTCGCAGTCGGCGCGACGGTAATGTCGCCGTGTTCGATAGTGCACGCGAACACACCGCCCGCTTCCTTCACGGAATCGATGCAGGCATCGGACGGATGGCCGTATCGATTCCCCTCGCCCGCGCTCGCGAGGGAAAGCTCGGGCTTCAGGACGTCCAGCAACTCACCATCGACTGAAACCTTGGAGCCGTGATGCCCAAGTTTAAGTACATCGATATCCCCCACCTCCTGCACGAATTCCCGTTCTTGGTCGAGTTCGGCATCACCGGTGAGGAGCATGCGCAGGCCCATGCCTTCCTGAACATAAGAGAGCAGCAGGACAAGCGAGTCCTCATTTCCCTCGCCATCCACGGACTCGAATGGCCACATCACGCGGGCGCAAAATGAGCCGATGTCGACCATATCCCCACGGCGCACCTGTCGATACTCCACGCCAGGTCGGTTCAATACCTCGACAGGAGCATCCTCCAGCGCTTCGGCCGCCACGGCAATCGTTCCAACCGAAAACTGTTCGAGCACGGCAGGCAGACCACCCCAGTGATCCTCATCCCAATGCGTCACAAAGACGGCATCGATATGGTGCACGTTATTGCGAACCAACGCCGCTACCACGCGCTCGTCGACCCCGCAGTCGACGAGCGCTACTGCGCCGCCCTGGCGGATAAGAATCGCATCGGCCTGGCCCACATCGAGCACCGTCACCGAAGGCGGAGCGAATCGATCCCAGTAGACGTACGGAATCGCAGCCAAGAGCACCAGACATGCAAACCCCACCGCCATAGGCCGTGCCTGAGGGCGCGGCCACCAGACCAGGAGAACCGCCAGCAAACACGGCGCTAGGTAAATCCACATGCTATCCGGCGGCACACTCACGGATGCACCCGGCACGGCGGCAAACAGCTGCTCGAAGAACAGCGTGCAACGGGCGGTAATCATGGGCACAACGAGCGCCCAAGTGCGCAACGGCGCCACGAGCGAAAAGGGAACCAGCACGATCGACACAGCAAGCAGCAGACTCACCACCGGACCGATGACCGCATTTGCCAGCGGAGCAATGAGCGAGAACGTACCGAAGGCAGGAATGGTAATGGGAAGAGTCGCCAGCTGCGAGCACAGCGTGACGGAAAGCATGCTGGCAATGCCCGATGGCACACCCAGCTCACCCATAGCGTAGGTCGCATAGGGGCAAAAGCACAGGATGGCTAAGACGCTGGCGCATGAAAGCTGAAAGCCCATCTCGAACAGCACCGTCGGCCGCAGTAGCACAAAGATGGACATGGTTACGAAGAGTGCCGATGCGCCGTGCCGGCGACGGCCCGCGCCGTTTACGACAAGCGTCGCGAACACCATGCAGCACGCACGCACGGCCGAGGGAGACGCGCCCGTAAAGGCAGCGTAGCCTACAAGCGTTATCGCCAATATCGCCCGCTGAAGGCCACGTGAGCACCGAGTCTTTTGCAATACGCCCTCGATTACAAACCCCACGATAGCCAAATGGCTGCCCGAGACGGCGATAAGATGCGCCGTTCCCGTCACCGAAAACCAGTCGCCCGCCGGCTGGGCGCGCAGCTCGGCCGAACGACCGCAGACGACACCGGCTATGAGCGCACGCGCCGGGTCGGTCGCAGGCGCGATGGAAGCAAGCAGCCCATTTTGCAGCCGAGGCAGCGGCCCCAGAGAGCCCTCATCGACCGACACAATCCGAACGGCTTTAACCTTGCGCACCTCGCCTCGGAGCATGCGCGATCGTCCATGCGCATCGTTCTCAAAACGTGAAACGCGACCGATAACACGCACGTGCGCCCCGACCTTGAGCTCGCGGCCACACGATAGGCGAACCGTTGCCAAGCTCTTGCCGTCCGCGCGTGCCTCGCAAGTATAGGAATACACGTCGTCGTTTATGGATGGATCACCCTGCACGACAAACTCGAGGCTGCTTGCCGCTCGACCATCGAGCGCCTTCGAGGCGCTGAGCGCGCCCACAGCCCACCACGCCGAGACGACCGCTCCCGCCACGAGACCGACGGACGCGGCATACAGCCACCGCTTAAAAGGGGCAAACCGCGCACAAGATTGAGCCAGCGCAACGAATACCGCCGCCGCAACGGGAATAGCCCATAGCGGCCCGAACGCTGGCGCCTGCTCCCCCAGTAGCGCATCAGCGGCCACGTTGAGCACCAAGGCGCAGCTCACGCACATGCCGACACACAGGGCCATCGTCCACGGAATCAGGGGCCGCGGAGGCATCACATGCTCGCGCTCGGTCGCACTCATACGCAGATGCAATCTTTGATTTTGGCAAGCTTCTTCTCGCCGATTCCCGACACACGCATCAGATCGTCAACCGAGGCAAAGGCACCGTTCTTTGTCCGCTCATCGATAATCGACTGAGCCATGGAGGGACCGATGCCCGAAAGCGTCTGCAGCTCTGCCGCGCTTGCCGTATTGATGTTTACTAGGCCTTTTGCGCCACTCACGCCCGATGATGCTGAAGCCCCACCATCGACACCGGCTTCCGCAATGGACGCCCGCTGTTCCCCTACCGTTGGAACGTGAATCTTCTGTCCATCGATGACCTTAGATGCCCGATTGAGCCCCGTAACGTCTGCCTCGGGCGCCAGCCCGCCGGCGGCATCAATCGCCTGAGCCACCCGCGCGCCGTCCTTGAGGCGATATACACCGGGCGACACAACGGCGCCATCGACATCGACATAGACCTCTGCCGCGGCAGAAGCCTTAGTCGAAGATCTTTCGGATGTCTTTCCGCTCGAAGCATCGCCGGATCCCGGCTCCACTAACGAGCCCGAACCATCAGTGCGCTCAAACGACACACCGCCGGCACCGCCGCCAAGGTTCGCCATCGCCAAGCCGCTCGCCATCGCAATGACGCCCAGCATCGCCACCACCACTGCCTTATGACCGAGCAGCTTGCCCGCCCAGCGGTCCATCTTTTTGACCCGTTCGTGTTGTTCGCGCTGCGCCATAGCAAAACCTCCCAACAACATCGTGTCAGGAAAAGAGCCCTGCAACAGCCATGCTTCAAAACCGGTTATCGCGGTCAAACCAAAAGCCGACCAAAACCTTGCACAAATCTGTCCATTTATTCAGGCACACGTCAGCAAATGAACACTTAGTCGCAAAATGCCCAGATGGCAAAAGACCGACGATGCAGGCGCATCGTCGGTCTATGCACAAATTTACTCGTGATCTTGGTAAATCTCACGCGGAGCAAGCTCCGAATGTTTGCGTTTTAAGGTCTTAGGCGCCTTATACGTGTTGCTATCGAAGTCGATGTACTCGGTCTGCTTGAGCAGACGCTCGATCATCTCCTCGTGATCGAACAACTCCCAGGCCTCATGCACGGCATCGAGTTTAGCATGCGTCTCGGGACGGCGCGGCATAAACAGCGTGCAGCAGTCGGGAGCGGCCTCAGTCGAGATATCGAACGTACCGATCTCCTCGGCGCGCGCGATGATCTCCTGCTTGTCCGAACCGATGAGCGGACGGAACACAGGGATCTTCACGGCCTCGTTGACGGCCATGATGTTCTCGAGCGTTTGGGAGGCAACCTGCCCAAGTGATTCGCCCGTAACGATGGCCTTGGCACCCTCGATGTGTGCAATGCGCTCGGCAACCGAATACATAATCCGGCGATACATGATCACACGCAAGTTGCTGGGGCAGGTGACCGAAATCTCACGCTGGCAGTCGCCAAACGGGACTACGTACAAGCGGCCGATCTGGACACCCGGTGCAAGCGCACGGATGATGTCCTGCACCAAATACTCGCTCGTATCGGGCGTCTGCGGACGACCGGAGAAATGCACCGGCACGCACACCGCACCGCGACGCGCGAGCATCCAGGTCGCCACCGGAGAATCGATACCCGACGACAGCAGCGTCACGACCTTACCGGCAGAACCCACCGGCAGGCCACCCACGCCGCGCTCGGAACGCGCATACACATAAACGCTGCCCTGGACCACCAACACATGCACCATCGCATCGGGGTCGTGCATTTGAACCTTTTTATCGGGGAAGGCCTCACACAGCACCTCGCCCACCTGACGATTGATATCAATCGAGGTGAGCTCATAGTCGGTGTTGGAGCGCTTGGCGTGCACCTTAAACGAATCGAAGGAACCAAACTCGCGCAGCGCCTTCACGGCGGCGGCGCAGTACTCCTGCGGGTCGCGGTTGGTGTGATACGCCAAAGACACACGAGCAACGCCGGGAACGGTGCGAATGACACGCGCCGCCTCGTCGGCCTGATGCTGGTTAAAGGTCACGAGGATATAACCGGAAATTCGAGACACGGCATTCACGGAAAAGGCGGCCAAGGCCGCCTTGATGTTATCCATGAGGATATGCTCAAAATGTGCGCGGTTCTTGCCCTTCAGTCCAACCTCGTGATAGTGGACCAGGCAGACGCGAGCTGCCATTTAGGCTTCAGCAACCTTGTGGCCGAGCGCCTTCTCGTAACGAGCCTCATCGTAAGAGATGTCGCCATCGACAATCTCGTCCATAGCCATCGAGATAGTATCGGCACCGGAAAGCCCGATGGTGATGTCATCGACATCCTGGACGGCAAGCACGCGATTGTGCTGGCCACGCAGCATGCTATTGATGTCGCAGGCGCGCTTGGAGGCAAGCGAAGCGAGCAGGAAGCGGTTGTGATCGGTCTTCTCCAGAAGATCGTCAATGCAAGGCTTTACAACGGACACGGACCTCAGATCCTTTCATGCATATCGAGAACGCGAACGAGCTCATCGGTCGCGCGGTCGAGATCGTCATTAACCACGACGTCGTCGTAGCGGTCGGCAAGGGCAAGCTCATCGGCGGCGTTTGCCATGCGCAGCTCAATCGTCTCGGGCGTCTCGGTACCGCGACCGACTAGACGCTCGCGGAGCACCTCAAGCGAAGGCGGCTTGATAAAAATCAGCACGGCCTCGGGGAAACGCTCCTTCACCTGCAGGGCGCCCTGGACATCGATCTCCAAAATCAGTGACGCGCCCGAGGCGAGCTTGGATGTGACCTCGCTCACCAACGTGCCGTAGCAGTTACCGTGGACCTCGGCCCATTCAACAAACTCACCGTTTGCCACGCGGCGGTCGAACTCCTCGCGCGTCAGAAAAAAGTAGTTGACGCCGTCGACCTCACCTTTGCGTGGTGCTCGCGTGGTAGCCGAAACCGTCAGGCCCAGGTTCGAGCGGAGCTCGCGCACACGAGTGACGAGCGTGCCCTTGCCTGCGCCTGACGGTCCAGAAATCACAAAGAGCTTGGAATCCTGAGCGCTCACTTATTTGGTCAGCTGCTCGAGGAGCTGCTCGCGCTGACGGACGCCGAGGCCCTGGACGCGACGGGTAGCGGAGATACCGAGCTCCTCCATGATCTTGGCGGCCTTGGCCTTGCCATAACCAGGGAGAGACTCGATGAGGGTGGAAACCTTCATGCGGGAAGCGATGGGGTCATCGGAGTTGAGCACGGACTCGAGGGACTTCTCGCCCTTCTTGATCTGCTCGCGAAGCTCAGCGCGGGCGTGACGTGCGGCAGCAGCCTTCTCAAGTGCCTGCTTGCGCTGCTCGTCGGTAAGCTGAGGGAGTGCCATTCGAACCTCCAAATAGTTGGGTTATATCTGATGCAGTAATTGGCATTTTAGCACGTCAAACGCACTAAATGCCCAATCGACGGCTCCATAGATTAGACGATACCTACGAAAAGTGCAATATGCGGAGGTCAAAGTTAAGCCCCTGACCTGCGATTCCACACAAAGGGTAGGAAAGTTTTCGCAGGTACAGGGGCAAATTTGTGCTAATGATACCCAAAAGTGGTGACTTGAGGGAATCTTTTAGGCGACGTTTTCGACCAGCTCGGCAACAATAGCGTCAAAGGCGGCAACCGGATCGACGGCACCGGTAATGGGACGGCCCACCACAATGTGGCTTGCACCACGCTCGATAGCCTGGGAAGGCGTCGCCACACGAGACTGGTCACCAAGAGCGGCGCCCATCGGACGCACACCCGGAGTAACGATCAGGGCATCGGGACCCAGCAGCTCACGCATGTCGTGAGCCTCCATCGGCGAGCACACGATGCCATCGATGCCGTTGGCCTGAGCGAGCTTTGCCAGGCGGACGGCCTCCTCGGCCACAGGCAACTCGACGCCGATCTCGCTCAAGGCATCCTGATTCATGCTCGTGAGCACGGTGATGGCGACGAGCTTGGCGCGGTCCTCGCGCGCCTCCTCGGCACCCTCACGGCAGGCGGCGAGCATAGCACCCGAACCCAAGCCGTGAACCGAAAGCAGGTCGGCACCGGCAAGCGAGGCCGAGCGGGCGGCACCGCGAACCTGATGCGGAATATCATGGAACTTAAGGTCAAGGAAGACCTTAAAACCCAGGCCCTTGAACGTCTTGACGATCTCGGGACCCTCGGCGTAATAGAGCGTCATGCCCACCTTGAGCCAGGCGGCATGGCCCGAAAGCTCATGGGCGAGCTCGAGCGCACGCTCACGGTCGCAGTCGAGGGCGACGATAACACGGTCGCGGGCATCGGTCTCTAGCATTCGAAAGCACCTACCAGCTCGTTGATGTCCTTCACGCCCTGGGACTCAGCCCAAGCCTCGAGCTCATGCGCGATCTTGAGCGAAGCACACGGATCGACAAAGTTGGCCATGCCGACCGACACGCAGGTGGCACCGGCCAGGATAAACTCAGCCGCATCCTCGCCGGTCATGACACCGCCGACACCGTTGATGGGGATATCGACGGCCTGGGCAACCTCCCAGACCATGCGCACGGCGATGTGGTGGCACAGCGGGCCCGAAAGGCCGCCCTTGGGCTTGGCCACGCGGGACTTACGGGTATGGACGTCGATGGCCATGCCCTGAATGGAGTTGATGACCGAAAGGCCGTCGGCGCCGGCAGCCTCGAGGGCCTTGGCGATCTCGGCGACGTTGACCGGCGCCATCTTCACGAACAGCGGCTTATCGGTCACCTTGCGGCAGGCAGCCATAACGGAAGAGGCGCCCTCGGGCGTGGAGCCCATGGCGGCACCGCCAGCGGCGATATTAGGGCAGCTCACGTTGATCTCGTAGCCGGCAGCCCAAGGGCACAGCTCGACATACATCTCGAGTGCGCGGACAAACTCGTCAACAGAGTGACCGGCAACCTGGCAGATGACCTGGCAGCCGTCCTTGGAAAGCTGCTCCAGCCAAGGGCCGGACTCACGGGCAAAGGCGGCCACGCCGGGGTTCTGAAGGCCCACCGAGTTGATCATACCGCCGGGGATCTCGGCCATACGGGGTGCGGGGTTGCCGGGCCAGGGCTCGGCAGCGCAGCCCTTGGTGGTGATGGCGCCCAGCTGGGAAACATCGAAGAAGTTCTGGAACTGCCAGCCGTAACCAAAAGTGCCGGCTGCGGTGTTGATGGGGTTTTGCATCTTGACGCCGCCGAAATCGACGGCCATGTTCACGGTACCCACTAGAAGACCACCACCTTGGAAGCATCGAACACGGGGCCGCACATGCAGGCGCCCTTCATACCGTCAACCGTCTCGACGTTACAGGTGTTGCAGGCGCCAAAGCCGCAGCTCATCATGCGCTCAAGCGACACCTCGCAGTACACACCGGCCTCGGCGGCAGCGGCGGCGACCTTCTTCATCATGACGGCGGGACCGCAGCTGGCGACATAGTCGTAGCCACCCTCGCCAAGCAGCTCGGCGGCCGGATCGGTGCAAAAACCATGCGTGCCAAGCGAGCCGTCGTCGGTGCATACATTAACCGTGGCGCCCAACGCGCGGAACTCATCGATACCCACGGCCTTGGACGCGGTGCCAAAGCCCATGCACACGTCGACGGCCACACCCTGCTCGGCAAGCATGCCCGCCAGGCAGAGCACGGGCGGGACACCGATGCCGCCCGCCACGAGCAGCGCCTTCTTGGCGCCCTCGGGCACCAGCCAGCCGCGACCGCCAGGGCCCAGCAGGTTAGAAGTGGAACCAGAGGCCATCTGCGACAGACGGCGGGTGTCGTCGCCCACGACGGTGTACCACAGCTCGACGGTGCCGGCCTGGGCGTCGGCGCGATAGAAGCTCAGGGGCACGCGAAGCAGCGAGGACGCATCGCCGGGCACGGCGATGTTCACAAACTGACCGGGCTTGAGCGCACTTGCAAGCTTGGGGGCCGAGATTACGAGCGAGAAGATGCCCTCGGCGATCTCCTGGTTCGAGACGACCTCGAAGTCGTGCATGCGTGCAGTGGAAGGTGTGGGCATAGACGCTCCAATCCCCCATGCGGTTGCATGGTCAAAACGAACAGAAAGCGCGGCACCGCAAGGGCACCGCGCACAAAAGCGATAAGGCTATGCTAGCAGATGCAGCCGTCGGCGAGCGTCTGCTTACCGCCGACAAACACATCGGTGGCACGACCGGTGAGCGTGCGGCCGGCAAAACCGGAGTTCTCGGCGCGCGACTCGTAACCGTCCTCGCCGACCGTCCAAGTGGCGGACGTGTCGAACACGGTCAGGTCGGCGACGGAGCCCACCTTGACCTGAACCTGGTCGAGGCCCAGGATCTCACGCGGTTTGATGGCCATGAGCTCGACCATGCGGCCCATGCTCATCTTGCCCGTATTGACCAGCTCGGTGAGCACGAGCGACAGCGAAGTCTCGAGGCCGATCATGCCAAAAGGTGCAAGCTCGAACTCGCGGGCCTTCTCCCACGGGGTGTGGGGAGCGTGATCGGTGACGATAACGTCGACGGTACCGTCGATGACGCCCTGACGGATGGCCTCGGCGTCCTCCTCGGTACGCAGCGGCGGATTGACCTTGAGCGAGGTGTTGTAGGTCTCGTCCAGGTCGTTCTCGGTCAGGAACATGTGGTGCGGGGTGGCCTCGCAGGTAACCTGAACGCCAGCGGCCTTACCGGCACGCACGATCTCCAGGCCATGGGCGGTGGAGATATGCTGGATGTGCAGCTTGGCACCGGTCAGCTTGGCAATCTCGATGTCGCGGGCGATCTGGAGCTCCTCGCCGGCAGCCGGCCAGCCCTCGAGAGCCAGACGGGTCGAGACCTTGCCCTCATTGATCTGGCCGTGGCCGACCAGGTCCTCGTCCTGGCAGTGGCTCATAAAGACCTTGCCGAACATCTTGCCGTAGTCCATGCAGCGGCGGAGCATGCCCGCGCCCTGCACGCCGCGACCGTCGTCGGTGAAGGCGACGGCGCCGTGGGCGGCCATATCGCCCATCTCGGACATGGCCTCGCCCTTAAGACCGCGGGTCATGGCGCCCGACGGATAGACGCGGCAGTGACCGACCTCGGCAGCACGGGACTTGACGAACTCCACGACGGTGCCGTTATCGGTGACGGGATCGGTGTTGGGCATGGAGCACACGCCGGTAAAGCCGCCCTTGGCAGCTGCGCGGGTGCCGCTCTCGATGTCCTCTTTGACCTCGTAACCGGGCTCGCGAAGGTGAACGTGCATATCCACCAGGCCGGGGACGAGGTACTTGCCGGAAAGGTCGCGGACCTCGGCCCCCTCGACGGCGAGATTCTCGCCGACCTCGGCGATCTTGTCGCCGTCAATCAGGACGTCAACGACACCGTCAAGCTCGACGGACGGGTCGACGACGTGGGCATTCTTAAGAAGCAAGGCCATTATCGGCACCTCCAAGCAGCAGATACAGGATAGCCATACGCACGCAGATACCGGCGTAGACCTGCTCCAGGATAACGGAGCGTTGCGGGTGGTCGGCCATATAGGAGTCGAACTCGACGCCGCGGTTGATGGGGCCCGGGTGGCAGATGATCGCATCGGGCTTCATGAGCTTCTCGCGATCCTTGGTCAGGCCGAAGAGCTTGTGGTACTCGCGAATGGTCGGGAACGGGGCGCCCTCGAGGCGCTCCTGCTGCACGCGCAGCATGTAGACGACGTCCAGCTCGGGCAGGACGGAATCGAGGTCACTCGTCACGTGGTCGCAGCCCAGGACCTCGGGCGCCGGCGGCAGCAGCGTGCCGGGAGCGACGGCGTAGGTCTCGCAGCCCATGATCTTAAGGGCGGGGATCAGCGAGCCGCAGACGCGGGAGTGCGCGATATCGCCGACGACGGCGACCTTCAGACCGTGGAAGTCACCCTTGTGCTCCCAGATGGTGTACAGGTCGAGCAGGGCCTGCGTGGGATGGTTGTGCTTGCCGTCGCCGGCGCAGATGACGCTCGCAGGCGAGTTCTGCGTGACGATATAGGGAGCGCCGGCGTGCTTGTCGCGCACGACGATGCAGTCGATCTTGTAGGCGTTGAGGGTCTCGACGGTGTCGACGAGGCTCTCGCCCTTGACCGTAGAGGTCGAGGAGCCGCCGAAGTTGAGGCTGTCGGCCGAAAGACGCTTCTCGGCAAGCTCGAAGGAGCTACGGGTTCGCGTCGAGGGCTCGTTGAACATGTTGACGATGGTCTTGCCCTTGAGCGTGGGAACCTTCTTGATCGCACGCTCGTTGACCTCGGAGAACGCCTTGGCGGTCTCGAGGATGAGCTTGATGTCCTCTTCGGAGTACTCGGTAATGTCGATCAGGTGCTTATGATTGAACGCCACGGTACTACTCACCTCCCAGCGGCGCGGAGCCCACGCGGGAACCCGGCGCGACGTCGTTGATCTCGACGGCGGTGTGGCCGTCGACTTCTTTCATATATAGGTGCACGTTCTCCTCATGCGACGAGGGAACGTTCTTGCCGACAAAGTCCGGCGAGATGGGGAGCTCGCGGTGGCCGCGGTCGACGAGGACCGCCAGCTCGATGCGGCTCGGACGACCCAGGTCCATGACGGCGTCGAGAGCGGCGCGGATGGTACGGCCCGTATACAGGATGTCGTCCACCAGCACGACGCGTTTGCCGTCGACGCTAAAGGGAATGTTGGTGGCGTGGATCGCGGGAGCGAAATTGGTAGCGTAGTCATCGCGGTAGAAGCTGATGTCGAGGCTGCCGAGCGGAACGTCGACGCCCTCGATCTCCTTGATCTCCTCGACGAGCTTCTTTGCCAGAAGGTCGCCGCGCGTGACGATGCCGACCAGAGCGAGGTCTTCACAGCCCTCGTTGCGCTCGAGAATCTCGTGCGCGATGCGGGTCATAGCTCGATTGACGGCGGTCTCGTCCATGATGACCGCCTTGGGGGAAGTCGTGCCCATCGATCTCCTTCCTCACATGTCTTGACTGCTGACACAGTCAAAAAAATAGATGCCCGACCGCTTAAAGCGGACCAGACACCCACAGGAAGGGCTGCTCTTTGGCAGCTATGTAATTCCATGTGGGTATCTCGTACCCCTTTAATGGTCAAGGTATAGTGTAGCCAACCTCGAGCGTAATTGCGAGCATAAATACAAAGCAATCCATAAACGGGCGCAGGCGCTCCATAAACCTATATATATTTGTGGGACGAACTTGAAAACCTCGGTTCGAGCTGGCATAATCCCCTCTGCTGCACGCAAATCGGATCTACGTCCAGGGCCGTGGCGTGCGCACTATCGCCAAAAGAGGAATATCTCTGTGTAGATTGCGCACAGGGAGCGACTTCTGTGCTATAGTTCAGGCTTGTTTGTTAACGCGACATGTTCGTTTGTCGCCCAAGGAGGGTCAGTTATGTCCAAAGTTTGCGAAGTTTGCGGTAAGCACCCCGTTGCCGGTCGCTCCATCAGCCACTCTCACCGCGTCACCAACCGTAAGTTCCGCCCCAACATCCAGCGCGTCTACGTCGTCGTCGATGGTCACCGTCGCAAGATGAACGTTTGCTCCACCTGCCTCAAGTCCGGCAAGGTTGCGCGCTCCTAAATAAGGTCTTACCAACAAGTACCTCGGACTCTCCAGGTCAAAGACCTCGCGTTCACATAGAACTTACCAAGGGCGTCCTCCCCTACGGAGGGCGCCCTTTTGCACTCATTGGGGACAGACTTACATAAGTGTTTTCACGCATTGGGGACAGACTTAGATGAGCGCTTTCCTAAGCTCGCAGCGCATCGATGAACTCACGGCGTTTCGATCGGCCCCAATCCATACCTCACGCCGCCTCTTTCCAGCCTGTGGTGGCCTTGGTTACGCTCGTAGCGCCGATACCGGTGATACGGGCAATTTGCTTGACCGTGAGATGCGCCCGCCTGAGCCTCAGCAGACACGCATCACGTTCGGGACGAGGCAGGGCCTTGAGCAGCACAGGATCTATGCTCGGCAACACTTCGTGCGCGACGGCAAGGGCATCCTCATCGGGGATCCGCCGGCGTGGAAGAACCCCCACTGACCAGATGCGCCCAGCAACTTCCTTGAGATGCTCGCAATAGCAACGGGAGCCTCCGACAATATCGAGCATGGGGGCCGCATCGCAGATATCAAAGGGATCATAGCCCAGCTGATATGCCTTGTAGCTTGACCAGCGGTATGCCTCGAGTGAGTCGAGCGCACCTTTCACGGGATTGAGATGAATATAGTCGAGCAGCTGCACCGCTTGCGTGTCCGTCTCAACAGCGACCCGCGAATAGCGATTGTCAAACAGATGGCCCGTTCTTCCCGTTTTCCCATTGAAATACTTAGCATACGCCGTCAGTGCGCACTGCATTGCCTTTGAAAGGTTGTCATATGGGTCACCAACCATCAAATGGAAGTGGTTGTCCATAAGGCACCAAGCCAACACCGCCACTTTATGACGCGCAAACCTGTCCGAGATGTCCGATAAGAAACGATAACGGTCGGAATCATCTTCAAAAATAATCTGTTTGGAGTTGCCACGGTCAAAGACGTGGTAATAGCCGGTGAGCGAAACGGCGCGGGCACATCGGGGCATAGCCTCTCCTTTCAAAACTGTACAGGCAACACCTAAAAGGAGAGACGCAACGCGAAATGCTGAGCCTGTAACCTATATATATCCAATGAGCGGCAATAACAGGCCCAGAACGGCAAAATGGCAAAACGATGTCTGTCCCAAATGAGTGAAAGCACTCATGTAAGCCTGTCCCCAATGAGCGGGGCGATGCAGCAGGCAGATTGTATTAGTTAAAACGTTTCAGTTTGTTGAAGCGTTTTAGTGTGCCTTTTACAGGAATCTTACCACTCACCGAATTATTTATTGCTATCATGCAAGGCGTAGGGTAAATCTCCGATCGCAAGGAGACACAAATGGTGAAAAAGTCACCGGAAAACACTACTCCCGCAATTGTGGACAACGTAGAGGCGCTTGAGGCTAAGCTCGCTCAGATGCGAGAGGCCCAGGCGCTTTTTGCTACGTACACGCAGGAGCAGGTCGACAAGATCTTCTACGAGGCCGCCATGGCCGCCAACAAGGCTCGTATCCCGTTGGCGAAGATGGCCATCGAGGAGACCGGCCGCGGCGTTCTTGAGGACAAGGTCATCAAGAACCACTACGCCGCAGAGTACATCTACAACGCTTACAAGAACACCAAGACCTGTGGTGTCCTGGAGCGCGACGAGGCCTACGGCATCACCAAGATTGCCGAGCCCATCGGCATCGTGGGCGCCGTCATCCCGACGACCAACCCCACCTCCACCGCGATCTTCAAGACGCTGATCAGCCTGAAGACCCGCAACGCCATCATCATCTCCCCGCACCCGGCTGCCGCCAAGTGCACCATCGCCGCCGCCAAGCTCGTGCTTGACGCCGCCGTCAAGGCCGGCGCCCCCGAGGGCATCATCGGCTGGGTCGATGTCCCCTCCATCGAGCTAACCAACATGGTCATGCGCGACGTCGACATCATCCTCGCCACCGGTGGCCCGGGCATGGTCAAGGCTGCCTACTCCTCGGGCAAGCCCGCCCTGGGCGTTGGCGCCGGTAACACCCCGGTCATCATCGACGACACCGCCGACGTGCTGCTCGCCGTCAACTCCATCATCCACTCCAAGACCTTCGACAACGGCATGATCTGCGCTTCCGAGCAGTCCGTGACCGTCATCGACAGCATCTATGACCAGGTTAAGGCCGAGTTCCAGAAGCGCGGCTGCTACTTCGTCAAGCAGGGTGCCGAGATGGAGGCCCTGCGTGGCGCCATGTTCAAGAACGGCGCTCTCGATCACCGCATCCCCGGCATGGCTGCCGCCAAGATCGCCGAGCTCGCCGGCATCGAGGTTCCCGCTAAGACCAAGATCCTGATCGCCGAGGTCACCTCCACCGATCCGGCCAAGGAGGAGTTCTCCCACGAGAAGCTCTCCCCGGTCCTGGCCATGTATCACGCCAAGGACTTCCAGGAGGCCGTCGACAAGGCCGAGCACCTGGTGCTCGCCGGTGGCCCGGGCCACACCGCCTCTCTGTACGTGCACCCCGCCCAGGCCGAGAAGATCAGCCTGTTCGAGCACGTCATGAAGGCCTGCCGTATCGTCATCAACACCCCGTCTTCGCATGGCGGCATCGGTGACCTGTACAACTTTGGCATGAAGCCGTCTCTGACCCTGGGCTGCGGCTCCTGGGGCGGCAACTCCGTCTCCGAGAACGTTGGGGTGAAGCACTTGATCAACGTTAAGACTGTGGCCGAGCGCCGTGAGAACATGCTGTGGTTCCGCGCTCCCGAGAAGGTCTACTTCAAGAAGGGTTCCACGCCCGTCGCTCTCGACGAGCTCGGCACCGTCATGGGCAAGAAGCGCGCCTTCATCGTCACCGACCAGTTCCTCTTCAAGAATGGCAACACCCGCGCCATCGAGGCCAAGCTCGACGAGATGGGCATCGCCCACGACTGCTTCTACGACGTCGAGCCCGATCCGTCGCTGCAGTGCGCACGTCGCGGCGCCAAGCAGATGGCTCTCTTTGAGCCGGACGTCATCATCGCCGTCGGCGGTGGCTCCGCTATGGACGCCGGCAAGATCATGTGGATGATGTACGAGCACCCCGAGTGCAAGTTTGAGGACATGGCCATGGACTTCATGGACATCCGCAAGCGTATCTTCACCTTCCCCGAGATGGGCAAGAAGGCCTACTTCGTCGCCGTCCCGACCTCTTCGGGTACCGGCTCCGAGTGCACGCCGTTCGCCATCATCACCGACAAGGAGACCGGCATCAAGTGGCCGCTTGCCGACTACGCGCTGCTCCCCAACATGGCTATCGTCGACGCCGACAACTGCATGACCGCCCCGCGCGGCCTGACCGCTGCCTCCGGCATCGACGTCATGACCCACGCCATCGAGTCCTATGTCTCCATCATGGCTTCCGACTACACCAAGGGCCTCTCCGAGCGCGCTGCCAAGCTCGTTTTCGAGAACCTGCCCTCCAGCTTCGAGAACGGCGCCAAGGACCCGCACGCCCGCGAGGAGATGCACAACGCCTCCTGCATGGCCGGTATGGCCTTCGCCAACGCCTTCCTGGGCCTCAACCACTCCATGGCCCACAAGCTCGGCGCCTTCCATCACCTGCCCCACGGCATCGCCAACGCCATCATCCTGACGCGCGTCATGCGCTACAACGCCGCCGAGGCTCCCGTCAAGATGGGCACGTTCTCCCAGTATCCTTACCCCAACGCGCTGCACAACTACGCCGAGATGGCCAAGTACTGCGGCATCGAGGGCAAGGACGACAAGGAGGTCTTCGAGAACTTCATCACGAAGCTCGAGGAGCTCAAGGACTTCATCGGCGTCAAGAAGACCATCGCCGACTACGGTGTTGACGAGCAGTACTTCCTCGACACCCTCGACGAGATGACCGAGCAGGCATTCAACGACCAGTGCACCGGCGCTAACCCGCGCTACCCGCTCATGAGCGAGATCAAGGAGCTCTACCTGGACGCCTACTATGGCCGCGAGCCCCAGGACTACGCCGTCTGCTAGTCTTTAGCACGGTTATTTGCGGCGGGGGTGCACGGGTGTACGCACGCCCCCGCCGTTGCTTCTATCGCATCGTTGAAAGGATGCAATCATGCTGCTTCCCGATTCCAAGACCGAGCTCGTCCGTCGTGGCAACAAGGTCGTTTACGACCTGGGCGACAAGATTGTCAAGGTCTTTAACGAGACCAAGCCCGTCTCCGACGTGTTCAACGAGGCTTTGAATCTTGCCCGCATCAATGAGTGCGGCATCCGCAGCCCCAAGGCGCTCGAGGTTTCTCAGCTCGAGAACGCCAACGGCTGGGCGCTTGTGACCGAGAAGGTCGCTGGCACCACCCTCGCCGACAAGATGACTGCCGAGCCCCAGCGCTTTGGTGAGTACCTCGAGATGTTCGTCGACCTCCAGATCGAGATCCACGGCTACACCTCCCCGCTGCTCAACCGTCAGCGCGACAAGTTCGCCCGCATGATCGACAGCCTTGATCAGCTCAATGCCACCACGCGCTACAACCTTCAGGAGCGTCTGGACGGCATGACCAAGGAGTTCAAGGTCTGCCACGGCGACTTCAACCCCTCCAACGTCATCGTTGGCGACGACGGTCAGCTGTACGTCTGCGACTGGGCACATGCCACCCAGGGCTCCCCTGCTGCCGACGTTGCCACCACCTACCTGCTCTTTGCCCTCAGCAGCAAGGACCAGGCCGAGGCCTACCTGGAGCTCTACTGCGACCGCGCCGACATGCCCATGCAGGTCGTGCGTCAGTGGACGAGCATCGTCGCCGCTTCCGAGCTCGCTCGTAAGCGCAACGTGAACGATGAGTTCCTTAAGAACTGGATCGACGTCGTCGATTATCAGTAATATCTGAGCGATTTATTTCGCATCGGAGGCACAAAAGGGAAACCCCGCAGCTCGCATGGGCCGTGGGGTTTTCCTTTTAGATATCGAGGATGCCACAAGATAAAAGGACGGCCCCACATCTCCCCGATCTGGAGAAATGCGGGGCCGTCCCGTATATCGAACTACAAGCGAAATCGCCGATTAGCGGCGGGCAGCCTTAACAAGCTCGGCAACCTTGGCGACGATCTCGTCAATCGCCACGTCCTCGCGCTCACCCGTGGCACGGTCCTTGAGCTCGACGGTGCCATTCTTAAGACCGCGCTTGCCCAAAACCACCTGATACGGGAAGCCCATGAGGTCGTTATCGGCAAACTTAAAGCCGGGACGCTCATCGCGGTCGTCGACGACGACCTCGATACCCTCGGCGCACAGACCGTCGACGATCTGCTCACAAACGGTAGCGCACTCCTCCTTCTTGGGATCGAGCGGAATCACCGCGACCTCGTACGGGGCAACGGAGACCGGCCAGACGATACCGTGCTCATCGTTGTGCTGCTCCACGACGGCAGCGAGCGAGCGGGACACACCCACGCCGTAGCAACCCATGATGAGCGGCTTCTCCTTGCCGTCCTCGTCCATAAAGGTGGCACCCATGGCCTCGGAATACTTGGTGCCCAGCTGGAACACCTGGGAGACCTCGATACCGCGAGCAGCGGAGAGCGGCTTGCCGCAGTGCGGGCAGGGATCGCCGGCGACGACGGTGACCAGGTCGGCCCACTCATCGACGGTAAAGTCGCGCTCGGGGCAGGCACCGGTAAAGTGGTAGTCGACCTCGTTGGCGCCACAGGCCCACTGCTTAGACTCACGCAGGCTCTCGTCGCACACCAGACGGATGCCCTCGGGCAGGTTCACCGGTCCGATAAAGCCCTTGTGCAGACCGTAGGTCTGGAGCTCCTCGTCGGTCATCATGCGATAGCCCTTGCCAAAGACATGCTCGGCCTTGCAATCGTTGAGCTCGTGGTCGCCCGGGACAATGGCCACGACCGGCTTGCCCTCGGCGTCGATGAGCGCCAGCGACTTGCGCGTACCGTTCTCGGGGAAGCCGAAGAACTTGGCGACAGCCTCGATGGTGCCCATGCCCGGAGTCTCGACCTTGGTGAGCGTGCCGTCGCCGGGGCCCTCGGTAACAACGACTTTGGTGCTTGCAGCCTCGTCATCGGCAGCAAAACCGCAATCGTCGCAGTAGACGAGCGAAGCCTCGCCGGCGTCGGCCAGCGCCATGTACTCGACGGAGGTGTCGCCGCCGATCTCGCCGGAGTCGGCGACAACGGGCAGAGCCTTGATGTAGCAGCGCTCGCAGATGTTGGCGTAGGCCTGCTTCATCTTGTCGTACTCCTCCTGCAGACTCTCCTGCGTGGCAGAGAAGCTGTAGGCGTCCTTCATGATGAACTCACGACCACGCATCAGGCCAAAGCGGGGACGGAACTCATCGCGGAACTTGTCCTGAATGTGGTACAGGTTGACGGGCAGCTGCTTATAGGAGCGCAGCTCGTTGCGCACCAGGGCCGTGACGGTCTCCTCATGCGTGGGGCCCAGCACAAACTCGCGACCGTGACGGTCATCAAAGCGCACGAGCTCCTTGCCATAGGCATCGATACGGCCGGACTCACGCCACAGCTCGGCATCGACCATAATGGGCATCATGAGCTCCTGGGCGCCGGCAGCATCCATCTCGTCACGCACGATATTCTCGATCTTACGAATCGAGCGCCAAGCGAGCGGCAGATAGGAATACAGGCCGGCGGCCTCCTTGCGGATCATACCGGCACGAAGCAGCAGACGATGGCTTGCAAGCTCGGCGTCGGCCGGATCCTCTTTGAGCGTCGGTGCATAGAGCTTAGACATATACATTGCTCGAGTCATTTATTTCTCCTCAATAAGCTTGTCGACCTCGGCCATAAGCGCGTCGACAATTTGATCCTCAGCTACTTTACCAATGATCTGGCCATGCGAAAAGAGCAGAGCCTGACCACGTCCGCAAGCAACGCCCAGGTCGGCATCAGAAGCCTCACCGGGGCCATTAACGGCACATCCCATGACGGCAATCGAAAGCGGCGCGGCATAGTTCTTAAGTCGCTCGGTTACTTCCTCAGCGATTGCGATCAGGTTAACCTGGCAGCGGGCGCACGTGGGGCACGAGACAATCTCGGGACCACGGCGACGCAGGCCCAGCGACTGCAAAATTCCCCAGGCGACCGGCGGCTCCTCAACCGGATCGGCCGTAAGCGAGACGCGCATGGTGTCGCCAATACCCTCAGACAGCAGGATACCAAGACCCACCGAACTCTTGATGGTGCCCTGCAGCTTGGTACCCGCCTCGGTTACGCCCAAGTGAAGCGGAA
This sequence comes from Collinsella sp. AF38-3AC, assembly GCF_003474365.1. Taxonomy (NCBI): domain Bacteria; kingdom Bacillati; phylum Actinomycetota; class Coriobacteriia; order Coriobacteriales; family Coriobacteriaceae; genus Collinsella; species Collinsella sp. AF38-3AC. The sequence continues at coordinate 124,922 of NZ_QROM01000003.1, forward strand.
CGTGGGGAATCTCACGCGACAGGGCTCGATAGGTATCGAGCGTCGTTTGCACGCTATGGGCCTTGGCCGAAAGCACAATGTTCGTAAAGCCGCGGTCTTCAAAATGTTTGACGAAACGCTCGCTCGACATCACGAGCTTTTCGGGCTGCGTGAGGTCGTCACGCTCGGCGATATCCTGCTCAAGTGAACCGGCATTGACGCCGATACGAATCGCGCAGCCCGCGGCACCCGCAGCATCGATCACCGCGTCAACCTTGGCCCAATCGCCGATATTGCCGGGATTGATGCGCAGCTTGGCGGCACCGGCCTCAACGGCACCAATGGCAAGCTTATGGTTAAAGTGGATATCGGCGACAATCGGCACTGGAGACTCGGCACAGATGGTGCGGAAACCCTCAAGCGCGGCCTCGGTGGGCACGCTCACGCGCACGATATCGCAGCCAGCCTGCGCCAAAGCACGCACTTGCGCAAGCGTTGCCTGGGCATCAGCGGTATCGGTGCAGGTCATGGACTGGACCACCACCGGCGCGCCGCCACCGATCTGCACGCCGCCCACATGCACGGGACGCGTCAGCTCGCGAGGCAAAGGATGGGATAAAGACAGTCCAACCACTCCCCTACAGAATAAATCGAAGGACGTCGGAACGAAGCATATAGACAAACAACAGCGCAAAGAGCGCGATGCCCACATAGCTCACAATCGTCTGGACCTTGAGCGGAAGCTCGCGGCCCGCAATCTTTTGAATGATCTCGATGACCAGCTTGCCGCCATCGAGCGGTGGGATGGGCAGCAGGTTCATAAAACCAAGCGAGAACGAAATGAGGGCGGCAAACGAAAGGAACGTGGCAGGGCCGGCAGCAGCAGCCTGCGAGGACATAACGCTAATACCCACGATCGAAGAGGACTGATCGAGGATCTCCATCGTGTGCTGCGGCTGGAGCAGGCGCATCACGCCCTCTGCTGTCTGCACGACATAGGAGAAGGACAGACGAGCCGACGTGATGGGGTCTAAACGGACCACCTGCGTAGAGGCATACACACCTAGGCGCTCGTCCTCTTTGAGTGCAACCGTGGTCGAATGCCGCTTGCCGTCACGCTCGTACTCGATGGCGATATCGTCCTTACCGGCAGCCTTGCCGATGGCATCGTAAACGTCCATCCAGGTAGAGCACGATACTCCGTCGACCGAAAGGATCGCGTCGCCACCCTCGATTCCCGCCGCGGCTGCAATAGACCCCTCGTCAACCTGACCGATCACGTTGGTATCGATCGGCACGGTGACACCCGCAATGGAATAGATGCTCATAAGGAGCAAAAAACCCGTCAGGATATTGACGAGAATGCCCGCGAGCAGCATAAAGGCGCGCTTGAGAAAGCCCTGGCCAAGATAGGTGTGCGAACGTTCTTGCGCAAGGAACTCGGCCTCGCCGCACGGCAGCTCCCACACATCGCCCTCGGCAGTCGCATGCTCACGATCGAACCGGCGGCCGTCAAAGGTGGTGTAACCCTCAGTGTCTCGCGGCAGCGTCTGATACTTGGTGGGATAGTAGCTCGGCGAGGGCTTCTCCCCTTCCTCATACCAAGGTGCGATGGAGCCCCAGCCCAGCAACAGAGCACAAGCCTCGATCACATCCTCCTCGGAAAGCTCGAGCTCGACAGCAAGGTCTGCCACGCTCACGCGACCATGACGGTAAATAGCCGCGAGCACGCGATCGGCGCACGAGACATCGGTCGGATCCATACCGCAGATGGCAGCGTAGCCACCCAGCAGCAGCGGGGTCACGCCAAACTTGGTTCCAATGCGACGCGACGTGTAATGGATGTCAAAGCGGCACGGCAGGCCCAAAAAGAACTCGGTCACACGGACGCCGCAGGCACGAGCCGCCAAAAAGTGGCCGCCCTCGTGCAAAAACACGAGGACGGAAAGCATCAGCAGGCCCCAAAAGACCGATGAGAGAACGCTCAGAACAGTATCCATAAAACGAAAAAGCAATCCTTATGGGTTAGGAACGGGTTGCGACGAGCACCTGCGCAGCCTTTTCACGCGCCCACGCATCGATGTCGCGAAGCTGCTCAAACGAATCGACCGCCTGAATATCGTGGGCATCCATGCAGGATTCCACAATGCGATCGATATCGGTAAAGCTGCAGCCATCGTGCAGGAAGGCATCGACGGCGACCTCGTTGGCGGCATTGAGCACGCACGGCATGGTGCCACCCGTCTTGCCGGCACGCTCGGCCAGTGCCAGACAGCGGAAGGTATCCATGTCGGCAGCATCAAACGTGAGCTGCCCCAACTCGCGAAAATCGATACGAGGCGCCGGGGTATCCCAACGCTCGGGATACGAGAACGCGAACTGGATGGGAATACGCATGTCGGAAGCACCGAGATGCGCCATCACGGAGCCGTCGGCGAACTCGACCATAGAGTGAATCTTGGACTGACGCTGCACGACCACGTTAATGAAATCGAGGTCGCAGTTAAACAGATGCATGGCCTCAATACGCTCCAGGCCCTTGTTCATGAGGGTAGCGGAGTCGATAGTGATCTTGGCACCCATGGCCCACGTGGGATGTGCGAGGGCATCGACACGCGTCACGCAATCGAGCTCGTCGCGCGTGCGGCCAAAGAACGGACCGCCCGAGCAGGTGAGCCAAATACAATGAGCCTCGCGCGGGTTCTCCCCCAGATAGCACTGGTAAATGGCTGAGTGCTCAGAGTCGACCGGAATAAGCTGGCCCGGTTGCGCCAACGGCATAAGCAAGTCGCCACCGACGACGAGGGACTCCTTGTTGGCAAGAGCAAGGCGCTTATTCGAGGTCAAGGCCGCATGGCTCGCCTCGAGACCGGCAGCGCCCACAATAGCGACGAGCACGCAGTCGACATCGTCGCGACGCGCGAGCTCGCAAACCGCCTGCGCGCCAACGCCGAGCTTCGTTCCCTCGGGCAACTCCTGCAGCACGGCGTCATCGCCATGAGCGACATCGGCCACGGCAACCGCCGGAACCGAAAACTCGCGGGCAGCGGCAACGAGCTCCGAGGTGCTGGAATTAACGGACAGCGCCGTCACCTGTAGGCGATCGGCATGCTGGCGGCACACATCGAGCGCCTGGGTGCCGATAGAGCCCGTACAACCCAGGATGGCAACACGGAGGCGTCCATCGGGGCCATACGTCGTCTGGAATGACATTACAGCACGCCTCCAATCATCAAAAGCAGCTGCGCGGTAATGCAGCCGAAGATAAGCGAATCGCTACGATCGAGCATGCCGCCATGGCCCGGGATAAGATTGCCGGAATCCTTGACGCCCACGCCACGCTTGATGCGTGACTCGATGAGGTCGCCGATAACGCCCAGGACGGACACGACCACGCCGCACAGCAGCGCATAGGGCAGGCTGAGCTTGTAGAAGTGCGTCGCCCACAGGATGAGCCAAATCAAAACCGAGCCCAGGATGCCACCAACAAACCCCTCCCAGCTCTTTTTTGGAGAGATCTTGGGAACCATCTTGTGCTTGCCGATACGGCTGCCCACGATGTAGGCAAACGAATCGGAGACCCAAAGGGACGCGCAAACGCCCACCGAAAGCAGAGCGCCGGCAAAACCGGGCACGGAATCGCGCAGCAGCACGATAGCCGACAGCATAAAGCCAGTGTAGATGGGACCCATGAGCGTCACGGCCACATCAGATATGCGGGTACGCGGCGACCAGACATACCAAATGCCCGCCGCGAGCATCAGGGCAAAAAGCAGGGCATTCAACAACATCGAATCGCCCAACGCCGACAGCGGAAAGAGCACGGCGGCAGCGATACCCATACGCTCGTTCGCCATCTTGCCATCGAGCCTTGTCATACGGAAAAATTCATAGCAGCATAGACCGCTCATGACGGAAACAAAGATGGCCGTGGGCACGATACCCAAAACCAGGCACAGGATAAAGACGACGGCGTAGACGATACCGGCGGCGGCACGGGTAATAAAGCCCGCCAGCCACGAACCGGTGCCACTCTTCGCTGCAGGCGCTCCCGCAGTGCCAGCTTTGCGCGCAGGCGTCTTGGGAGCAGATCCCTTGGGACGATCGGACACGATTAAGCCTCCTCGGTCTTGCTCAGTCCACCAAACCTACGGTCACGGCCCTGATAGGCCAAAATGGCGTCGACGAGGCCCCAGCGATCAAAGTCGGGCCAATAGGTATCGGTGACGTAGAACTCGGAATAAGCCACCTGCCACAGCAGATAGTTCGAAAGGCGCAGCTCACCAGAGGTGCGAATCACAAGCTCAGGATCGGGAAGACCGGCGGTATAGAGGTGGGAAGCAACCATGTCATCATCAATTGCGGCAGGATCGATCTTACCGGCGGCAGCGTCGAGCGCAATCTGACGGACAGCGCGGGTAATCTCGGCACGCGCGCCGTAGTTGACGGCAAGCGCCAGCGTCATACCGGTGTGATCGGCGCACTCGGCAAGACCGCGTTCAAAAACGTCGCGGGTCTTCTTGGGCAGCGCGGAAATGTCACCCAAAAAGACAACGCGCACGTTTTCGCGCTTCAGAAGCGGCAGCTCGTCGATAAACGTCTTGGCAAACAGATGCATCAAGACGTTGACCTCATGCTGCGGGCGGTTCCAGTTTTCGGTAGAAAACGCATAGGCAGAAAGCACGTCGACGCCCAGACGCACGCAGGCGGTAATGATCTCGCGAAGGGAGACGATACCCGCCTTGTGGCCCTCAGTGCGTGCAAGACCGCGCGACGTGGCCCAACGACCGTTGCCGTCCATGATGCATGAGATATGATGCGGAATGTTATTGAGGTCAAGGTCGGAAAAACCGACGCCCGCAGGGGCGTCGGCAAAGTACTCGACCAGTTTATGCTCGTCGTATTGCACCTTAGATCTCCATGACCTCGGCTTCTTTTTCCTTCAGAAGCTCCTCGACCTTGGCGACATACTCATCGGTGTGCTTCTGGACCTTAGCCTGCTCGCGACGGACATCGTCCTCGGTGAGCTCCTCATCGCGCTCGAGCTTGTTGTTGAAGTCGCGACGGATGTTACGGATAGACACCTTGGCCTGCTCAGCGTACTCGCGGCACTCCTTGACGAGCTCGCGACGGCGCTCCTCGGTGGGAGCCGGGAACGGCAGACGAACGACGGTGCCATCGGAGTTGGGGGTAATACCCAGATCGGAAGCGCCGATGGCCTTGACGATAGCGTTGATGAGCGCCTTGTCCCACGGCTCGATGAGCAGCATGTGGGCCTCGGGGGTCTTTACAGCGGCAACCTGCGTGACCGGCGTGGGAACACCGTAATAATCGACGGTGATGTCGGACAGAATGTTAGCGTTGGCGCGACCGGTACGGACCTTGGAGAAGTTATGCTTGAGGGACTCGAGCGACTTGTCCATGTGGGCGGTGATGTTCTCTGCCATGCTTAATCCTCCTGATAGACGAGCGTGCCGACGGGCTCACCCGAAAGCGCGCGCTTGACGGTGTCCTCGCCATCGATGTTGAGGACCAAAATCGGCATACGGTTATCCTGGCACAGTGCCGTAGCCGTGGAATCCATAACTTGCAGACCGCGGACGAGCACCTCATGGTAGGTGATCTTGTCAAACCGGACGGCGTCAGCACACTTGACGGGATCCTTGTCGTAGATGCCGTCAACCTTGGTGGCTTTAATCAGAATCTCGGCGCCGATCTCGCACGCACGAAGAGCCGCAGCGGTGTCGGTCGTAAAGTACGGATTGCCCGAACCGGCGGCAAAAATAACGACGTTGCCCTTGGAAAGGTGATTGATGGCGCGACGGCGAATATAGGGCTCGCAGATCTCGTTCATCTGGATAGCGCTCATCACGCGGCAGGGAACATCGTTATGCTCGAAGGCATCCTGCAGGGCAAGCGCGTTCATAACGGTTGCCAGCATGCCCATGTAGTCGGCCTGAGCACGCTCCATGCCACCGGCAGCGCCGGCCATGCCGCGGAAAATATTGCCACCGCCGACAACGACGCCGACCTCATGACCAACGGCGAGCAGCTCCTTGACCTGCTTGGCAAGATGGTCGGTAACCTTGGGGTCAATGCCATATTGGCCGTCGCCCATCAGTGCTTCGCCGGAAAGCTTCAGAAGCACGCGTTTATATCGGATGTCGGACAAAGCGATCCTCCTTTAATTAGACTTTTAATATGATAACAAAGGCTTAACGGGGAGCCATGAAAAAGCAGGCTGTGAGTAAAACCCACAGCCTGCTCATTACCAGCTACAAGAGCTTATTTACTCGCCACGGACCAGACGGTCAAAGGCAACGACGGTAATGGTGTCGCCGAGCTCCTTGGAGACCTGCTCAGCGTACTTCTTGATGGTGAGGGAGCTGTCCTTGATGAACTCCTGCTCGGTGAGCACGGACTGCTTGTAGAACTTCTCCAGACGGCCGACAGCCATCTTCTCCTGGATAGCCTCGGGCTTGCCGGACTCGGCAGCCTGAGCCATGTAGATCTGCTTCTCGTGCTCGACGGTCTCGGCCGGAACCTGATCGCGGGTAGCGCAGATCGGGGCGACGGCGGCAACCTGAAGGGCAACGTCGTGAGCGAAGGTCTTGAAGGACTCAGCCTGAGCGGTCTCGGCCTTCTCGAAAGCAAACTCGACGAGGACGCCGATCTTACCACCCATGTGGATGTAAGAAGCGAGAGCGCCGTTCTCGGCCTTACGGGCGGCGAAGCGGGAGATCTTCATGTTCTCGCCCATGATGTGAATCATCTCGGTGAGCTCGGAGGAAACGGTCTCCTCGCCCATCGGCTTCTCAAGCAGAGCGTCGACGTCAGCAGGCTCGGTGGTAGCGACAACCTCAGCGACCTTGGAAGCAAAGCCGGTGAACTTGGCGTTGGAGCCAACGAAGTCGGTCTCGCAGGAGAGCTCGAGCAGAGCGCCGGTCTTGCCATCCTCGGAGACGAACGCGGCGACAGCGCCCTCGTTGGTCTCACGGCCAGCCTTCTTGGCGGCCTTGGCAAGGCCGTTCTTACGCAGAACGTCGACAGCGGCGTCCATGTCGCCGTCAGCCTCGACGAGAGCCTTCTTGCACTCCATCATCGGGGAGTCGGTCATCTCGCGAAGCTGCTTGACCATAGCGGCGGTAATCTGGGCCATTGTGGTTCCTTTCAAAGAGATGAAAAAGAATTAACTAAGACTGATTTACTCGGCCTTGGGCTCAGCGGCCATCTCGGCCTCGGAGACCTGCTCCTTGCCGGAGCCAGCGAGGCAGGCGTCAGCCATGAGCTCGCACATAAGGGTGACAGCGGAGATAGCGTCATCGTTGCAGGGGATGCCGTACTCGACCTCGTCGGGATCGGAGTTGGTGTCGATCAGAGCGACGACGGGGATGTTCAGGCGCTGGGCCTCCTTGATGGCGTTCTCCTCGCGCTTGGTGTCGATGACGAAGAGAGCCTGGGGCAGACCCTTCATGTCGCGGGCGCCACCGAGGTTGGTCTGGAGCTTGGTGAGCTCCTTGCCGAGCACAGCCTGCTCCTTCTTGGGGAGCACTGCCATGCGGCCGTCATCGACCATGGCCTCGAGCTCCTCCATGCGGTTGATGCGGGAGCGGATGGTGACGAAGTTGGTCAGCATGCCGCCGAGCCAACGCTGGTTGATGTAGGGCATGTTGGCGCGCTCAGCAGCGTTCTTGACGGCCTCCTGAGCCTGCTTCTTGGTGCCGACGAACAGCACGTTGCCACCTTTGGCGACGTTCTTGACGAAGGTGTAGGCCTGGTCGGCGTCGAGGATGGTCTGCTTGAGGTCGAGGATGTAGATGCCGTTGCGCTCACCGAAGATGAACGGCTTCATCTTGGGGTTCCAGCGACGGGTCTGGTGACCGAAGTGGCAGCCGGCCTCGAGCAGGGTGCGGATATTAATCTTGGTAGCCATGTTAAACCTCCTGTGGTTTGCCTCCGCGCGGGGTCATCCTCCAAAACCAACCCGGACATGTGCTACCAAAGCCCGGGCACCACGGTATGAAGTAGCCGCGCGTGCGTGATAAAAACCTGTTGCCGTGAAGCAACCCGATGAATGATAGCAGGAATGCATCTTCCTGCCAACCCGCAATCAAAACCACACACCTGAGTGCGGCGCAGGACGTCCCAGCCACTATTCGCCGCGGGGATGGGCTTGAGCCACGGCCCGCTTAAGCCGATCGGGCGTGAGATGCGTGTAGATCTGCGTCGTGGACAGGCTCGCATGACCCAGCAGCTCTTGAACCGAGCGCAGGTCCGCACCGCCCTCGAGCAAGTCGGTCGCAAAGGTATGGCGCATCGCATGCGGGGCGATGTCGGCCGGAATGCCGGCGAGCGTCGCCAGCGTATGGAACCGCCGCCTGAGCATGGCGGCGCTCATGCGATTGCCGCGCGCCGATAAAAGCAGCGGATGCACGCCGTTTGCGCCGTCGCTTCGCCTTGCCTGCGCAAGGAGCTCCGGCCTCCCCTCCTCTATATAGAGACGGGCCGCCTCGAGAGCACGCCGATAGAGCGGCACAATACGCTCCTTGCTCCCCTTACCCCAAAGTCGCAACGTTCGCTCGGACCAAGCGATGGACTCCACATTGAGCGCCGCGAGCTCAGAGATGCGGGCGCCGGAGGCATAGAGCAGCTCGAGCATCGCCGCATCGCGCAATCCCGCGGGAGTTGAGGTATCGGGGGCTTTGAGGAGCGCCTCCACCTGTTGGTTCGTCAGCACACCGGGCAGATCACGCGGGAGCTTGGGCGAGGATATCGCCGAGACCGCATCGCCCTCAACGATCCCCTCGGCAGCCATCCATCGATAAAGTGAGCGAATGGCAGACAAGTGCGCCGCAAGGGTCCGAGCCGCCACCTGGTCACGCGACAGCTCGGCCAAATAGGAGCGAACCGTCCGTACGTCGGCGGCACGCGCATCGACGCCTTCGCGCTCGCACCATGAAGCGAAACGCTCCAGCCGCGAAGCGTAGGCGGTCACCGTGTTGGGAGCGAGCCCTTCGACGCGAGCAATATAGGCGATGAACGAGTCGATGGTGTCGTACAGGTCAAAGGCTATGACCGGTCGCCTCCAAACAGATCGGGGCGAGTGGCCAGATAGGCATCAAGAGCTTCGAGCGCACGGTCCGCATAGGCCTGGTAGCGGTCGCGCTTACTGCGGCGCTTGCCGTCCTCGAGCGGTGGCACGAGGCCAAAGTTGACGTGCATGGGCTGATAGCCCACGGTGGCAGGATCGGTCGCATAGCCCACGAGCGCACCCAGGGCGCCCACGCGCGGCAGCTCAACAGGCTCCGCCTCGATTGCCTCGGCATAGGTGTTGAGCGCGGCGAGCAGACCGGTCGCCACGGCCTCCATATAGCCTTCGGTGCCGGTGATCTGGCCGGCAAGGCGCACGCTCGTACCGGGCACGGCAAAGGTGCCATCGAGCACGTGCGGGGCGTCGACAAAGGTATTGCGGTGCATGACACCGTAGCGGAAGAACTCGGCGTTCTCCAGGCCCGGCACCATATGGAAGACGCGCTTCTGCTCGCCAAAGGTCAGGTTGGTCTGGAAGCCCACCAGGTTATAGGCAGTCTTCTCCTTGTTCTCGGCACGCAGCTGAATCGCTGCCCAGGGGCGACGTCCGGTACGCGGGTCGGTGAGGCCGACGGGCTTCATGGCGCCAAAGCGAATGGCGTCCTTGCCGGTGCGCGCAACCTCCTCGGCAGGCTGGCATGCCTGGAACAGATCGCCGCCCTCAAAGTCCTTGAGCACCACGCGGTCGGCCGTGGTGAGCGCCTCGATAAAGGCCTCGTACTCTTCCTTGTTGAGCGGGGCATTGAGGTAGTCGCCACTCCCCTGTTCCTCGTAGCGCGACTGCGAGAACAGCACGTCCATATCAAGCGTGGAGGCATCGACGATCGGTGCCGCGGCATCGAAGAACGCAAGGGCGTCGCCACCGACGAGCTTCATGACCTCTTCGCTCAGCGCCGGCGAGCACAAGGGGCCGGCGGCAATGACCACGTGACCCTCGGGAATCCGCGTGACCTCGCCGTGAATGATCTCGATATTGGGACGGGCGGCAACCTCGGCCTCGACAAGCTCGGAAAACTTGACACGGTCGACCGCCAGGGCACCACCGGCGGGAACAGCCGCGCGACGGGCGCAATCGAGCAGGACCGAGCCCATGCGCTCAAGCTCGGCCTTCAGCAAACCAGCCGCAGAGTCCGGACGGGTCGACTTAAACGAATTGGAGCAGACGAGCTCTGCCAGGTGATCGGTATGGTGGGCCGGGGAGCTCACCTGGGGGCGCATCTCGCACAGCTTTACGGCGAATCCGCGGTCTGCCAGCTTGATCGCGCATTCCGAACCCGCCAAACCGCCACCGATAACCGTCACCTGATCAAACAGCATCTGCAAACACCTTTCTAATTGACACGTTTTCCATTGTGACCGAAGGGGGTCTGGGCGTGAAGGGCAAACTTGGAGGGCGCATACCTTCCATCCATCATGCGCTCGATAAGACCCTCGAGCTCAAGCGAACCTAGGAGTTTGAGTACGCCGACGGCATCGAGCGAGACGAGCGCCGCGATGTCATCGACCTTGAGCGGAGAGGCGATGAGCGCATGCATCACGGTCTGCCGTGTTGGATCCAAGTCGGCAATACCGGGAGCATCGGGGCGCGAGTAGCGCAGGGTGCCGTAGATGCGTGAAATAGCCATCTCAATAGATTCCTCGTCGATGATGCAGCAGGCACCGTTCGCAATGAGGTAATTCGTGCCACGCGACTCGGGCGATAGGATCGACCCCGGCACGGCAAGAAGTTCGCGCCCCAAATCCATAGCAGCCTCGGCTGTAGAAAACGTCCCGGAAGGCATACCCGCCTCGGATACAAAGAGGGCTTGCGACAGGGCCGCGATCACACGATTGCGGCGCGGAAAGGCAAACCTGCGCGGACCCATGCCCCACGGAGAGATCGACACGATCGCGCCACCCGTATCAAGCGTGCGAGTAATAAGCCCCGCGCTCGAACGCGGGTAAACCACGTCGGCGCCCGTCCCCAGCACCACGACGTGTTTGCCGCCGGCGTTGACCGCAGCCCAACCCGAGGCCTGGTCACAACCGACCGCGCCGCCCGAAACAACCGTCACTCCCGCCTCGACCGCCACCTTTGCCGCAAGCTCTGCCACGGCAAGACCATACGGAGAGGCCTTGCGCGCGCCGATGATGGAGAGCGCAGGCGTCGAAAGCACCTCGGGGTTGCCGCGCACAAAGAGCGTCTGGGGTACATCAGAAAGCTCCAAAACGGTCTCGGGATACAACGCGTCACCTGGATGCAGCTCGAAGGTCCCCTCGGCCATCATTGGTCCCTCCTTCCCTGGTACATCGCCGCCTCGAGCACGTGATCCTGCGTCACCTGCTCGCTCTCGGCGACGTCGGCGATGGTACGTGCGATACGCACCAGGCGCACGATGCCGCGGCCCGTGAGATGCGTGCGCTTTGACAGGCCGAGCACACACTTCTCCGCCGCATCATCGAGCTCAAAGGTCGAAACGACGCCGTCAATGGACCGCGTCTCATCATCCTCGGCCTCGGCGTCCGCATCGTCCATACGGGATTCGCGCCAAGCGCGAAAAGCACGACCGCGCACAACGTAGTCACGCAACTCGGCCGACGACATACCCTCCGCACCCTCGATAATCACTTGGGGGTCGGGACGGGTCACATCGATCATCATGTCGATACGGTCGGCCAAAGGACCGCGCAGCTTTGCCCGATAGCGCTCCACCATCGATGCCGAGCAGCGGCATGGCACCTCGCGATCGCCCAAAAAGCCGCAGGGACAGGGATTGCTCGCGGCCAGCAGCTGAAAGCGCGACGGGAAGGTAAAGGCCCCGTCGACGCGTACGATCCTCACATAGCCGCGTTCGATGGGCTGACGCAGCGTCTGCAGCACACCCGTGGGAAACTCGGCAAGCTCGTCCAAAAAGAGCACGCCGCCATGAGCAAGGCTGATCTCACCCGGATGCACCGGGCGTCCCCCGCCGATAAGGCCTGCGGTCGAAATACTGTGGTGGGGACTGCGGAAGGGCCGGTGCCCCGCCAACAAGCCATCAATGTTCTCACCCAAAACCGAATGGATGCACAGCGCCTCCTGTTGATCTTCAACGGAAAGCTCGGGCAGGATGCCGGTCATACGGCGCGCAAGCATCGTCTTGCCCGATCCCGGGGACCCAATCATGAGCAGTCCGAGTTCTCCTGCCGCCGCAAGCGCCATGCCGCGTTTAGCGACTTCCTGCCCCAGTACGTCGGCATAGTCGAGCTCGGGCTCAAAGGTCGCCTCGAGCACTTCAGAATCCAGATAATGCCGCGCGGCGTCCCCCATGCCATGGGCAAGCTGAGATAGATGGTCGATAAACCCGCAGTCAACGCCCGCAAGCGGCACATGCTGATCGGACCTGCCGGCGATAAAGGACAGCCCCATATCACGTGCCAATAGCTGAAACGCCACCTCGCCCTTGACAGGAAGCACCGTACCGTCCAAGCCAAGCTCACCTGCGATAAGACAACGATCGAGGTTGTCGCGGGGAATCTGACCATCGGCCGCCAATACCGCAATGGCGATGGGCAAATCAAAGCCGCTACCGGTCTTGCGAATATCGCCGGGCGCCAGATTGACCGTAATGCCCGAGCGCGGAATCTCGAACCCGGCGGAGCGCATCGCGCAGCGAATACGACCGCGTGACTCCATCACCTCCATACTCGGAATGCCGAGCATCTGGATGCCCGGAACGCCACCGGCAAGCGAGACCTCGACCGTGACGTGAATCGCCTCGACGCCGCGGATGCAGGCCGCGTGAACGGCAAACGTCTCGAACGCCATCACGACACCTGCCAATCGAATGCGTTGTACTGATGCTCGATCTCGGCGATATGCCCGCCGCGGATGGTGACGCCCACGGCATCGAAGCGAATCGCCTTGAGCGGATAATGCTCCATGAGATAGCAACTTGCGATGCGGCGATAGCGGCGTTGCTTTTGGGCGTCCACTGCCTCCTCGGGAAAGACCCGCGTGTTGCAATCCAGTGCAACGCGTCTGGTCTTGACCTCGGCCATCACCACGACATCGTCGAGCTCATCGAGCAGCACCAGATCGGCCTCACCCTCGGTGCAACGATAACCCTGCTCCAGCAAGGTGTAGCCGCGCTCGTTAAAGTAGTCGATGGTGATCAGCTCGCCCAGCATGCCCAGCTCGCGGGGGCTGAGTCCCTTGATAAGCTCGGGCGTCATCGCCCCGCAATCGAGCTCGCCGTTTTCCCAACGCTCCTTGAGCTGCTGCGTCTTGCTCTTTTTGCTTGCGGCACTCATGGGGTCTCCTTTCCCGCACACTGCATTGCCCCGATGATGAGGGCACCTTTCATGCGGGTAAGTACCGGATGCAAACCAAAAGCTGACCAAATACCGACAAAAAATGGGCCGTACGCAACAATCACGTTGAACACGGCCCGCTACCAGCAGGTTTATAAAACGCTAGGGGTCCCTTTCTCCACAATTGATCTAGAAAAGGCGCTCAGTCTGCAAAAAGTTTCCGCAAAAGCTCACGCGGTGCAGTGGACAAAGTCCATGTTTGCGAATGGCCTCGATATGCTCGGGGCTTGCATAGCCCTTCGACTCTGCCAGATGGTACTCGGGGTACTCGGCGTCGTACTCGACCATCATCTCGTCACGCGTGACCTTGGCCATGATGGACGCCGCAGCGATGCAGGCGATTTTGGCATCGCCCTTCACCACATCGCGCTCGTTAGGAACGGCGCCCAAGGGGTTACCATCCATGAGGACGCAGTCGGGCTCGAGCCCCGTATCGGCCACAGCGCCCGCGACGGCAGCGCGGATGGCGCGGGCCATGCCCATATCATCGATATCCTTCGGCGCGATATGGCAAAAACCGATCGCCGTCGCCACCTCGGCAATCTTCACCGAGAGCAGCTCGCGGCGCGCCGGCGTGAGCTTTTTGGAATCGTTGATACCCCAGACGCGCGGCTCCATAGGAAGACAGACGGCGCACACCGTCAGAGGACCGGCCACCGATCCGCGACCCACCTCATCGACACCAACGACCACCCCATCGCCGCCAAGCTCATGCATAAACTCGTACATGTCATTGACGCGCTCACGCTCGGCAAGCTCTTTGGCATGGCGTTTGAGGGCGCGTTCACAAGCCTTGATCACCTGCTGGCGCGGGTCCTCGCGATAATGCTCCACGAGGGCGGGAATCTCCTCAAACGTAGCGCTCGCCAGCTCACCGGCAACCTGCGATGCCGAAACCGAGCTCGTCATGTTGGCCATACCAGGCCCTCCTTGCATGCAAATCAGATAAAAAGAAGGGCCACCCGAAGGTGACCCTTGTGTCCAAACGAGTGGACAGACGCTGCGATCTTCTTAGCGCTTCTCGGGGATGCGAGCAGCCTTGCCCACCTTGTCGCGGAGGTAGTACAGCTTGGCGCGACGGACGCGACCATGACGAACGACCTCGAGCTTGGCGATCTTGGGGCTGTGAAGCGGGAAGGTACGCTCAACACCGACACCGAAGGACATCTTGCGGACGGTGAAGGTCTCGCGGGCACCGGCGCCGGCCATACGGATGACGTCGCCCTGGAAGACCTGGATGCGCTCGCGGTCGCCTTCCTTAATGCGGTAGTGAACCTTGACGTTGTCGGCGACGCGAACCTGAGGAATGTCCTCGCGGATCTGCTGACGCTCGATTGCGCGGATGTAATCCATGTGCAATTCCTTACTCTTCTAGAGGTGCCGTACCACCTTGGCCGGCACGTAGTTGAACAAACGTATTCGAGTATACACGCGCGGGTTTCTGCTGCAAGAACAATTTTTTACGCAGACAAAAAGACAAAACCCGCACATGATAACCGCCCGCCTCACGAATGAGACGGGCGGCATGAAGGGGGGGCTACACTAGGCGTCTACACCCAAAACGTTAGGCGGAACGCTTGGCCTCGAGCTTGGCCTGAGCGGCGGCCAGGCGCGCCAGGGGCACGCGGTAAGGCGAGCAGGACACATAGTCCACATCGGCCACGTTGAACAGGCCCTTGATAGACTTAGGGTCGCCGCCGTGCTCACCGCACACGCCAAAGTGCATGCCGGGGTTGGTGGCGCGGCCCTTCTCGACAGCCATGCGCACCAGCTCCAGCACCGCCGTGTCGATGGTCTCGAAGGGGTTATCCTTCAAGATCTTCTTGTGCATGTACAGCGGGATGAACTTGGCCTCGGCGTCGTCGCGCGAGAAACCAAAGGTCGTCTGGGTGAGGTCATTGGTGCCAAAGCAGAAGAAGTCGGCGTGCTGGGCGATCTCGTCGGCGACCATGCAGGCGCGCGGCAGCTCGAGCATCGTGCCCACGGGAATGTTGAGCTCGACGCCCTCCTCGGAGGATACCTCGGCGATGACACGCTCGATGACCTCGCGGGTCTGGACATGTTCGGCCGTGATGGAGACGAGCGGAACCATGATCTCGGGGCGTGGGTCGACGCCTTCCTTGATAAGGCGGGCGGCAGCCGTGGCGACGGCGCGGACCTGCATGAGCGGCAGATCGCTAAAGACGACGGACAGGCGCACGCCGCGTAGGCCGAGCATGGGGTTCGACTCGACCATGCCGTCGATACGACGCAGGCGGGTGCGCAGGACGGCAAGCTCTTCCTCGCTGGCGCCAGCGGCCTCCTTCTTGGTGATGGCGACCTCGAGCTCGCGAGGATTATCCAGGAACTCATGAAGCGGCGGATCGAGCAGGCGGACGACCACATCGCGACCAGACATGGTCTTGAACATCGCCAGGAAGTCCTCGGTCTGGACCTTAAGCAGGTCGGACAGGGCCTGCTGCTTCACGGCCTCAACGTCAGACAGGATAAAGCTCTGGATGATGTTCTTACGGTCGCCCAGGAACATGTGCTCGGTGCGGCACAGGCCTATGGCCTCGGCACCAAACTCGAGCGCGAGCGCGGCATCCTCGGGGTTGTCGGCGTTGACGCGCACGTGGTTGGCGTGACCGTCGGTCTCGTCCAGGCGGATCTCGTCGGCCCAAGACAGGATGGTGTCCAGATCGCCGGTGAGCTCAGCGGAGACCAAATCGACAGCGCCATCGACGACGATGCCCTGAGTGCCGTCGATGGAGATGATATCGCCCTCATGCAGCACGCGGTCGCTGCCCTCGATGCGCACGACCTTCTCGGCCGCGTCGATATGGAAGCGCTCGACACCGCAGACGCAGGGGGTACCCATGCCACGGGCGATAACGGCGGCGTGGCTCGTCTTGCCACCATGGCTCGTCAAGATGCCCTCGGCGGCGACCATACCCTTCAGGTCATCGGGGTTGGTCTCCCAGCGGACCAAAATGACCTTATGGCCCTCGGCAGAACGCGCGACGGCGTCATCGCTCGAGAACACGACCTCACCCACGGCGGCACCGGGGCTGGCGTTAAGGCCGTGTGCGAGCGCCTCGTACTTCTTAGAGGAGTCGAACTGCGGGTGAAGGAGCTGGTCGAGCTGCGCGGGGTCGATGCGGCTCACGGCCTCCTCACGGGTGATGAGGCCTTCCTCGACCATCTCGATAGCGATGCGCAGAGCGGCGGTGGCGGTACGCTTGCCCACGCGGGTTTGGAGCATCCAGAGCTTGCCCTGCTCGATGGTAAACTCAATGTCGCACATGTCACGGTAGTGATCCTCAAGCGTCAGGAAGACACACTCAAGCTCCTCACCTGCGGACTCGAGGCCCGGGGTGGTCTTGAGGTCGGCAATGGGCTCGGTGTTGCGGATGCCGGCGACGACGTCCTCGCCCTGGGCGTTGACCAGAAAGTCACCGTAGAACTCCTTGGTGCCGTCGGCCGGGTTGCGCGTAAAGGCGACACCGGTCGCCGAGGTCTCGCCCTTATTGCCAAATGCCATAGCCTGAACGTTGACGGCGGTGCCAAGGTCGTAGGAAATGCCGTGCTGCTTGCGGTAGATGCAGGCGCGCTCGTTCATCCAGCTGCCGAAGACGGCCTGGATAGCAAGGCGCAGCTGGAGCTCCGGATCGTGCGGGAAGACGGGCTTGCCGTCGGCGACCTCGAGCTCGGGATACAGGGCGGCCTCGACGTTGTCGGAGAAGATGCCCTTGAACGTCTCGACGAGCTCCTGCAAATCCTCGGCCGAAAGCTCGGAGTCGACGCGAACGCCGGCGACCAGGCGGGCCTGGGTCAGGGCATTCTCGAACAAGTCGGCATCGACACCCATGACGACGTTGGAGAACATCTGGATAAAGCGACGATAGCTGTCCCAGGCAAAACGCGGGTTTTGCGTCTGGGCGATGAGACCCTGAACGGAATCGTCGTTGAGGCCCAGATTGAGGACCGTATCCATCATGCCGGGCATGGAGAACGGAGCGCCCGAGCGCACCGAGACGAGCAGCGGGTCACGGGCGTCACCGAGCTTCTTGCCGCAGCGGTCCTCGAGGTCTGCCTCGGCGGCAACGATCTCATCGAGTGCGCCTTCGGGCCAGACGTTGCCGGCACCGGAGTACTCGACGCAAGTCTGGCAGGTAATGGTAAAGCCACCGGGAACCGGCAGACCGATGCGGCTCATCTCGGCAAGGTTTGCGCCCTTGCCGCCAAGCACGAAGTTCATGGACTTGTCGCCCTCAGTGACACAGGTGCCCTGGGCGTCGGTTCCAAAACGGTAAACCCTCTTGCAATCGCTCACGATACTTCCCCTTCCATGCGCTCTCGCGCACGACCGTGGTAACGAATCGACCCGCCGGATGCGGGCCGTGAGGGAACTATACGGCGGGTTTTGAGCGGGCTTGAGCAGAGGATGCGCGGTTTGGTAAACGTGCTAAAACTGGCGGTAAACGGTAGGTAAAGGTGGTTACCTTATGAAGATACCAATGCAAGTAACTTGCAGGTCAAAAGCGGTAATAACTGCTAAATCGCTTTACCATAATCATGCATTATTTTGAGGTAGTCTCTTTGGGTGGCTAATTTGGGACGGGGCTATTTTAGCTACCCCACACGAGCGTTCGGCCCCAAGCCGTATCCGGATTATGGGTAGCTAAAATAGCCCCGTCCCAAATTAGCTACCCAAACACAACCTTGTCCCAAATGGGCTACGTTTGTTGGGCCCGACGGGCGGCGCGGCGTGCGCGGGCTTCTTTGATTTCCTCCAGATGGCTAATGATCTCGGAGGCGCTCTCCTCGATCGCCTTGCCGTCGGTGCGCACCACAAAGCAGCCCAGACGCTTCATGAGGGCACGAGCTTCCTCGAGCTCGCTGCGCACGCTCTCGGGCTCGGCATAGGAGCCGGCAACGGCACGGGCGTAGTCATCGCCCAAGCGGCTATCGCGAATCTCAGAAATAACGTCGACGGTCGAAATCAGACCAAATAACCGCATCGGGTCGACCTCGTAAATCGACTTGGGCGGCTCCATGCCATGGGCCAAAGGAACATTGGCAACCTTGTAGCCCTGATAGGCCAAATACATCGACAGCGGCGTCTTGGACGTACGCGATACGCCCAGCAGCACGATATCGGCACCCGACAGATCGTCGCAGCCGCGCCCGTCATCGTGCTCAACGAAATACTCCATAGCCTCAATGCGATGAAAATAGCGGTCATCGGTCTTGTGAATCACGCCCGCAACGCCCTTGGGCGGCACACCGATGAGCGACGACAGCACGGCGAGCGTCGGACCGATCAGGTCGACCGAGCGAATGTGCAGCATGCCCAAGTAGTCGAGCACACGAGCACGAAGGGCCGGGTCGACAATGGTGTGGAACACGGCGATATCGCGATGGTCGGCATCGACGCGCGGCCCCACAAATGACTTGACCTGCTCCACGGAGGTCACCTTGGGCAGGCGCAAAACGTGAAAAGCCCCTTCATCAAATTGCCCGGACGCCGCAAGCACCACCTCACAAGCGGTATCACCGAGCGAGTCGGAGATAACGATAACGGTGGGACGAGCGGTGACCGGGCAATCCATGCGGGGCTCCTTTTGCGCTTACGCGCAGGCTAGCTTACTTTTTGCGGGCAAGCTCACCAATGTTGGCGATGCCGGAGAAAACGGCCTCGAAGCGGTTGAGCAGCTTAAGGCGATTATCGCGGAGCTGCTCGTCCTTGTCCATGACCATAACCTCGTCGAAGAAACGGTCGATGGGCGTGCGCAGGGCGGCAAGGGCGGCAAATGCGGCCGGGTAGTCCTCGGCAGCGAGGGCGGCATCGACAGCAGTCTGAGCAGCCTCGGAGGCGTCGGCAAGCGCGAGCTCGGCCTCACCCATCAGGCTGCGGTCATACTCCGCACCCAGCTCGGGCTTGGAGATGTGCGCGGCGCGGGCATAGGCGGTAGCCAGGTTGTCGAAGGTCTCGGCATCGTTCTTGCGGGCCTCGTCGAGCGCGGCGCAGCGGGCGAAGAAGACGGACGGGGCGATGATGTGCACCGCGGAGACGGCGGCGACGGTATCGGCAGGAATCTTCTCGTCGCGGGCCATGCTCACCAAGCGGCCATGGAAGAAGTCACGGACCTGCTGGGCGACTTCGGTGGCGTCGAACTCAATGCCCTGCTCACTATAGAGCTCGAGCGCAAAGTCGATGAGCGACGTGGGGTCGATCGGCAGGCGGTCGCGCAGGATGTTGATGATGCCGATAGCGGAACGACGCAGCGCATAGGGGTCGGAGGAGCCGGTCGGGGGCTCGCCGATGGCAAAGATACCGGCAATGGTATCGAGCTTGTCGGCACAGGCCACGATGCAGCCAGCGGTGCCCTCGGGCAGCTCGTCACCGGCAAAGCGGGGACGATAGTGATCGCGAATGGCGTGGGCGACCTCGTCGTTCTCCCCCATCGCGGTCGCGTAATAACCGCCCATCACGCCCTGCTGGCTCGTGAACTCGACGACGGCGTTGGACACCAGATCGGCCTTGCACAGGTGCGCGGCGCGAGCGGCATCGGCGGCAAGGTGGGCGCCCAGATGAGCCTCGCGGGCGATAGCGAGCGCGAGCTGCTCGATGCGCTCGGACTTGGCGAGCACGCTACCGAGCTTCTCCTGGAAGGCAACCTTGGCCAGGCGCTCACGGAACTCGTCGAGGGAGATCTTCAGGTCCTCCTCGTAGAAGAACTTTGCGTCGTCCAGACGGGCGCGCACGACGCGCTCGTTACCGTCGATCACGCGCTCGGCATTCTCGGGCTTGCTGTTGGAAACGACCACGAACTCACGCGTGAGCTTGCCCTCGCCGTCATAGATCGGGAAGTAGCGCTGGTTGGTGAGCATGGACTCGCAGATGATCTCGTGCGGGACCTTGAGGAACTCCTCATCGAAGGTACCGACGAGCACCGTCGGCCACTCGCAGAGGTTAATGACCTCCTCAAAGACCTTCTTGGGCGTATCGACATGGCAGCCGGGACGGGCAGCCTCGACCTCGGCGATACCGGCAAGGATGGCCTCACGACGACGCTCGGCAGAAAGCACACCGGCGTCCTCGAGCACCTGCTCGTAAACAGCGGGGCTGGCAACCACATAGTCGCCAGGGCCAAGTACGCGATGACCGCGCGTGGTGTTGCCGCTCGTCACGTCGGCAAACAACACGGGCACAACATCCTCGCCCAAAAGGCAGCAGATCCAGCGGACCGGACGAACAAAGGTCGCATGCTCGTGACCCCAGCGCTGGCTGCGGTAGTTGGGCCACTGCAGGCCGGCGATGGTCTTCTCGCACAGAGCGGTCAGAATCGGCGTAGCCGGTACGGAGGGAATGTTCTTCTCGGCGAACACATACTCGCGACCGTCAGTGTCCTCGCGACGGACCAGGTCCTCGGCAGCCACACCGCACTTGCGGGCAAAGCCCTGGGCGGCCTTGGTGGCGTTACCGTCAGCGTCGAAGGCAATGTTGGCCGCGGGGCCACGCTTGACCTCGTGAACCTCATCGGTCGCGGTGGCGACGTTGGCAACGAGTGCAGCCAGACGACGCGGGCTCGAGATCACGCGGACCTCGCCGTGGGCCAGACCGGCCTCGTCGAGGCCCTTGGCGATCATGGTGCCAAGCTGCTTGACGGCATTGTTCAACGGTGCGGAGGGCATTTCCTCCGTACCGATCTCAAACAGGAAATCCTTAGCGTCTGCCATGGCTTACGCCACCTCGCCTTCCTGATCGGCATTCTCGTTAACTCCGGCGACCTCGGCCATATAGGCCTCGCAGCACGCCTTGGCAACGGCGCGGACGCGCAGGATGTAGTTGGCACGCTCGACCGCGGACAGCGCGCCGCGGGCATCGAGCAGATTGAAAGCGTGGCTGCACTTCATGACGCAGTCGTACGCCGGCAGCGGAAGCTTGCGCTCCAGGCAGGAATGGCACTCGGCCTCGTAGTCGTCAAACTTCTGACGCATCATCTCGACGTTGGCGACCTCAAAGTTATAGGCACTGAACTCGCGCTCGTTCTCGAGGAACACGTCGCCGTAGGTCATGGGCGTGCCGTCGGGCAGGTAGCTCCACACCAGGTCGTAGACCGAGTTGACGCCCTGAGCGTACATGGCGATACGCTCCAGGCCATAGGTGATCTCGACGGGCACGGGGTCGACCTCGATACCGCCCACCTGCTGGAAGTACGTAAACTGCGTGACCTCCATGCCGTTGAGCCAGACCTCCCAGCCAAGGCCCCAGGCGCCGAGCGTCGGGCTCTCCCAGTCGTCCTCGACAAAGCGGACGTCATGGTCGTTGGGGTCCAGGCCAATGGCGGCCAGCGAACCCAGGTAGAGCTCCTGGGCGTTAACCGGCGAGGGCTTGATGAGCACCTGGAACTGATAGTAGTGCTGCATGCGGTTGGGGTTCTCGCCGTAGCGGCCGTCGGCGGGACGGCGGCAGGGCTGCGCATAGCAGGTGCGCCACTCGGCGGGACCGAGCGAGCGCAGCGTGGTCGCGGTGTGGAAGGTACCGGCACCGACCTCGGAGTCATAGGGCTGCATAATGACGCAGCCCTGCTCGCCCCAGTACTGCTGGAGACGCAGGATGATGTCTTGGAAGGAAAGCGATGAAGCGTTCATGCCTCTAATATCCCCTTGTCGAAACGATTACACGGTTAGGTACTGTACTATAGCGGTTTTTAGTCGATAGCGCCGATACGGTTGAGCGGCCAGTAGCGAACAAGCGCCACGGCGATCAGGTCCGAACGGTCGACCGGGCCAAAGTAGCGGGAGTCGGCAGAGTTTTCGCGGTTGTCGCCCATCACCCACACGCACCCGTCAGGGACGGTGTAAGGATAGCTCACCTGAGCAGCGGGCGCCTGGACCGAAAGCGGCCAGCTCATGCCGGTCGTATAGTCTTCATCGAGCGCCTGGCCGTCGACGACGACCTTGCCGTCCTGAAGGTCGACCGTCTGGCCGGCCGTGGCAATAACTCGCTTGACGAGAACATCGTGCTCGGAGGTGCCATCGGGGTTGTGGAATACCACAATATCGCCCTGTTTGACGGGCTGACCGAGCTCGAGGCTCACCTTTTGCGCCAGAATCTGATCGCCAATCTCGATCGTAGACTCCATGGAGCCGGTAGGCACCACAAAGGGTTCAACCACAAACGAGCGAATCAAAAAGGTGGCGACGAGCGCAATCGCGACGACCACGATCCACTCAAAGGCACCCTTTAGCACGGAATGCTGCGATGGAACCATTCTCACTCCTCGCTTAGCGAATACGACGCGTCCAAAATCTCTTGCGCGTACACGCGCTCCTCGGGCGTAAGCCGTGCCGTCTCGATCAGATCGGGTCGCCAGCGGCAGGGACGCTCAATGGCATTCTTACGGCGCCAGGCGTCAACCTTGGCATGATCGCCACTCACGAGCACCGGGGGCACACCCTCGCCGTTGAACTCGGCGGGGCGGGTGTACTGCGCATATTCGAGCAGGCCACCGTCCTCGGCAGTCGAGAAGGACTCATCCACGTTGCTCATCTCATCGCCCAGGGCGCCGGGGATGAGGCGAACGACAGCATCGGCCACGACCATGGCGGGGAGCTCGCCGCCCGTGAGCACATAGTCGCCGATCGACAGGCGCTCGTCGGCATACGCATACGCGCGCTCATCGACGCCCTCGTAGCGACTGCACACAAACAGCAGGCGCTCACTTTTGAGTAGGCGCTCGGCCACATGCTGCGTAAAAGGCTCGCCACAGGGGGTAAAAAACACCACAGTGGGCTTGGGACCCTCTGCGCTAATGGCCTCGACGGCCTCGGCAATAGGCTCGACCTTCATGAGCATGCCCTGCCCGCCGCCGTACGGCTCGTCATCGACGGTACGATGGCGGTCGTGCGTCCAGTCGCGCAGGTTATACGCCTTAAAATCAAAAAGGCCGGCCTTGCGGGCGCGGCCCAAAATCGACGTGGACATGACGGGCTCAAACATCTCGGGAAAGACCGAAAGGGTCTCGATCAGCATGTTGTCCTCCCTACTTGTCCATATCGATCAAACCATCCATAACGTGGACGGAAATTGCCCCCTGATCGGGAAGATCGAGCACAACCTGCTCGATCACGGGAATCAGTACCTCGCCGTACCGATCGCCCTCGACAACCCAAACATCGTTGGCGGGCGTCGACATAATCTCGACAATCGTGCCGAGCGAGCCAAAGCGCTCATCGACCACCTCGCGACCCATCAGGTCGGTATAGGCGGCGTCGAGTGAATCGAGCTCAAAATCGTCACGATTTGCCAGCACATAGCATCCCGTGATGCCCTCGGCGGCCGTCAAGTCGTCAATGCCCTCAAACAAGACCAGATCGCCATCGCCCGTATCGGTGACGGACACGACCTTGCAAAAGCGGTCGCGCTTGAGTGCCGGCGGCGTCAAGGCGATGCGCATACCCGGCTCCAATACAGAAGGAAGCCCCCGCAGCGGCTGCGCGAGGACCTCCCCCTTCCTTCCGTGCGGCTTGACCACACGGGCGATGTTTTTGTACTGGGACCTCAAGGTCCTAGCCCAGAACCTCTACCTCGACTGCAGTGTCGAGGCGAGCGGCCAGTGCACGGGCGAGCGTGCGAATGGCCTTGATGGTACGGCCACGACGGCCGATGACCTTAGCGACGTCATCCTCGGCAACCGAAACCTCAATAGTAGAGGCGTCTTCGCCATCGATGACCTCAAGGCTCACGGAATCCGGGTCGTCGACGATCTGAACAACGAGATATTCGACGAGATCGGCGATGCGATCTGAGAGCATTGCCTCACCCTCGAGCTGTGCAGCGTCAACCTCAGGCACGATTTACTCCTCGGCGCCCTCAGCGGCCTCAGCGGCAGCCTTAGCGGCCTCGGCCTCTTTGGCGAGCTGCTTCTTGGACTTCTTGACGACGGTCTCGGTCTTCTCGCCCTCGTTGGCGGCCTTGACCAGAGCGACGACAGCGTCGGTGAGCTGAGCACCCTTTGCCTGCCAGTCGGCGATCTTCTCGAGATCGAGGTTGATGGTCTTGGGGGCGGTCATCGGGTTGTAGCGGCCAACCTCCTCGATGATACGACCGTCACGCGGGGCGCGGGAATCGGCGACGACGACACGGTAGTACGGACGCTTCTTAGCGCCGTGACGAGCAAGGCGAATCTTGACTGCCAAAGGAAACTCCTCCAACCAAGCAGCTTTAGGCTGCAACTACAAACAAACATTTGAATATAATACGCCATCGACGCGGGCAGGTGAAGTCCGTGAGACCAACTTCTTCGGTGTAGTCGAAGGCAAATCCATATCTTAGACAAGAATTCGCGATTTGCAAGCACATCCACGCACCCCACATGAGCTGCGCGGTATACTCATGCCATGAAAAGACGCGAACATACATACGGTTATGAGGATGCTGCGGGCGTCACGCCGCCGCCCTGGACGGGACCGGCGGTGGGCCTCATGGACCTCGACGCGTTTTTTGCGAGCGTGGAGATGCTCGACCACCCCGAGTGGCGCGGCAAGCCGCTCATCGTGGGCGGTGACGCCGATTCTCGCGGTGTTGTATCGACCTGCTCCTACGAGGCGCGTCGCTTTGGCGTGCATTCCGCCATGCCCTCGGCCGAGGCACGGCGCCTGTGTCCGCAGGCCATTTGGACGCATGGGCATTTTGATCGCTACCGCGAGGTCAGCGCGCAGGTCATGGCGATTCTCGCCGACGAGACCCCGCGCGTTGAGCGCGTATCCATCGACGAGGCTTTTATCGATATCACACCGGGTCGCTTTGCGCCCGAAGACCCGTTGCAGGTTGCACGACGCATAAGCGACCGCGTGGCAGCGCTCGGCGTGACCTGCTCCATCGGTGTCGGCTGCAACAAAACGGTCGCAAAGATCGCAAGTGAGCGGGACAAGCCGTTTGGATTGACCATCGTGCGTCCCGGAACCGAACAGCGCTTTTTGGCCGCGCTGCCGGTATCTGCCATGAGCGGCATCGGGCGCTCGGCCGAAGAGCGACTGCGCCGCATGCGCATCTACACGCTCGGCGAGCTGTCACGTGCACCGGAATCCACCTTGGCCTCTATTTTTGGTGTCAACGGCGTACGCATGCGCCAGCGTGCTCTGGGACTCGAGGTTTCCGAAGTCACGAGTCTTGATGAGGAACGCGAGGTTAAATCGGTGAGCAATGAGCGCACCTTTGCGAAAGATTTGACTGAGCGTGGGGACATCGAAGCGGCGATTGCACTGTTGGGAGAGTCAGTGGGACGCCGTCTGCGCCGTCAGGGACTAACGGGCGCCACGGTGACGCTCAAGCTCAAGTATTCGTATGGAAGCGGGCGAACGGCGCAGCGGCGGCTGCCTCATCCGACCGACGATGAGAACATCTTCGTGGCGGTTGCACTCGAACTGCTCGACAACATCTGGCAGGAAGGCATGCATGTTCGCTTAGCTGGCATCGGCATGAGCGATTTCGATCACCAAGGCGGGATCCAAACCGACCTGTTCTGCGAGATCGATGACCGCGGAGCCCAATCCAGCGACCGCCGCGACCTCTCCGTCGCCATCGACGCCGTCCGAGACAAATTCGGCGACACCGCCCTATCCTTCGGCCGCCAATCCCGCTTCAACGATTAACCACCTTTGGGTAAAAAGAAAGCCGGGTAGCTGCGGAAAACCGCAACTGCCCGGCGATATGCGTGAGGTTAGCTAAACCCCGTCTCAAATGAGCTACTAGAGGAGGTTGAGGGGGAGCTGGGGGGCGTCGCCCCAGAGCTTTTCTAGGCGGTAGAAGTCGCGGGCTTCGGGAGTGAAGACGTGGACGACAACAGAACCGTAGTCCATGAGCATCCAGGTCTTCTGCTCACGGCCCTCGATGGAGAACGGATGCTCGCCGCAAGCCTCGGCGACCTTCTCCTCGATCTCGTCGACGATCGAATCGACTTGGCGGTTGTTGGTACCGGTGGCGAGCACAAAGTAGTCGCACACATCGGAAAGCTCGGTCAGGTCGAGCACCTGCACGTCCTCGCCCTTCTTGTCGTAGGCGGCCTGCGCGGCGGCGCGGGCGACATCCTCGGCGGCGACACCGCTCGCGGACAGCGAGGCGGCGGTGCGGTCGGACGTGGCGGCGAAGCTCTTGTGCTCCACACCCTCAAGAATCTGCTCGTCGGTCATGGTCTCGTCGGCCATGGAATACCTCTTTCTAGACGCACCCGAGCTAGCGCAGCTGGGCGTAATGGTTGTAAATCGTAATAGCCGTGGGATAAAGATAACGCCCGGTCTGAATCACATAGACCAGACCCTGCGCAAAACAGGAGAAGAACAACTCGTCGAGCGAGGACTTCCCCACCATCTTGCGCAGCGCATGGGCATAATCGCCGTGGCGGTTGGGTTCGATGGCATCGGCAACAAAGACCACCATATCGAGCGGCGTCATGTCGCAAGCGCCCACGGTGTGACGGTCGACAGCCTGAAAGACCGCTGGCGACAGCTCGGGAAAAAGCTGCGGAAGCTCACAGGCGGCAACCAGGCCATGCAAAAGCGGCGTCGCGGCAGACGGAGAGCCGGCAATCTTAATGCCATAATGCAAAGCGCGCGTGACCAGCTCGTCGTCGGAGAGCACCTTGTCCCAGTCATGGATCAGGCCGGCGGCGGCGGCATCAAAGCGGTCGACACCGTACACCTCGGCTAGGTGCAACGCAGTCTCGGCAACACCAAGCGAATGGACATAGCGCTTGCGCTTATCCTTCATGCGAACATCGAGCAGCCCATGAATACGCGCCAGCAGCGCGCGCTCATCGCCCTCAAACTGATCCTCTACCGGCAACGTAGACCCCCATCACTCAAAATCTTTTTGACCCAGATCGGCATACAGCCCGCGTTTACGAATATAGCCGAGCACGGACTCGCTCGTAAGATAGCGCACACTCATACCGCGGGCAACTCGCTTACGAATGTTGGTCGAGCTGATCGCCAGCGCCGGAATCTGGATATAGCGCACGTCGAACGGCAGACCCGACTCTTTGATTCGGGCACGCGCCGTATCGATATCAAAGCCCGGTCGCGTCGCCGCAATAAAGGTAGCAAGCTCAGCGATTCGTTCGGCATCATGCCAGGTCACAATATCGATAATTGCGTCGGCGCCCGTAATAAAGTAGAGCTTTACCTGCGGCGGGTAAAAGTCGCGAAGGGCATGAAGCGTATCGGCCGTATAGGTTACGCCCGGACGGTCGATCTCGAACCGGCTCGCCAAAAAGGCCGGGTTCGCGGCGGTGGCGAGAACCGTCATGGCATAACGGTCCTCGGCAGGCGTCACCGGCTTGTCAAGCTTAAAGGCAGGCGTGCCCGCCGGCATAAAGAGCACGGCGTCCAAGTCGAGGGACTCGCGCGCCTGCTCAGCGGTCACCAGGTGTCCGTAATGGATGGGATCAAAGGTGCCACCCATAATGCCAAGCTTAAACTCCTGCCCGTCCTCTAGAGGAAGCTCGGGCAGACCGATTCCACCGCGCAGCGACATGGCTTACTCGCCTTCCGGGGTCTCGACATCGTCCGCGGCATCCGCCACATCGACAACCTCGACGCCCTCATCCGCAGCATCGGCCACGTCAATGGCCTCAACGGCAACGTCCTCGCCGGCATCATCGAGCTCCTCGTACTCCGAGAAGTCCTCGGCGCCCTCAAAGTCAAAGGCGCGCTGGCAAATGCGGACCTCATCGCCCGCGCGGCAACCGGCCTTCTCGAGCGCGTCGTCGACACCCATGCGCGCAAACTTATGCTGCAGGTAGATGACGGCTTCCTCGTTTTCCCAGTCGGTCTGGATGACCATGCGCTCAATCGCGCGACCAACCACACGGAAGGCACCGGGCTCTTCCTGGACAATGCGGAACCGCTTCTCACGCTGCAGGCGGCGACGCTCCCACTCATCGTCGCGCAGAACGACCGGCTCATCGGAGACCGCCAGCTCGGCGCGCAGCTTAGCCACCTGCTCGCCCACGGCAAGCATCAGCGTGTTGAGGCCGGCGCCAGTCACGGCGGACACGGCAAAGAACATATGGCCATCGTCGAGCGCCGCACGCTTAAGGTCGGCAATCTTGTCGGCCGTGCCCGGCGCATCGCACTTGTTGGCAACGACGATCTGCGGACGCTCCGAAAGCTCGGCGCCATACTGCTCGAGCTCGCGGTTAATAATGCGATAATCCTCAATCGGATCGCGATCCTCAAAACCGCCCGTCATGTCGACGACGTGCATGATCAGGGCCGTACGCTCAATGTGGCGCAAGAACTGGTGACCCAGGCCCTTGCCCTCGCTCGCGCCTTCGATAAGACCGGGGACGTCGGCAACGACGTAAGAATATTCGCCGGCACGCACCATGCCCAGATTGGGCACGAGCGTGGTAAACGGGTAGTCAGCAATCTTGGGGCGGGCGGCACTCATGCGCGCAATGAGCGATGACTTACCCACCGAGGGAAAGCCCACGAGTGCGGCATCGGCCATAAGCTTCATCTCGAGCTCAATCCAGTGCTCCTCGGCCGGCTCGCCTAGCTGGGCAAAGGCCGGAGCGCGGCGCACCGACGTCACAAAGTGGGTATTGCCCAGACCGCCGGCACCACCGGGCGCCACGACGACGCGCTCGCCGTCGTGCACCAGGTCGGCAATCTCGAACATCGGTGTCTGCGTCTCGGGGTCGAGCTCGCGCACCACGGTGCCCATAGGGACCTTGAGAATCAGGTCCTCGCCGCTCTTACCGTTACGACGGGCACCCTGCCCGTGCGTGCCGCGCTCGGCGCGGAAGTGATGCTTAAAGCGGTAATCGATCAGCGAAGACAGCTGAGCATCGGCTTGGATGACAACATTGCCGCCACGACCGCCGTCGCCGCCATCGGGGCCGCCCTTGGGGACAAATGCCTCGCGCCTAAACGACATGCATCCGGCTCCGCCGTCGCCGCCGCAAACGTTAATGCGGCTGATATCGGTGAACTGTGACAACAGAATCGCCTCCTACAAAAAAGAGGGAGACCCTTGAATCCTAAAACTCAAGTGCCTCCCACATATGTGCTCTATGAAGGGTGAATTACGCGTTCGCGAGCGGGCGTACGCTGACCCTGTGCTTGATACCCTTGTGGAACTCAACGGTACCGTCGACCAGCGCGAACAGCGTGTCGTCCTTGCCACGGCCAACGTTCTCACCCGGGTGGATGTGCGTGCCGTGCTGACGGACGAGAATCGTGCCCGTGGTTACCGTCTGGCCGGCGAAGCGCTTCGTGCCAAGGCGCTGACCGCGGGAGTCACGGCCATTACGGGAGGAACCGAGTCCTTTTTTGTGTGCCATTGTGTATACCTACTCTTTCGTTACGAGTGTAATCTACTCGGCGACGGGAGCCTCGGCAACAGCCTCGGCCTCTGCCTTGACAGCCTTCTTGGCGCGGGACGTAGCCTGGACCTTCACGATCTTCAGCTTGGTGAGCTGCTGACGATGACCCTTCAGACGACGATAGCGCTTACGCTTGTGGAACTTGAAGACCAGCTGCTTCTCGCCCTTGAACTGCTCAACGATCTGAGCGGTAACCTTGGCCTTGGCCAGCTTGTCGGGATCGGTGACGATCTTCTTACCATCGTTGAGGAAGATGACCGGCAGGGTGACCTTGTCGCCCTCATTGCCCTCGATCTTCTCGACGGTGATGACATCGTCGGTGGCGACCTTGTACTGCTTGCCGCCCGTGTTAACGATTGCGTACATGTTTACTTGCCCTTCATGCATCAGTTAGTGCAACAGCCGAATATAGTAGCAGGCGATAATACCCCCGTCAACGAGTATGTGGAGCAAATCCACAAGTTCGCACAGGTATGGGGCTGACGAGTCGGCCCTCGTCGTCCTCGCATGCTTGATTCTGACGCTCGACATCGTAGGAGCAGATGGTCACGAGGTCTTGCATACCGGTGGAAACAATAGGTGCATCCACGCCCGGGGTCAAGCCCTGCAACAAAACATCAGCAGCGGAAAGCAAAATTTCCGGACGCATGGAACCCTCGTTGTCGGCATGGGTGTCGAGCATGAGCACCAAATGGTCCGGGCGATCCCCCGCCGTGAGCTCATAGCCCACGAGCGTGTGATCCAAATCCAAGCGCTTGCTTTTTTTGCCGCGCGCGTAGTCGATGCCATGGTCCGCGCGCAGTGCGTCGATCGCGCGACGCACCTCGTCGGCGCTTACGGGCGCCTCGGGATCCAAGTGCAGGTCAATGCGATACGACAGGCGCGTGAGCTGCGCCGTCAACGCCGGCGTGCGCACGTCGATGTACGCCGCCTCAATGGGCGCCAGATCGGCCGGAGACGCCGCAGCCAGGCGCCCAAACGCCTCGTCGAGCGCCACGAACTCGGTCATAAACAGGTCATACCACTCGCAGGTCGACGACGTACCCACCGGTAGCGCCGAAGAGAAGCCCGCGCGCATGTGCGGAGAGAAGCCCTGCGTGACGGCATAGGGAAGTCCCGCACGGCGCACGATGCGCTCAATGGTATGGATTACTTCGAGATGGCCCAGGTACTTAAGGCGATCGCGCTTGCCATAGCGAACACGAAGCCTAAAGAGCGTGGAGTTGTCGGTCAGGCGCTCACTCATGCGCGATCACCCATCAATACATTCTTGGCGTGGAGCGTGGGGCAGATTCCGCAGCCGGTGCACGACGTGCGGGTGCAGTCGGGAGTCGTGACACCCTCGAGCGAGCGACGGTACTCGCGCTCGAGGAAGCCGCGCGTGCAACCGGGGTTCACATGCTCCCACGGCAGGCGCCAGTCCAACTCGTAGGGCAGGTGCACGAGCTCATTGAGGTCGATGCCGTTTTTGGCAGCAGCCCCCTTCCAGTTATCGAGCGAGAAATGCTCCACCCAGGCGTCAAAGCGAGAGCCCGCACGCCAAGCATCGATGATGACGGGCGTCATGTCACGACCGGCGCGGGACAGCGCGGCCTCGATGAGCGAGGTCTCGGCATCGTGGTAATGCACGCGGACGGCACGGTTACGAACGCTCGTGATAAGCAGCTTTTGGCGACGCTTGACGTCGTCGTAATCGAGCTGCGGGCACCACTGGAACGGCGTGGCAGCCTTGGGGATAAAGACCGAAACCGAGATGGACACCGAAATCGAGCCGCGACGAGCCTTGGACACCACGGAACGACCGAGTTCCAGCACGTGATCGGCCAGATTGGCGATGGCCACGATGTCCTCGTCGTGCTCGCCGGGAAGGCCCATCATAAAGTAGAGCTTCATGCGGTTCCAGCCGGCCTCGAAGGCCGCCTTGGCCGCACGGTCCAGGTCCTCCTCGGTCACGTTCTTGTTAATGATGTCGCGCATGCGCTGACTGCCGGCCTCGGGCGCGAACGTCAGGCCGCCCTTCTTTTCGCCGGCGACCGACTCGGCCATATCCACGCCAAACGAATCCAGGCGCTGCGACGGAATGGACACGCGAATACCCGTATCCTCCAGGCGACGGTTGAGCCTGCCGAGCACGTCGCGAATGCAGGAGTGGTCAGTCGTGGAGAGCGAGGTCAGCGACACCTCGTCATAGCCGGTCTTTTCCAGACCCTGAATCACCGACGAGACGATCTGGTCGGCCGAGCGCTCGCGCACCGGGCGATACGTCATGCCTGCCTGGCAAAAACGACACCCGCGGGCGCAGCCGCGCAGGATCTCGATAGACAGGCGGTCGTGGACCAGCTGCGCATAGGGTACGCACGACTGCGACAGCGGATTGGTGGCACCAAAGTCCTCGACGACGCGCTTGTAGACCACAGTCGGCGCATCCTTTCCCTCACGCGGCACGGTGTAGCCATGCGGCGAGCAGGGCTCGTCGTGACGAACCTCATAGAGCGACGGCACGTAGTTGCCGGCAATGGATGCAAGCTGCTCAACAATCTGCGCGCGCGGGACCCCTTCGTCACGCAGGCGTCGATGCAGCTGGCAGGTCTCGAGCAGCGATTCCTCGCCCTCGCCAATGAGGATAGCATCGAAGAAGGCCGCGTACGGCTCGGGGTTGTACACCGAAGGACCACCGGCGATGACAATGGGGTCGTCCTCGGTGCGGTCGGCCGCCAACAGCGGAATGCCAGCGAGGTCGAGAGCCTCGAGGAAGTTCGTCACCGCCATCTCATGCGGCACATGCAGGCCGACGATATCAAACGAAGCGACCGGCGCTGCGCCCTCGAGCGACAGCAGCGGAATGCCCGCCTCGCGCATGGCGTCACCCATATCGGGCCACGGCACATAGCCGCGCTCGCAGGAGATGCCCTCGGCCTGGTTAAGGATGTTGTAGAGGATGGCGATGCCCTGGTTGGGCAAACCGACCTCGTATACGTCCGGATAGATCAGGCAACAACGGTAATCGGCATCGGCCTTGGAAAGCGTGCCCCACTCGTGATCGATATAGCGGCTCGGTTTCTCGACCTTGGCGAGCAGCGGCTCAATTAAATGAAAACAATCTTGGTATGCAACGCGCAACGGAAAACCCCTAAGCAGCGAGATCGGATGCGTCCTGGTAGGACGCCATAGGACGGGTAGCGCCCGCGACCCTGGTCACCAGATCGCGAACGCGGGAGAACGTGGCAGTGACCACCTCGTTGGCACGGCTGTAGTCGACATCGCGCTCATAAAGCGAAACGAGCGCACGGCCCATGCCATAGGTGCCCGCGGCGGCAGTGAGCGCCTTGACGGCAAACCCAATATGCGGCGTCTGCTTGACGAGCACGCGGGTGACCGCGCGGATCACAAGACCGCCGGCAAGCACGCCCGCGACCTCGTAGCCGCGCTCAGGCTTAATGCCGCGTCCAAAGACGGCAGCGAGCTCAAAGAGCATACCCACCTGCGCCAGCGCCATAACGGGATAATCGGCGCCCGGCAAAAACACCAACGCACCGGTCGCCATATTGGCGAGCGCGCACGAGGTGATAATACGATTGGCCGCCGCGATGCGCATGAAGGCAAAATTCGCCGCAAAAGCCGTTTCCTTGTCGGTGCGATCGAGAA
Organism: Collinsella sp. AF38-3AC; assembly: GCF_003474365.1. NCBI lineage: Bacteria > Bacillati > Actinomycetota > Coriobacteriia > Coriobacteriales > Coriobacteriaceae > Collinsella > Collinsella sp. AF38-3AC. The sequence goes on from NZ_QROM01000003.1 coordinate 158,347, forward strand.
TCCAGCGGGCAAGCGTCTCGAGCAGATACGTCTTATCGGTTGCCGCTACCACGCCGAGCATGGGCGTGGACTCCTCGATAAACGGCACCTCCACAGCAGACTCGGCAAGCACGCATACGGGCGCGCCGGCGATCACGAGCTCCTGCACGGCACTCTCCAAGCGGTCGGAACCACACGAGAGCACCAGCACCACATCGGTATCGGTCTTTGGAGCAATTCGCTCCTCCCCCAGACGTTCGACGCGCACAATGCCCGAGGTCGTCTGCGGAACAAAGGCGTCACGCACCGTCTCGGCCAGAAAGCGCGAGGCAGACGAATCCAGATAGACCGAGACGCGAACCGGCGTATCGGAATCCTTCTTAACGGACGCGCCCATCTTAAAAGCGCGGGTCAGCTTATCTACGGGAATTTTCATAGCAAACCCCTCCAGCGGTTACGCGGCGCCCGAACGATGCCGCCATATGGATTGTACGATACCCACCGTCAGCAGCTGAATCATCATCGAAGACGAACCAAAGCTAATAAACGGTAGCGGAATACCAGTAATCGGCATCATGCCGATGCACATGCCGATGTTTTCGAAGGTCTGGAACGCCCACATGCCAACGATGCCCACGCACGAAAGACGCAAAAACAGCGACTCACACTTAAAGGCGACGCGAATCGTCGAAAAGATCAACAGCACGTAGAGGCACAGGAGCAAAAAGGAACCGCAAAAGCCAAAGGTCTCAGACAGGAAGGCGAAGACGAAGTCGGTGTGGAACTCAGGCAGAAAGCCGCCGGCCGACTGCGTCGCATGGCCCAAACCCTTACCAAAGAAGCCGCCCGAGCCAACGGCGATCAACGACTGCTGCAGGTTGTAGGCATCGTCCGAATCGGCATTATCGGGGTCGATAAAGACCGTCAGACGGTTCATCTGATACTGCTTGATGAGCACATCGTGGCCGAGCAGCGAATCAAAGACCGAATCGAGCGCCAGGACGAGGGCCACCAGGCCCACGAGCAGGGCCAGGGTCGACAGCACCCATTCGCGGCGCGCACCGCTCATACAGATGACGATGGCGCCAGAAACCAGCACGACCAGGCCCGAGCCCAGGTCGCCCATGGCAACGACGGCCAAAAACGGAATGGACAGCATGCCGCAGAGCTTGACGTAGTCGCGAGCGGTATCGATGCGACCATTATACTGCGAGCCAAGCGTAGCAATAAAGAAGATGGTGATGAGCTTGGCAAGCTCAACCGGCTGGAATGTCAAGCCGATACCGGGAATCTTGATCCAGCCCGTCATGCCCAGACCGCCCGTATAGGACAGACCCGGAATCTTGGGCGAGAAGATCACGATCAGGTCGATGACGAGCAACGCCGTCGAGAAATTGGATATACCGCGCAGGTCGGTACGCCAGACCAGCACCGCCAGCACCGCACCGATGCCAATTCCCAGCAGATGGCGTGAGAACGAGGCATCGGCCTTAAACTGCGAAGCCGACCAGATAATGATGGCACCGTAGGCGACGAGCGCCACTGTAGCCACGAGAACACCGATATGCACCTTTTGGCGAAACGTGCCGCGCGAGGCCGAAAGTTGCTTGTTGACGCGGTCCAGGCTGCTGCGAGAGCCGGTCTTGGTTGAACGGAACAGATCCGCCGGAGAAAAATCCATCGCAACCTCCTATCGAACCGAAGAATCGCCCGAGGCCGAAGAGGTATCGGGCTCGTCATAAATCACGCCGAGCACGTCGCGCACGACATGCATCGCGGTATCTGAGCCACCGCCGCCCTGCTCCAGGATAGTAGCGATGACATACTTGGGGTCATCGGCCGGTGCATAGGCGCAGAACCACGCGTATTCGTCCTCGCCGCTTTTCTCGCCCGTGCCCGACTTGCCGTATACCTGCGGCGTCAGGGTGCCAAAGTGAGCCGCCAGGGACGTCGATGCCGTATAAATCACGTCGTGCATGCCGTTGCGAACAAGAGCCAAATCCGAATCGCTGTTGATCTTGGCCTCTAGGCGCTTCTTCTTGCCCTTTCCGTTGTACTTATAGGCATCGCCGTCGCCATCGCGCGACACGGCAGACAAAAACACGTGAGGCACGTACTGTTTGCCGCCGTTGGCAAGACCCATATAGGCGCACGCCATCTGCAGGGGCGTCACCAGGATGTCGCCCTGGCCGATGGCAATGTTGGTCATATCGCCGGCATTCCACTTACGATCCTCGGCAGAGGCATCGGTGAAGTACGACTCTTTCCACTCGGCATCGGGAATACGGCCCGCGCCCTCACTCGGCAGATCGATACCGCAGGTCTTGCCTAGGCCCCAGCGACGAAAGACCTCCTGCAGGCCCTCGGGATGTTGCTCGTCATAGAAGAACGCCTTGCCCATGTCGTAGAAGACGGGGTCGCACGAGTTGGCGATACCCGACTGCAGCGTCATGGTGCCGTGGCCGGAATGCAGCCAGCAGCGCTTGCCCCAAGCCTTGCCCAGGCCCGTCCAATAGCCCGTGCAGTTGGTTGTCTGCGTTGAGGTGTAGGTTCCAAACTCAAGACCGGCCAGTGCCGAGAGTGGCTTGATGGTCGAGGCCGACATGTACTGTCCGCTAATGGCGCGGTTGAGCAGCGGGTGTGAACCCTCGTCATCATTGAGCTCGGTCCACACGTCATTTGAGACGCCGCCGATAAAGACGGAGGGATCGAACTTGGGCTCGCTGGCCATGCCCAGGATCTCGCCATTGTTGGGATCGAGACACACCACGGCGCCGTTGCCGGCATTGCTGTAGCCAGTGGTCTTGGCAAGCTCGATAGCGCTCGCCAGCGCCGTCTCACAGGCCTGTTGGATCTTAAGGTCGAGCGTGAGCTTGATGTCGGAGCCGGCCTTCGCGGGCACGGCGCCGGCCTGACCGGTCACATTGCCCGAGGCATCGACCTTGACGGTCTGCTCGCCACGAATACCCTGCAGCAGGTTTTCGTAGTAGCTCTCAACGCCCGCTTGGCCCACGATATCGCCCGACTGGTACGTAATCCGGCCAGCAGAAGCATCATCAACGCCAGAGGTTTTCTTATTCTGGGCCTCGAGCTGCTCTGAGGTAATGGTGCCGGTATAGCCCAAAATGTGACAGGCCGTCTCGCCGTACGGGTACTGGCGCTCGGTACGCTCGGCAATCTTGACGCCCGGGAACTCGCCGGCATGCTCCTGAATATAGGCAACCGTGGAGCGACGGACATCCGTCGCGATGGTATGCAGGCTCTGGGCGCCCTCGGAATTGTCCTGGATATTGCGCAGAACCGCCACGTAGGGCATACCGAGCACGTTGGCAAGATGGCGAACCAGAACCTCATCCTCGGCAAGATCGCGGTAGGCCACGACGGCAAGTGAGGGACGGTTCTGGACAAGCGCCACGCCATTGCGGTCGAGGATGCGGCCGCGCACAGCGGGTGTGGTAACGGTGCGGGTCTGATTGCTGTTAGCCTGTTTCTCGTAATAGTCCGACGAGACCATCTGCATGCCCCACAGCTTGACGGCAAGCGCCGCAAACATCGCGCCCACACCCGCGGTGAGGATGGAAAAGCGGCCCTTAAAGGCGGTCGCCGCGGTATTGCCCTCGCCCTCGGTGGCGCGCGGGGCCGTTCCATGCTGCGTATCGTAGGTAAAACGGGAATCGCCCCGACGCATGATGACCAGCGCGACCACGATGGCAACGACCAGCGCGATACCGGCGATAATAACCGTCATCTGGGAAGACATCTACGGGCCTCCCCTATTTGAGCTTGCGGGTCTTGGGCTTAAAGCGCATACCCGTCTGGCGTCCGCCACGTGCGGAGAATCCATAGCCGGACTGCGGCACGACGCCGGACATCAAAAATGGAATGGCAACCAGACCCGTCAGGATCGAAGACGGCAGCGCATGGCCGAAGATCGCCACGACAAAGCTCGTCTCCAAACCCATAAACAGCAAGATGATGCTGTAAATCACATTAATGACGAGCGCGAAGGTGCCCACCGTGATGCCGCGCGCACTCGGGGTACCGCCCGTCTGACCGGCGGCGCTGTGCACCAGGGCAAAAGAACCCACGGTCAGCAGGAGCGACATAACGCCCACCGGCACGGCAGCGGACAGGTCATAGAACAATCCGCTGCAAAAACCGCACGCGACGGCACGGGTCGGGTCGCCCGAGAACACACTCAGGCACACAAGAATAATCATAAAGTTGACGCGACCGCCCGCAATGGAGATCTGCGGTGCGAGGCCTGCCTGCAGCAGCACGCACACGATGGCGGCGATTACAAACGTGCGGGAGCTCATCCCCTGCTCGTGTAGATCCATGGACATGCCCCCTATTCGCTCGAGCCGGAATCGGTCGTCTCGGACGTGTCGGAACTGTCATCCGAACTCTCGTCCTTCGTCTTGGTCGCAGCATCGCGCGACGTTCCCTGCGGCGTGCTGTTGGCCGTGCTCACATCCTCATCCGAGGCCGACTGTTCGTCGGTCAGCGAGGTAATAACCAGCACTTCCTCATTGTTCTCGGCCGTGGTCTGAGCGCGCACCACAATGGTGTAGTAAACGTCGTTTGCCGATTTCTCAACCGACGAGACGGTGCCGAGCGGAAGGCCCTTGGGGAACACACCACCGATGCCAGAAGTAACGATGATGTCGCCAACTTTAACGTCGGAGTCGACGCTCACGTACTCAAGACGCAGCGTGCCGTCAGCCTGACCCTGCAGCATGCCCTGGGCGCGCGTGTCCTGCACCATGGCGGACACGCCCGAGTTCTCGTCGCCAATCAGGCGCACGGTGGACGTCTTGGCCGAGACTTCGATGATCTGTCCGATAACACCGGCCGAACTCGTCACAGGCATGTTGATGGAAAGCCCGTCGACAGAACCCTTGTCGATGGTTACGGTCGAAGTCCAGGCATCGCCCGAGGCACCAACGATACGAGCTGCGGTCGATTTGAGGTTGTAGGTCGACTGCAGGCCGACCAGCCCCTCCAGACGCTCAGCAGTCTTTTGGGCCTCGGAGAGCTCGGCGACCTTAGAGGTCAGCTCCTCATTTTGCTTCTTAAGCTCGTCAAGCGTGTCCTGCGACGCCGTAAGGTTAGAGAACACGTTGCCGATCGCATTGAAGGGAGCCGCCACAGCCGAGCCCACAAAGCGTATTGGCGAGGTAATCGTCGTCACGCCCGAACGCACGGCATGAATCGGCCCTGCCTCGCCCTCGCGGATGTAAAACGTGAGCAGCAACACCGAAATCAGGCTGAAAACAATCAACGGGCGCATACCCGTTGATTGTCGCTTGGTATTCAGATTTGTGGAGAAACCCGAAGATCGTGCCAAATGGAATCCACCTTTTGGAAATTAAGCATTGGTCTGGACGAAGCCGCCATCAAACGCATTGGCCTCGAGCACGCGGGCACAGCCGTTAACGACGTTATCGAGCGCCGTGGGGCTAACGTTGACCGAAACGCCGGTCTCATCGCGCAGGCGCACGTCGAGACCGCGCAGCAGCGCGCCGCCACCGGTCAGCAAAATGCCGTAGTACATAAGGTCCGAGGCAAGATCGGGAGGCGTAGCGTCGAGTGCGTCCTTGACGGCCTTGGCCATCTCGTCGAGCGGCTTGTTGAGTGCGCGACGAATCTCCTCGCTCTCGATGCGCACGGTCTTGGGCAGACCGGTGATCACGTCGCGGCCGTTGACCTCGACGTCGAGCTCGTCCTTGAGCGGCACGGCGGAGCCGACCTTGATCTTGATGTCCTCTGCCGTACGCTCGCCGATGGCCAGGTTGTAGGCATCGCGAACGTGCGTGAGGATAGCCTGGTCGAACTCGTCGCCGGCAATACGGATGGACTGCGAAACGACGATGCCGCCCATAGCGATAACGGCAACCTCGGTAGTACCGCCACCGATGTCGATAACCATGGAGCCGGTGGGCTCCTCGACGGGCAGGTCGGCGCCGATGGCGGCAGCCATAGGCTCTTCGATCAGATAGGCCTGGCGGGCACCGGCCTGGATCGTGGCCTCAAAGACAGCGCGCTTCTCGACCGACGTGACGCCGGAGGGAACGCAGACGACAACACGCGGACGCGGAGTCCACGGATAGCGCTTCTCGGACGCCTTGTCAATAAAGTAACGAAGCATGGCCTCGGTAACGTCGAAGTCGGCGATGACGCCGTCCTTCAGGGGACGAACGGCCACGATGTTGCCGGGCGTACGGCCGAGCATGCGCTTTGCCTCGATACCGACCGCCAGGATGCGCTCGTCGTTCTTGTCGATGGCGACTACAGAGGGCTCGCGAATGACGATGCCCTTGCCGCGCACTGAGACAAGCGTATTGGCGGTGCCGAGGTCGATGGCAAGATCGCCCGCATAGCTACCGAAGAACATATCCATCAAAGAAAACAACGCAACTCCTGATGTGTTGGATGATTGCTGGAAAACTACTAGCTCATCATACTAGCGCAAGCCCGGCACCTCACTTGCGGTGAAGCGCCGGGCAAAGCTAAATCCCATAAGGTCACTACTGGTTGTCAGCAGCCGAGAAATCCATATCGAGCGAGGAAACGGCCCAGCCGATATGGTTGTCGGAGCGCACGAATTTGACGGTGTACTCCTGCTCGCCGCCCTTGGACAGCGATGCCTTCACCTTAGCGGTCGTCTCGGTCATGGACTGATCCATGCCCTCGACGGACACGGTGGCACCCTGCGGAATCGAAGAGATGATCATCGACTTGGCGTCCTCGGACAGGCTCGAGGCCAGGCAAGACTCGGCCTTTGCGGTGTCACCGTCGCCGGCAGCCTGGAACAGATCGGTAACGACAGACTCCTGGGACGGGAAGCCAAAGCCGCGCGTGTAGGCAAAGCCCAGACCGCCCGCGGCGATCAAAATGAGCAGAAGCAGCACGATGAAGACTTTGAGACCCGTGTGGCGATGGCGGCGACGAACCTTGGCCTGCTTACGATCCTGACGGTCCTGCTGGACCATCTCGGACTCGGACAGCGTAAAGAAGCCGGTGTCCGAGGGATCGGGCATAAACTGACCGGTCGCGCCCGTAGGATCGAGCGGATCGACGGCAGGAGCGTCCATCGCGGGCGCCGGAGCCGTGACCATAGCCGTCTGGGCAGACAGCGCGGCAAGCGAATCGTGCACGCGGGCAAGCTCGTCGGCCTGCTCGGAGGTGAGCTGGTAGATGCCATCGGCAGTAGCGGCGTTAAAGGCGTCGAGTGCGTCGGAGGGCCGGCCGGCGGCAGAAAGCGCCTGACCCATGCCGGCGTTGAGCGCACGCGTGTCGTCGCGGGGGCCGGCAAAGTCGATAGCCGTGCGGTAGGTCTCCACGGCATCCGCCGGACGGCCGAGCTTAATGAAGCAACGACCGAGCTCGCCGAGTGCGGCGGCAGGAGCCGGATTGGCGCCGTCGATGGCGGCCTGACGGAAGGCAGTACCCGCGTTGGCATAGTCGCCCGACTGGAACAGCGCATTGCCCAGGCCCAGATAGGCCTTAAACGGCGTGGCATAGGAAGCATCCTGCGTAGCAGCAGAGAACGCCTGAGCGGCCGTCGTGTAGTCGCCCACGGCGGCGAGCGCCTTGCCGCGGTTGGTGAGCAGCGCACCGCGCTTGCCGTAGGTGCCGTCGTTGAGGGCGGCGGCATAGGCCTCGGCGGCCTCGGCATACATGCCCAGGTGCATCAGGGCGTTGCCACGAAGGTGATCGGCCTCGCCCATAATCTCATCGGGAGTCTTTGCCGCCCCAAGCATCTGGGCTGCAGCGGAAAAATCACCCGCGCGGTAAGCGGCGCGGCCCTGTTGGATCAGCTGGCTATTCAAGAAAGTCCCCTTTACTCGTGAACGATCTCGACATGGACGATCTCGTCGCCGGCACGCAGCTGCGAAATCACATCGAGACCCTCGACCGTGGCACCAAAGACGGTGTAACCGGAATCGAGGTTATGCTGGGCACCCAGGCAGAAGTAGAACTGCGAACCCGCGGAATCGGGGTCCATGGAGCGTGCCATGGCAAGGGCGCCATCGACATGGCTGTTGCGCGGATTGGTGGCAAACTCGCCCTTGATGCAGTAGCCGGGGCCACCGGTACCGGGCATGCCGTCGGGGCCCTCAAGACCGGCAGCGACGTCGGCGCCGGACATGTCACGGGTATTGGGGTCGCCGCCCTGGATGACAAAACCGGGCACATAGCGATGGAACTTAAGGCCATCATAGAAGCCCATCGTGGAAAGCTCGCAGAAGTTCGCGACATGAATGGGAGCGCCCTCGCCGTCAAACTTGACCTTGATGGTACCCTTCGACGTCTCGATTACAGCGCACTCGTCGCCGACAAGCTGATACTCGGGCGTGTAGAGCTCATTCTTAAAACCAAACATGTGGTTCCTTCCTCGTGCGTTTAAAGCATATTTGTACGAATTGTAGCAATAAGCACGGGCTTACATCAATTGCGCACGTAGGTTATGCCGACTATGGCGAACTAATTTTAGGAACGCTGCTGCGGCTTCCAGGAGCCCACGTTGGCGTCGTACTGGTTCAGCGCGCTGTTGCCGCCCTGCGCGATGGGCGCCAGGATCTCGCTTTGGTGGGAACTCATCGACTCGCCATCGGGAATGGCCAGCGAGATGTCCCAGCTCTGGCAGATCACGTCGACGCGCTCGTACATCCACTCGGCAAGCTGCTTTAAGTGGGCGATGTCGTCCGCATAGACCGTATCGTCCTGTACTTTCAGGTTGTTGAGCTCATCTTGCGTCTTTTTGATCTGGTCGCGCAGGGCGTAGGCACTCTGCGACAGCTCCTGACGGGTGGACAGCGGCGTTCGGAGATAGCCGTTGTTAAAGGAATCGATGACCTCGCCGATCTGATCCTCGTCACCGTAGGACACGATGGTCTGATACAGACCGTCGAGCCTGGTATAGAGCTGATCATCGGTCAGCACGGTTTCTTCCTGGACCACCTCGGCAGAATCGTCCTGCTTGGTATCGTCCTCAGTCGCCTCGCCCTTTTGGCGCGTAGGGAAGGTCGTCTGCGCGGCCTGGCCAAACTGGTCATAGAATCCGGGCATAACACCCATGGGATCGGCCGTCACGAACCAATAGGCACCACCGCACACAACGGCAAGGACCGCGATGACGATGAGCGACTTGGGGATATGACGCTTGTGCTTGTGATAGGCGTCCTCGTCGGGGTGCACCTTGCGCTTGGACTTTTGAGGATCGTCGTGCAGGGAAACCGGCGTGGGAATAACGACCTTGGGGATACCGAAATCCTTATCGAAAGCCGGCAGCACGCAGGTCTCATTGGGGTCGGCGGCGTCCGAAAGCACCGCAGCGGCAGAGGCTGGCGCATGCGGCACCTCGGTATCGATCTGCTCTTGCGTTAGGCGCGGAAAGCCCGCCGTGCGGCCCGCTGCCAGGTCGGATGCGGCCGCGTCCTCGGAGAGGATACCCGGAGCGGGGCGTCCGCATTTGGGGCACGTACGATCATGCGGAGAAAGACGGGCACCGCAGCCCTCACAGAACACGAACTCGGTATGCTCGGGACCATCGCCCGGACCCACATAGGCGTTGCAGTAGGGGCAGAACGAGGCGCCGTCCTCGATAGTCTTAAGGCAATGCGGGCAGATCACGGCATCCTCTTTTCGAAGCAATTCAAACAATTGAGGTTAGAGCATAACATCGCCACGGCCCCACAGGAGCAAGGCACCAATTCAACATCGGAGGGTAGCTAATTTGGGACGGGGCTTTTTTAGCTGCCCTGGCCGCCAATTGGCCAAATCGATCGCGCCATCAGCCTGGGGGCCATCAGCCGGGGCAGCTAAAAAAGCCCCGTCCCAAATTAGCTACCCTGTAAGGTGCGGTTACAACTTCTTTTTCTTGGGCATAGAGACTTTGATGCCTTGGGCGGACTTGGTCACACGAGAGCGCTTAGCTCCGGTACTCTTCTTTTTCTTGGGCTGGGCCTGGGCCACGCCCTCGAGTGCGCGGGCCTCGGCCTCGCGAGCGGTGCGATCTTCGCGGCGCTGCGCCATGTCGGCGGCGACGCGCTTGGCAAAACGTTCGGCCGTCGAGCCCGTCGAGCTCACCTTGCCGCCACCGCGACCCAGGCGGACACGCACACCGCGGCCAAAACCAGTTGCGGCATGACGACGACGCGGCTTGAGCGAATCCATCATCGTGGCGAGCTTAAAGAACACCGAGCAGGTAAAGACCACGATGACAGCCAAGATAACCATCTGGTCCATCGACAGGTTGGCAATAGACAGCAGCTCCGGGAATCCGATAACGCCCACCAGGATGCCGGCGACTACAAACACAAAGAGCACCACACGTAAGGGCGTGAGAGGCTGCGAGATGCGCCAGATCAGGCTGACGCTCGCCGTGCACGACGTAAGCAGGCACATCGTAGACAGTGTGAGCTGGCTAAAGCCAAACACGCGCGCCACAAAGATATCGAGCACCGCAGCCAAAATGACCGCAATCGAAGCCGGAAGTGCCCGCTTGAGCACGTTCGTCAAGAACGACCCCTTCACGCGAGCATTGTTGGGCTCCAGGCCCAACACAAAGCCCGGCGCGCCAATACAGAAGAAGTTAATGAGCGTCATCTGGATGGGCTCGAAGGGGTACGGCGGCAGCGCGATGCACAGCGCCGCCAGGCCCATCGAGAACAGCGTCTTGGTCAGGAACAGCGAGGCCGAACGCTGCAGGTTGTTGATGGAGCGACGGCCCTCGGCCACCACGGCGGGCATCGAGGCAAAGTCGTTGTCGACGAGTACGATCTCGGCCACGTTGCGCGCGGCGTCGGAGCCAGCCGCCATGGCGACGGAGCAGTCGGCCTCCTTGAGCGCCAGCACGTCGTTGACGCCGTCGCCCGTCATGGCCACGGTGTGCTCGCGGCGCTTGAGCGCCTGCACGAGCTCGCGCTTCTGCTGCGGGGTCACACGACCAAAGACATGGTAGCGGTCCACTGCGGCATCGAGCTTTGCCGGCGTATCGAGCGTCGTGGCGTCCACATAAGCGTCCGCTCCCGGCACGCCCACCACGCGCGCGATCGACGACACCGTACGAGGGTCGTCGCCACTGATCACGTTGAGGGTCACGCCCTGCTCGTTAAAGTAGCCGATGGTCTCGGCCGCCGAGGTACGAATCTCGTCGCGGATGGTCACAAAGCCCACGGGCTCGGCCTCGCCCACCATATCGCCATCGGGCGTAAAGCCGTCCACGCGCGCCACCACGAGCACGCGGCAGGTATCGGCAAGCTCGGCGACACGGTTCTCGACCTGCGAAAACACACGCTCCGAAAGCACAAACTGCGCGGCGCCCATCACATAGGAGCCCTGCGCAAAAGAAGCGCCACTCCATTTTTTAGACGACGAGAACGGAATGACCGACAGCGGCTCAGACACCTCGACCGGGCGATCAGCGTAATAGTTGAGCAGCGCCTGGCAGGTCTCGTTGGCATCGGCCGAAGTCGCACGCGCGACGTTAGCCAGCGCAAAATCGAGCACTGTGGTATCGACGGGAACAGCCGCCTCCTCCGAGTCCACGCCAAAGCCAACACCCTCAACAGGCAGCGGGTAGGTGCCCTCGACCTCCATACGACCCGACGTGATGGTGCCCGTCTTGTCCAGGCACAGCACGTCGACGCGCGCGAGCGTCTCGATGCAGTAGAGTTGCTGCGCCAGCACCTTGCGGCGGGCCAGGCGCACCGTGGCGATGGCGAGCACCGACGAGGTCAGCAGCACCAGGCCTTGCGGGATCATGCCCAGCAGGGCGCCCACCGTGGACAGCAGCGCCGACGAAGGCACATGACCAGCCAACAGCTCGGAGAAGCACCACGAAAGCGCGCTATCGCCCGGGGTTCCCGCGGCTTCCCACAGCCCACTTACACTCGAGGCGAACAGAGCCAGGCCAAGCGGAATCATGATGATGCTCGCAAAGCGCACGATGGCGTTAAGCGCGTTCATGATCTCGGAATTGACCTTTTTGACGTACTTGGCCTCGTTATTAATTTTGGCCACGTAGTTGTCGGCGCCGACATGGATCACGCGGGCGCGCAGCAGGCCCGAGTCGATAAAGCTGCCGCTCATGAGCTCGGAACCGGGCTGTTTCTTAATAAGGTCGCTCTCGCCCGTCAGCAGGCTCTCGTTCACGAGCGCCTCGCCCGAAACCACCACGGCGTCAGCGGGAATCTGGTCGCCGCGCCCCAGGCGGATGATGTCGTCGAGCACGATCTGGTCCAGGTCGAGCTCCACCTCGGCGCCATCGCGCACCGCGATGGCCTTCTTGGAGGTCAGCAGCGTGAGCTTATCGACCATCTTCTTGGAACGCATGGACTGAATGACGCCAATAGCGGTATTGAGGAACACCACGAACAGGAACGTCAGATTCTTAAACGAACCGGTCAAAATGACCAGGAAAGCCAAGATCACGTTGATCAAATTGAACAGCGTGCAGAGGTTCTCGATGATGAGCTCTTTGACCGACTTGGTCTTGAGTTCCATGTTGCGGTTGATTTTACCGGCGGCGATACGCTCCTCGACCTCGGCGGTTGAGAGTCCGCGCTCGATATCCGTTGCTGCCATACCACGTCCCATCACGTCGCGTCGGTATAAGAAAACCGCCCGGACCATGCGAGGTTCGGACGGTCTTACGTTCGATGGTGCCCCGTCTGCATAGATTCTAGAACCGAGATCTGCGCCGTTGGGACCGTCGTGCTGCTCAGGATACCACGGGCGGCGTAGCAACACCTTTTCTTGAGAAAATGCCCTCCGCGGATATGAGTCCGAGGAGGGCCAACCGTATGCTAGGGCCTGTCGAGCACGACCTGATCTCCGTTCTCGTCGAGATACGGAGTGATTGCGATGCCGCGGTCGCTCTCGACCACGATGTATGCGCGGTTTGTAGAGCGCTCGGTGGCGATGTGGGAATTCACGTCCTGCGGCAGGTCGTAGAGCGGCCCGTCGGACTGGTCCATGACAGTGACGACGTCAGCCGCGCCCGCATCGCCTGGACGCGCAAGCGAGCAGGCGATGCAGATGAGCGCGAACATGGCGACGACCGCCAGGACCGCGTAGACGAGGCCGAGCGGCTTCTCGCTGGGCTTCATGTCACTCCTTGATCAAATAGTCGTCGGCCTCGGGCTTGCCCGTGGCCTTGCCGACCGCGACGTAGCGGGTGTGCCCGCTGTACGACGTGTAGCGTCCCCAGACGTAGCCGTCCGCGATCTTGTACCAATCGTCGAGTAGAACGGTCTGGCCGCCTGAGTAGCTGGCCACGACATTGCCGCAAAGGGACGGCGCGTCGCGCACGTTGAGCGCTGAGACGGTACAGCGGTACTTGCCACCGAAGCCCTCGGTCGTCTCCTGCGGTGCGGGCTGCGCCTGAGTCGAGGGTGTGGGAGCGCTCGACGCGGTGATACCGAAGCACTCGAGGTAGATACGCGCGAGCTCGTCAATGTTGGAATTGAACTTCTCGCGGTCGCCGTCGTTGTCGATGAAGCCGTTCTCGCACAGTCGGTAGTTGATGCCTCGTGCCGCGGCTCGGTTCACGTTGGCGAGCTCGGAATGGTGCACGATCTTCTCGGCGCGGCCGGGCATGAACGCCGACAGCTTGTCGGCGAGGGCCTTGTCGTAATCGTCGGGCTCGAAGCCGGACTTGATGATGACGTGGGCGCCGTGCGCGGTCGCGATTCCGCTGGCGTCCATGTGCAGCTCCACAACCGGGGCGTCGGTGTTCAGGCGGTTGATGCCACCGTCGGCGTACCAGTTGCGGGACATGTCGCCAAGCTCGACCTCGGAGCCGCCGAGCTCCTTGATGCGCATGCCGAGGGCTCGGACTCGCTCGGCCTCGGTATAGCCGCCCGCGCAGCATCCGGGGTCGCCGGCTCCGTGACCGCAGATGATGAACAGCTTTGCCATTGCTAGGCCCCCTTCTTCACGTCGCCGAGCGCCAAGAGCGCGTCGAGCCACTTGTCGGTAACGCCAACGCTCTTGAAGGCGGCATAGGCCACCTGCACGCCGCCTACCGCGGCGAAGATGGACGTAACCCACGCCGTGGGGTCGGTCGGCATACCCCCGGCCATGGCCGTCAATGCGCCGCACAGCGCCGATACTGCAATGGCCGTCCAGCGGGCGACATTGCCAGTCATCGCCTTCGTCTTGATAGCCTGCACGATATAGGGCACCACGAGGACGGTCAGCACCGTGAGCCCTGCCTGTATATCAGTCATCTCTATCTCCCTGTCTCCTTGTTGTACATGAGGTCAACCCGGTCGTAGATATGGTCGACCTTCTCTGCCATGCCCTGGCTGCGCGCCTGGCTGTGGACCAAGTCCGCGTGAAGGACGTCATTTGACGCGACAACCGACTCCATAAGAGTCTTCATGGCCTCCATGAGCGCGTTTGACCGCTCCATCTGCACGGCGATGCGTCCCTCCATCTGGGAGCGCTCGCGGTCGCGTTGGGCGCGCTCGTCGACCTCGGCCTGTTTGCGCTCTTCTCGCTTGATATCAAGGCTGGCTTTGCGCTCGTTCTGCAGCTTGTACTCGGACAAGAACTGGTTACCGAAATGGAAGGCGATGAGGATCAACGCCGCGCCGCCAAGCCAGCCAGGCCCATACGGCGCGAAGAGCTTGAGCACTTCCATGCGCTAGTCCTCCTTGGCCGCCAAGATGGCGTCTCGCTCGTCCTTCGTGATCTTGCCCTTGGCGCATGCGGCCTCGATGGCCTCAGCGGGCCAGCGGCCGCTCACGTAGTAGGACATGAGGCGCTCGGCGTACCTACTCATGGTGCATTCCCTCCTCGCTGTCGTCATTCACCGGAAGCTCGACGTCAGTCATGAGGGACAGATAGTCGATCATGGCCGCATTGTCCTCGTGGCGGGCGCGAAGCACCTCGATCTCGCGCAGTGCCGCCGGGTCGGCGACCCTCGAAACCGTGATGTTATCCATCACTTACCTCCAAAGATCTCGATAGAATTGCTCGAACTTGACGACCTGCTTCCTCGTGACGTGCCGGTCGACGAGCTCGCTGCGGTACGACTCGTAGACTGCGTCCACCGCCCCGCGCGCCATGCGCCCGGCATCGACAGCCTTCCGCATCCTGCGGAGGCGCCGCATATGCTCGCGGAACTTCTCCGGCTTCATGCGAACGATCACCTTGCCGCGCTCCGTGAGCAGGTAGGTGTAGCCGAGCCACGGGACCGGCTCGGTGAGTGGCTGGATGTGCGTCTTGGACGTGTTGAGCCTGTAGCCGATGCGCGCGAGGTAATCCTCGAGTGATTCCCTCGCACACCTCAGGTACTCGAGGTCGGCGTCCAGGATATAGAAGTCGTCCATGTACCTCGTATAGGACTTGGCGCGGAGGACCTCCTTCGCGTAATGGTCCATGCCGTCCAGGTCGCAGATCCCCGCGACCTGCATGAGCTCGCTACCGGCCTCGTATCCGCGCGCCCCGAAGCCGTCCCCGTCGTCATGTCGGTTGCGCCCCGCCTGCGAGTCGAGCGCCCGCTCGACGTGGGCGTACGTCTGATCGTCGAGGCGCTTGCGGAACGTCTCCTTGACCAGCCTGTGCGGCTTATTGGGGTAGTATCCGGCGATATCGAAGAGCTCGATCCCGCCGTCCAGCCCGTGGCGGTGCCAGTGACGCTTGAGGTCGCGCACGAGCAGGTCGCGGGCCTTGTCGGTGCCCATACCTCTGCGGCAGGCGCAGTTGGCCCCGATCAGGCTCTTCGTCATGTCCTCGTAGATTACGTTGTCGATTAGGGACCGCTGGACGATGCGGTCCTTGAACGGTGGCGCCGAGCAGTCGCGCCTCTTCGGCCTCGTGAGGATGAAATGGTGCGGCTCGGGGAAGTCGTACTCCCCCGCCATGAGGCTCCTGGATAGGAGCTCGCACCTCTCCTGCACGTTGAGCGAGAATGACTTGACGCTCGGCTTCCACATCTTGCCCCGCTGGCACTTCGCCGCGGCCTCCCTGAGGCCCTCCGGCGAGAGCGCGTACGCGAGGCGCGCATCGCGTATAGGTTCCATAGCCCCGTGGGGGCCGTTGCCGTCGGTGCGCCCTGCTTCCCGGTGTTGTCCCGGCGGGGTGTCGGTTCCCTGCGACGGTCTGTCTTGCGGGCTACGGCCCATGCGTCCGCGCTCCTTCCGCCGTGCCGTCTCAGTCGACGACGAGCCGATTGCCGTTCGCCGCTCCTGTGTTGCTGACGTTGCCAGACGAGTTCACGATCCCCTCGTTGTTCGCGTTCGCCGCGTTCCGGTTCGGGGAGCGAAGCCAGCAGTTGCAGGCAACTTCAACCTGGCCCCGAGGCGGCTCGGGCTGCCCGAACCGCCTTATGTCCGATTTAATCCAGGCCCTGGCCATCTCCTTGACCTGGACGACGAGACCCGACCAGTAGCTGATCCTCCTGCGGGACAGCTTCTTCTCGTCGCTGTCGTCATCGCGCTTGCCGCCAAAGACCATCTCGCACATCTCGATCTCGAACAGGAGCTCGTTGATGTAGCTCATCGCGGTCTGCTGGTGGCGACGGCGCACCGCGAGGTTTTCCGGCGGCTGGCCGGGTCCGACCTTGGTGTTGTTGGCGAGCCAGAGGTTGCGCGGGATCTCCCATGCGACCCCGTTGATGCCGTTCACGACCTTCTCGTAGCGGCCCGGGAAGACCCTCCTGTTGCGCGTGATGTCGAGCGTGTGCACGGCCATGGCCCTGGCCAGGTCGTACACCTCGAGCCTGTCTTCCCTTCGCTTGCCCTCTGGCACTCCCATTTTTTCCTCCACAGCCGCGGCGGCGCAGGGGTGCGCCGCCGGATTAGACGATTAGCCGATATGCAGGACGACGACGAGCCGATAGCCGTTCGCCGCTCCTGCGCTGCTGACGAGGCCAGACGAGCTCACGACCCCCTCGTAGCCCGCGTGCGCCGCGCCCCGGTACGGGGAGCGAAGCCAGCAGTTGCAGGCAACGGTGTGGTTCTCAGCACCGAACGTGATGAGCGCCGGGTAGGTCTGCCAGCCCTGGAACGGGCCGGTGAGCCCGGTGCTCACCGCGAGCGCCTTGAAGTAGTCGAACGGAACGCCCTCGGCGTTGTAGCCCTCGGTCGTGGCGCCCAGGTAGTTGCTGAAGTAGTGCTGTCGCGCGGACGGCGGGTAGGCGTAGTCGAACGTCTCGGCGATCTCGCCGCCGTCGACCGGGTGGAGCTGCGTCTTGACTGACACCTTCGCCAGGACCTCGACGAGCTCCGGCGGCAGGCAGTCGAGCAGGCCGGGCTTGCCGTGGAGCGGGTGCGGGCGGTCGAAGATGCCCTGCTGCACGTCCCAGTCGGTGCCATGCGCATTGGCCCATCGATGCAAGCCGGACTTCGTGTAGTCGTTGTTGCCATCGCAGGCGCGCTGGATGGTGTTGATGCGCCCGTTGATCTGCTCGTTGGCGGTACCGATCAGCGTGCCGCCGCTGCCGGCGGCGACCGATACCTTCTCGATGACCTTGTCGCTGAAGTTCTCGTACGCGGTGAGCGATGTGAACTCTCCGCCGTAGGAGGCGTTCCACAGGACCTGGCAGCCCGCAGGCCATACGTTCGTAGTCGTGAAGGTGAACCTGGTCGACCCCTTCGCGGCGCACACGCCGGTGCCCCAGACATAGTTGACCTCGACGATTATGTCGTACTGGCCCGGCTGCATGTCGGCCTCGGGGACGTAGAGCGCCTCCATGCTGTCGAAGGCGCAGGCGGGAGGAAGCGCGAAGTGAGCCCCGATGGCCATGGTCGGGGCCTCGATGCCGCCCTCGAGCGTGGACAGCGGGTGGTCGGCGTCGCGGCCGTTAAAGTGATGGAGGACGTCGCACGGCAGCGGGTACTCCTCGCCCTCCCACGTGAAGGTCGAGTTGAGCTGATCGCCGACGCGGAGCACGTCGGCGGCGTTGCCCATACGGACCATCGCGCGGAGCTGCTGCGGCGAGATGCCCAGCGTGGCCACGCTGACGGCCTCGGCGGCGGCGTTGGCCTTGCGTGCGGCCTCGGTGGCGGACGAGGTGGCCTCGTCCGCGTTGCCCGCGGCGGTGTTGGCCAGCTCGGCCGCGCCGTCCGCGAGCTCCTTGGCCTTATTTGCGGCCTCGGCCGCCTTCTTCGCCTCGGCGGTCTGGTCCTCGGCCGCCTTCTTCGCCGCGGCGAACTCGGTCTTGCGCGTCTCCTCGTTAGAGACGCGCGTCGCCTCGCCCGTCTTGCGCTGCTCCTCGTTGGCCTCCACCGCGGCCTTGGCCTCGTTCGCGGCCTTTGCGGCGGCGTCGGCGGCGATGCGCGCGGTCTCCAGGGCCTCCTCGTTCTCGTACTTGAACGGGTAGTCCTTGGACGTGCCGTCCTTCAGGGTGACGGTCAGGACGTCGATGTACTCGCCCTCGGACACCTTGACCTCGGTCAGGGTTCCGCCGGTGCTCCGATCTGCCACTAGGCATCATCCTTTCTCGATTTGACCGGGCCCACCAACAGGCGGTGGACCCGGGCGTCCACGCTCCACTCGGCGATGCCGTAGCTCTCGATCTCCCCGAGGACCGAGCGCGCGTCGGCGACAGTCTGCGCGATCTGCGCCTTGAGCTCCTTGGCCTCGAGCACGAGCGCCTGCAGGTCGCTCACGGTCGGGTCGCTGGGCAGCTGGCCGACCGTAAGCGACGGGCGCACGCGGAACGGCCACGGCATACGCACCGACTTGAGTACGTCGGTGCCGCGTCGGCCCTCGATGCCGACCTCGACCTCACCGGTCTCCTTGAGCACCTCCCACGGCACGGGCCAGATGCCGCCGTCCCGCGCCGGTGTGTAGTTGCCGGCCGCCGCAGCGAACGTCACCGTGACCTCGAGCCCCGTCCATTCCTGGTCGAGGTCGAGACCGACCGCGTCGACGCCCTGCGTGCCTTGGACCAGCTCGAGGTCGTCGCACGACACGGTGCGGTCTCGCACCTTGATCTTGTGTACCTTCATGTCCCTCCTTTACGCCTAGATACCCCGCTGTCGCGGGTATGCGGCGCCTCAGCCCTCGCCCACGACTGCCCAGGCGCCCTCGGACCCGAAAGTGCCGGTCTCCAGCGTATTGCCGTCCAGCAGCGACTCGTAGACGGCCCCGTACTTCGTGACCCTGTCGCCCGACGCCATCGCGCGGAGGATCAGGTCTGCGTGCCGCCGGGCAGGGGCCGCCTGGACCTCGATGACGGAGTGCCGACACACATGGGCGACACTCGCCGTGGAGGCCGGGGTCGGCATCGAGACCGTGGCCATGATGCTCGGGCACACCGATATCGGGACGGCCTACGAGCACTACATCGTGCCGAGGCCGCGCATCTGCAAGGATGCGCAGAAAGTGGTTGAGCGGCTGATACTCGGGGGCTAGGATTCCGTATCCCAGTTCAAAAGCGGCTACGTGCTGAGGACCGTCAACACCGGCACCATCGAGTTCTGCCGCGTCGGCAGGATCGTCGTCATGAACATGTACAACGTCACGGCCAAGATCTCCGGCTCGTGGGGCACGACGCTCGTCGACACGGTGCCCGAGGGCTTCCGCCCGAAGAACCAACTGCGCCAGCGGTGCCAGGTGGCCAACACCGACACCGACAGGTCGAGCGGCCTGTGGGTCCAGCCGGGCGGCGCGATGTACATCGCCAACTTCGGCGGCACAGGCCTGTCAGGCTCCTACGCTTTCTCCTGCACGGCCTGCTGGCCGGCGGCCTAGAAGGCGTAGGGGATGCGGCACTCAGCCGAGTAGTCGGTCTAGATGAACCGCGACGTCTCCCTGCAATTCCGGACGTTTCGGTTCGTTGTCGTCGCCACCTGCAGACCGACCTCGCCGGTCAGGCCGTGGTCTGTACCTAAAGCACTATGAAGACTGCGCTATATACTGAGGCATCGGCCATGAGGAACAGCTTGCCGTCCGTATAGTAAGCGTGGACTCCAAAGTTACCAGGGCTGTAATAACAGTCCGCACATGCTCCGGAGTTGGTGCATTCCTCGGCGAACATTCGCGTGGTGAACAAGGTCGATGCCAGAGGGCGCCCATAATAGCTGCAGACGAGCGCCGCCATCCTGTTTAGCGGCATGTCATAGTCGAATACCTGATAGATCTTCCCTACATTCGTCTTTGCCACAATTCTCGGGGATACGGAATCACATGCCGATGGGGTAGCTCAGCGAGGCGAAGTGGTTCCGATGGTCCGTCTTGCCGCTCATGCTATGCACCTTGATGGTGCCGTCTGGCATGACGAGCAGGCGGTACGAGTTGTCCGCGCCTCCGTACTCGGTGACCATCGCCGCGGACCAGGCATGGGACGGCCGCAGCTCCTCGGGAATGACGTACGGACACGTGATGCCCTCAGCAGGATCAGCGATGATCAGCACGGCGCGGACGTAGACCGTCATGCCCACGCGCACGACGCCCCAATTTTTCGTCTCGTACAGGGATACGGAATCCCCGAGGGTCGCGAGCGGGGTCAGTTCCGGGATGAGCAGCTTCGGCTGGCCCGTGGTCAGTCCGTCGAACGTGACCGAGCTGATCGGCACGGTGACGTCGGAGTCGCCGTCCAGGATAGACCCTCTCGGCACCGAGGGCGCGGTCGCGTCCGTACCGGGGGTGCCCCGCAGCACGGTCCATTCCACGGTCTCCACGAGCGTGGGGCTCGGACCGCTCACGTCGCGGGAATAGTGAACGCAGATGTAGTCCATGCGCTTCTTGCCCTGCGACCCGCTCGCTACCTTCACGTCCTCGGGTGACGTGATGCCAATGTGCCGGCCCTGCACGATCATGTCGCCGGTCGCGAAACGCACCGTGTTCGCGTCCACGAGCGACGGGGCGAGCCTGCCGCCCGTCTGCAGCACGTAGCTGCCCGCGCCCACCTCTCCCGCGATGCGGCGGCCGTCGTCGGCCGAGCTGACGTGCGGGACCCCCGCCTTGCCGGTTACTAGCTCCATGTCTCTCCTATCCTATCCTCGTCGTTCCGGGGGTCGCCCCGTAGGTGACCGACGCCCCGGCGCCCGTTGCGGTCGTGACGCGGCTCGATACCTCGACCGACACCGTGACGTTCGGCGAGTAGTGCCTGGCCTCCACGATGTCGCCGAGGCCGAAGCTCACGCCCTCGCCGACGGTGACCTTGACGCCGCCCTCGGCCTGCATGTCCCCGAGGCGGTCCGTGGCCTGGTCTCGCAGGTCGTCCCCCTCGCTGTTGTTGGCGTCGTAGTACTCCTCGAGCTCGAAGACGCCCGCCATGGCCTTTGACGTGCCCACGTTGCCCTTGGAGTCGGCGTAGACGTCCACGACCTGGCGGGAGGCGAGGTCGCCCTTGCCCGCCGCCTTGAGGTGGTTCGTGACGAGCAGGTCGCTCGTGAGGTCGAAGTTCACGAGGTCCGAGTCCACGCGCCCTCGCCAGTCGGTGACGGGCACGGCCTGCAGCCTGCAGGAGCCGTCGACCCACCTGGCGTCGAGGCGTAGCCCCGCCGACCTCATGGCCAGGCGGAGGTTCGTCCAGGCGTCCGGCACGTCGCGCGAGCACCTGTAGCCCACCGAGACGCCGGCGTCCACGTCGGGCACGGAGAAGAACGACGCCAGCCCCAGGCGTTTGATCGCCTGCCTGAGCACGGCGTTCGCGTCGCCGGAGAGCGTGAGCCAGTCCTGCCCGGCGTCCGGCCACAGCAGTCGCTTGGCGAGCACGCCGGACCACGTGGAGCCTTTCCAGTGCAGTTCCGAGGAGGTGCGGCGCGTCTTCAGCTCGAAACCCTCGACGCGCCCGCCCATCTCGGTGCCGTCGGCGAACACGCGCCAGGCGGCCCCGGGGAGCGGCGCGTCGGGGTCGCGGACGATGAGGTCGAACGTGTTGTCCACGCCGTCGCCCCAGCCCGCGTCCATGTCCAGTTCGAAGTCCGCGATGTTGAAGAGCGTCCTCCCGGCGCTGTCGGCGACTATCAGCTCCACGGCGGCTCGCCCTCCTCCTGGTAGTGCGTGATGTCGAAGCCGAACGAGCCGTCCCACGACACGGTCGAGGTGCCGGAGCGCAGCGGCTCGAAGCAGTACGAGCCGGAGCCCGCGCCCTCGCCGCGCACGCCGTCGGCGAAGCGGTCCTCGACCTCGCCGTAGGTGCCGATGAGCTGGATGCCCTTCGGGTAGCTCGACCCGTCGATGACAAGGCGCGAGCCGCCCGGCACGGCGACCTTGACGCTGTAGGTGTTCGAGAACTCGCCCTGCGCCACGGTCACGCGCGGGTTCGTCACAGGTCCGTAGATGTTGAGCCTGCAGTCGGCGGGGACCAGCCCGGCCACGGTGATCGTGCGGTTCGCGCCGCTGCCGCCGTAGTCGTAGTCGAAGTCGTGCGGGTAGTCGATCGCGGAGCCGTCCGACACCTCGTTGGCGTAGAAGCTCGTCGTGACCTCGCGCCTCCACGCGCCGTCGAGCAGCAGGAAGGTCAGCTCGGTCTTGATGCCGCGCCTGCCGTACACCTCCGACACGTCGGACTTGGCCAGGTATACCCTCTGGTACCACTCACCGTCGAAGGTGAGCCTGCCGGGGGACGAGCCGGCCATGTCGCGGTCGGCCTGCTCGCGCAGGGCATCGGCCGCCTCCGGGCTAAGGTAGGCGTCGACCGTGGCCTCGCGGGCGTCGCGGGAGACGCCGTAGGCGCTCCTCCACGACAGCTCGTAGGACCACTCGCGACTCCTGAGCTTCGGCGCGGTGCCGACGTAGGCCCCGACAGCGTCGAGCTCGACGACCCTGCCCGTCGACGAGGTGTAGGTGAGCCTATGCACCCGCCATCACCGCCCTCACGTGCCTGTCGAGGTCGCGCTCGAGCGTGACCGGGGTGTACCTCTGGATGATCGCGGGGAGGTTGCGGTCGAGCCACTCGATGACCTCAGAGGGGTCGCCCCCGGTCGAACCGATGCCCTCGCCGATGCCGCGAAGGACGCTCGGCCTGAGCGGGATGACGGCCTCGTCGCCCGCCTCGCCGACGCCGATGACGCTCGGCGACGAGAAGACGCCGCCGGACGCGTACCAGTTCACGTGCACGGAGGGCACGGAACCGGACTGCGCGTCGAACTTGCCGCTCATGGAGAAGTGCGGCAGCGCGCCCACCTGGATGCGCGGCAGGGCGAGCCTGAGCGACCCAACCTGCGCGCTCATCTGGCGGCACGCCCCCATGATCGCGAGCCTCGCGGTGCTCGCCGCCGTCTTCGCGGAGGCCGCGAAGGTGCGGAAGGCGCTCGTGGACTTGCTGCCGAACCCGGAGACCGCAGAGGACGCCGAGGACATGCTCGAGCGCACGTTCGACCCCACCGAGGCGATGGATGCGGCGAGCACGAGCGCCGCGGCAGCGGAGGTGCCGCACGTGGCGGCGAAGGCCGCGAGGGCCGGGGTCCCCGCGATCAGGCCCGGAGCGGCGGCGACCGCCGCGGCGGCGACTGCGGCGAG
>NZ_QROM01000030.1:0-6085 GCF_003474365.1 Collinsella sp. AF38-3AC
CTCACCACCACGATGCAGGGGAGATTGTGCTTAAGCATGAGCTCGCGGTCGCCCTCGACGAGGTCGAAGAAGTCCTGGGAGATGGATACGATCTTCATCGGTTACGCCCCCTTCATACGAAGCGGGGCCCGCATCGCTGCAGGCCCCTACAGGTGGGCGATATTCTACGCCTTGCGGCACCCCGTCGCCCACGGAGGTTAAACGTACACGTAAGCCGTACTCTGAAAGCCGCGGCTTCCGGCAAGTAGTTTATACCACGAAAGGTCGCTTTCAATGCGCATAGCTCGCAAAACAACACTCGCTGGGCCGCCACCCCTGGCAGTTACCCACCAATCTTCATTGGAGTCAGCAGGTCAATTCATATAGTTATGGGGGTGCATCCTAAAGGAAATCCAATTTATACCCCCATAACTAAGGTATTTTCTATTCCCACTCGATGGCTTCGGTTCTGTCGTCCCGTCATTCCAGTTGCACCCAGTTTTCGGCATCGACACGGAACGCGTGCCGCCGAATGACGCGATGTCGCGTTTCGTCGGCTTCGTGGACAAAAGTTGGGACAACCTCAAAACTTTTTTTCAAACTCAGGGCATTGAGTTTTTGTTTTTGTCCCAAAGGAGCTTCCGGCCGTGATTCGGGTGCCCGATTGGGCGGAATCGCCCGTTTCTGAAACTCAACCGCAGCATCACGCGCAAGCCACTCGCAACAACTGCAAATGATTGGTCGCGGGCGGCTTCCAACGCGATTCCAAAGCCGCAGGTCAGGCGACTGCGCTGCTGACAGGGAAAGGGAGTCGTATCAGGCGGCTTGCCCATGAGTCGACGATGAGGCCTCCATCGAATGTCGAGAACATGCTGGTAAAATAGGCAATACTTTTTATGACAGGAGACCGAGCATGGCCGAACCCCACGATAGGAAGCCGATCCTCACGATCGAGCAGCAGATAGAGCACCTCAAGCAGAAGGGCGTAGCCTTCGAGCTGTGTTCCGAGGAAGAGGCCGCGGACTACCTGCGTGACAAGTGCAACTTCTTCAAGCTCGCATCCTACCGCAAACTCTTCTCGAAATACGAGGGAGGCCCGCGCGACGGCCGCTACGTAGACCTCGACTTCGGCCAGCTGCGCCTGCTCGCGGCGCTCGACCAGGAGCTGCGCCACGCCCTGCTCGGCATGACGCTCGACATCGAGCATTTCCAGAAGGTGACACTGCTTCGCGAGATGGAGGACCGCGGAGAGGACGGCTACGCCATCGTGGCCGACTATATGGCATCGCTTACCACTGCAAACAGGGAGTACCGCCTGCGCGAGCTCAAGATGAGCGGCCGCAGCCCCTACAGCTCGAGCCTCTACGCGAAGTACTCCGGCGACATGCCCGCCTGGGCCTTCCTTGAGCTCACCTCGTTCGGCACCCTCATCGACTTCGTGCGCTTCTGCGCCAGGCGATGGGACGACAGGCGCCTCGAGGCCTCCCACTACGACCTCAAGCGCGTGAAGTCCGTCCGCAACTGCGCCGCGCACGGCTCGTGCCTGATCAACTGCTTCGCCGAGAGGGGCGCCGCCCGGGGCTCGGCGTCCAGCGGTGTCTCCCGAAGGGTCGCCGCCGTGGGAATTCCCAAGGCGACCAGGAGGAAGTGGATGGGGAATACGGCCATGCAGGAGGTCGCGACCGTGCTCGTGGCGCACTCCGGCTTGGTACCCGAGGGCTCCTCGCGCTCGCGCGCCGCATCCGAGCTCGCCGAGATGTTCGCCAGGGCCGACGGCGGAACCGAGGCGCTGCCCGACAAGGGGCCCGACGCCGCAGCTCGCTCCGCGCTCGAGTTCCTTCGCAGGTTGACAGAATCGCTCGGGTTGGTAGAATAGCCTGCAGATAGCAAAACCTTCACGGTTTTAGGGGCGGACTTGCGCAAGCGACTCTGCCCTATTTTTATATTCACTCGCTATAGGAGACGGGTGATACCTGGGTCAATGACAGAACTGAGAAGCCCGGAATAATGGAGCCGGTTAGAAACCCTCGGGTTTGCGGGGCGGGATCGTGAGAGCGATTCTGCCCTATTTTTTTCCTCCGTCTGCCCCAAACCAAGTAGTTCGAAGATAGCCTGTAGGTGTCCTCGTGGGCGCCTTTTATTTTCAGGGAATCGGCCGCTTCATGAACGAGTGACCGGCTTGACCTAGATCGAACCGCCTTCATCTCTGTCTAGGCGCCGGCGATCAACATCGTAAATCCGCGCGTGCTACAATGCGGACATCAGAGATGAAAACACAGTCCCCGTCGGGTAGTCGTGGGCGTGCGGATATCCGCATCAGTAACCTGCCTCCTTGGTTGTCCCTTCTCTGCATGGTCATCTACATAAAGGAGGAACCAACCATGCAGATCAGCGTGTCGTCCACCCTGACCGTATATCACGACGGCCAATTCTGGGTCGGGCTGGCGGAGCATGTCGAGAACGGCAGATACGGCGTCGCCCGCATCGTCTTCGGCGCGGAGCCATCCGATGAGGAGATCCTGCAGTTCGTTGTCGGCAAATGGGAGAAGCTCTCGTTCTTCGGCGACAATCCGACCGAGGCGAGCAAGCCCGCGAAGAACCCCAAGCGGCGCGCCCGCGAGGCGGCGAAGGCCCTTAAGCGGCCGGCAGTGAGCACCAAGGCACAACAGGCGCTCGCGGCACAACGGGAAGCGATGAAGCAGGCGTCGGCTCATACAAGAAGCCAACGCCGCGCGGATGAGGCGGAGGCGCGCTTCGAGCAACGGAAGCTGAAGCGCAAACAGAAGCATCGCGGTCATTGATACCGCTATCGACCAGTATATATAGCAGCAGGCGTAGCTTCGATTGAAACTACGCCTGCCACCTGGTGCTATAACGTTATACAGAACGTATGTTCTATTCCAACTCTTTCAAGTCCATTTGCCGTGGCGACATTCCAATTGGGTCTAGTTTGGTTGTCGATTTGTCCACCTTGCCGCCGAATCCCTCCGCGTGTCCTCGCGTAGGCGTTTGGGACAAACCCTGGGACAAATTCGCAAACTATTTCGAAACCGCAAGCTCGCAGTTTCATTTTTGTCCCGGGGACAAAAACGACAAGGCTTTGAGGCCCGGAACCGCTCGAAAGGGGTGCCAAAACGGCTGTTTTCCCTTTTTGACGCCTGTTTAGCAAAGTGAATCGTAGCCAGCGGCTTTGCCGCCTTGCATTTCCGCAGGTCAGATGAGATGCACAAGAGCGATGACCGAAAGAATCGTCGCAGGTGGCTTATCCACCCAAGAGTTCAACGATTCCACTTTCAAATGCATGAGGAAATGCGAATGACCTCAATGCGCTCCCGAACTCGACGCTAACGTAAACGCCGACTCCGTCGAGCGAAGACTGGCCGATATGAGTCACAACACCGTCCCCAAGGCTGATATGCCTAAGATGGCTTCCAACTGGGGGCGGGGTTTGGCAATAGGAACCACACGAAGAAATGCAGTCCCCTTGGAGTCCTGCTCGGTGATTCCGCCAGCGTTCTTCTCAAGGCAATCCAGAAGAGCAATCGGATCGCCCATCACGTCAGGTGGCGGAGTTGGCATGGAGGGCAGGTTCTTGTTGGTTTCCGCCTATTGTACGCCCGTCGTCGTGCACGACCAATCGGACAGCATCCCGGATTCGATAGCTGCATGCGAGGGGTTTCGAGCTAAGTGCTCTTGAGCATAGCGTTTCACGTGCCGGTGTTCATGAGCGGCAAGGATTGCTGTTTCGGGCTCGATCCGAGGATGCGTGACTACGGTCTCTCTTGCTGTTCAGCTCGCCCAGCCTGCATCTTGGTTCCTCGACAGCGCAGCTTGGTTAAACGCCGAAGGTTCAGCTATCTTCGTCAGCTAGCATGAGAGCAGTCCGAAAGGAGGACGCATGAAGATCACAATCGAAGAGCGAGAAGCAGCTCAAGATATAGAAGTCACGATCGTCTGTGTAAGGGTCGATCGCCGCGTGCTTGATATAGCGGCTCGGCTGCGCATGCTTGACAGGAAGGTGACGGGCACGGCCGACGGCTGCACGCGCGTGCTGAGCGCAGAAGACGTCCTGTTCATCGAGTCGGTCGACAAGCACACGTTCATTTATACGGCCGACACGGTTCTCGAGACGGGCCTGCGCCTTTACGAGATGGAGGAGCTCCTGGCGGACTGCGACTTCCTGCGCATCGCGAAAGGTTGCATCGTCAACTTCCGCGCGATCACCGCCCTCAAGCCCGACGTCAACGGCAGGATCATCGCCACCCTGGAAAACGGTGAGCAGGTCGTTATCTCGCGCCAGTATGCGCCCGACGTCAAATCGAAGCTCGGTCTGAAGCAGTCGAAACGAAGGAAGGAAGACTGAAATGATTAACAGGGACATTATCGACACCGATAAAAAGACGCCCGTGGAAAACCTCGGACAACTCGTGAAAAGCACCTGTATCGGCTTCACTGTCGCCATGATAGCCTTCTTGGCATTAGGGACTTGTTTCGCTGATGACGCCGCCAAGCAGGGCATTAACTATTGCTGGTCGATTCTCGCCGCGTGCGTCACCGTCCCCGCGCTGCAGTTCGTGTTCTTCACGCCCGCGGTGATCAGACGGATGGCGTATCCCGCGCGCCTGGTGCTGTTCAGCGTTTGCCTCTACGCAGCCCTCTGTGCATTGGCGTTTGTCTTTGCTTGGGTTTCCGCGGACAACCCCGGGGCGTGGGTTACCTTCACGGTTGTCTATCTCGCCATCCTGGCGGTCCTCACTCTTGCTTTCAACGCCAAGCTGAGCCGCGAGACCCGCGAATTGAACGACAGGCTCGCGGAATACCGCAAGAGCAGGGAGACGGAATAAGGGTATAGCTGAGCATTATCGATGCTGGGCAAATCCTTACTCCCGATCCTCGGATTACCGCCCAGCGCGAGGGCCTGATGCCAAGGCCGGCGCAGGGCGATGCTCGGCCCCGTTCGCTACCCCAAGCGCTTCCTGCGCGGTCATGCCCTTGTAGCCCTCGTTTGCGCGCATAAGCGGGTTCATGTGCAGGGGAATGTCGATCCAGGTGCTGATTGCTCGGTCAGCCTGATCGGATTGGAGGAAGACGACCTCGTGTCCAGCATAGACGATGGCGAAACTTCCTACGTATTGCGGTCTACCCAAGCCATCATTCGGTCCTCCTCGGTTTCGAAACTCGAATTTTTTTAAGTTTCGAAACCGGGGAAGCAGTATGCACAGGGATACATCGAGGAGCAATTCCCAGTCGCGCCATGTCAGCAGCGATGCCGGGCGCATTCACGCGTGCTACAATGCGGGCACCAGAGATGAAAACACAGTCCCCGTCGGGTAGTCGTGGGCGTGCGGGAGTCCGCATCAGTAACCTGCCTCCTTGGTTGTCCCTTCTCTGCATGGTCATCTACATAAAGGAGGAACCAACCATGCAGATCAGCGTGTCATCCACCCTGACCGTATATCATGACGGCCAATTCTGGGTCGGGCTGGCGGAGCATGTCGAGGACGGCAGATACGGCGCCGCCCGCATCGTCTTCGGCGCGGAACCGTCCGATGAGGAAATCCTGCGATTCGTTACAAGCAAATGGGCGGAGCTCGCGTTCTTCGGTGACGAGGCCACGGAAACAAGCAAGCCCGCGAAGAATCCCAAGCGACGCGCTCGCGAGGCAGCGAAAGCCCTTAAGCGGCCCGCGGTGAGCACCAAGGCACAACAGGCGCTCGCAGCACAGCGGGAAGCGACGAAGCGGGAGTCGGCTCAAGCAAGAAGCCAGCGTCGCGCGGATGAGGCGGAGGCGCGCTTCGAGCAGCGAAAGCTGAAGCGCAAGCAGAAGCATCGTGGGCATTGATCGCCATGTGCAGCAAGGCAAACCATATACAGCAGTGGGGCCAGTTCCACTTGAAGCCGACGCCGCGTAGACGCTAATGGTGACGGCTATGCACGGGCACGGGCGAGCCACTGCACTTCACAGCTTGTTTCTCAAGTATTTGGGACGCGCGGCGTTCAAAAATGTGAAGCGGTTCCGCATGGCTCGGGATTGAGCCGAGGTGCCCTACTTCTCGCCCTCCAGCAGGCCCACGATGCGGTCGATGTCGACGGCGAAGCGGGGCCT
>NZ_QROM01000031.1:0-4654 GCF_003474365.1 Collinsella sp. AF38-3AC
CGACAACCTGATCGCCCTCGTGATGCTCAGGTGCTCGGACCTGAAGCCGGCCCGCCTGGGGGTCCTCCGTGAAACAAACCTACCTACTCCAGCTCAAACGCACCCGTGTACAGCTGGTAGTAGTACCCGCGCTTGGCGATCAGCTCGTCGTGGTTGCCGCGCTCGATGATGCGACCGTGGTCCAGACAGATGATCGCGTCGGAGTTGCGTACGGTGGAGAGACGGTGCGCGATGACAAATGTCGTGCGACCCTCCATGAGCTTGTCCATACCCGCCTGCACGATAGCCTCGGTGCGGGTGTCAATGCTCGACGTTGCCTCGTCCAGGATCATCGCCGGCGGGTCGGCGACGGCGGCACGTGCGATTGAAATCAGCTGGCGCTGGCCCTGCGAAAGCTGGGCGCCATTGCCGGTGAGCATGGTGTCGTAGCCGTCGGGCAAGCGGGTGATAAAGTCGTCCGCACCTGCGAGCTTTGCCGCCGCGATGCATTCGTCATCGGTGGCGCTCAGGTTGCCGTAGCGGATGTTGTCCATCACGGTGCCGGTGAACAGGTTTACATCCTGTAGTACGACGCCCAGCGAACGGCGCAGGTCGGCCTTGCGGATCTTGTTGACGTTGATGCCGTCGTAGCGAATCTTGCCGTCGGCGATGTCATAGAAGCGGTTGATGAGGTTAGTGATCGTGGTCTTGCCGGCACCGGTGGCACCGACAAACGCGACCTTCTGACCCGGCTTGGCGTATACGGATACGCCGTGCAGTACCTCGTGGTCGGGCGTGTAGCCAAAGTCCACGTTGTCCATGACCAGATCGCCGCGCAGTGGTACGTAGTCGATCTCGCCGGTCGCGCGGTGCGGATGCTTCCACGCCCACATGCCGGTGTGGTGGTCGGCCTCCTCGAGCTGCCAGGTGTCGGGGTTCACCTGCGCGTTGACGAGCGTCACGTAGCCTTCGTCGGCTTCGGGTTCCTCGTCGATGAGCTCAAAGATGCGGTCGGCGCCGGCGAGGCCCATGACCACGGCGTTGATCTGCTGCGAGATCTGGCCGATCTGTCCGCAGAACTGCTTGGTCATGTTAAGGAACGGCACCACGACGGAGATGGACAGCGCCATGCCCGAGATACTCAGGTTGGGCACGCCCAGCGCCAGGAAAATGCCGCCGGCAAGGGCCACCAGCACGTAGAGCAGGTTGCCCAGGTTCATAAGGATGGGCATGAGGATGTTGGCGTACATGTTGGCTTTCTGCGAGACCTCAAAGAGCTTCTCATTGCGCTCGTCAAAATCGGCCTCGGCGGCAGACTCGTGGCAGAACGCCTTGACGACCTTCTGGCCGTTCATGACTTCCTCGATATGGCCCTCGACCACGCCGAGCTCGGTCTGCTGCGCAATGAAGAAACGCGCGGAGTTGGAGCCGAGCAGCTTGGTCATAAAGGTCATAAAGGCGACGCCGGCGATGATGACCAGGCACATCCACACGCTGTAGTACAGCATGATAAAGAACACCGTGACGATGATGATGATCGTCATGAGCAGGTTGGGCAGCGACTGGCTGATCATCTGACGCAGCGTGTCGATGTCGTTGGTGTAGTGGCTCATGATATCGCCGCGCTGGTGCGTGTCGAAGTAGCGGATCGGCAGGTCCTGCATGCGGTTGAACATCATCTCGCGCAGCTTCTCCAGCGAGCCCTGCGTGACGATAGCCATGGCGCGGTTCCAGAAGAGCGAGGACAGGACGCCGACGCCGTAGATGCAGGCGAGGGTGGTCACGAGCTGTGCGATCTTGGGCTGCGCGGCTTCCCAATCGCCCGACTGCCACGATTCGCCAATAATTTGCAGGGCGCTCTGCAGGAAGGTCGCGCCGATGGAGTTGATGATGGCGCAGAGCACCACGCCGGCGACGACGAGGGGCAAAAGCACGGGATAGAAGCCAAAGAGCGTCTTGATGAGGCGCGACATGGTGCCGCCCTTGCGGTTGAGCGCGCGCTCGGCGGTCGTTGCCTTACTCATGGGCCTCGCCTCCTTCCTGGGTCTGAGCTTGCGTTGCGGATGCCTCGGTGTCGGCCTCGACGGCCCCTTCGCCCTCGGCGCTCATCTTGTTCTGCGAGGTAAAGGTCTCGCGGTAGATCTCGCTCGTCTTGAGCAGCTCGTCATGGTTGCCGATCTGCGCGATGCGGCCGCCTTCCATGACGATGATGCGGTCTGCGTCCTGCACGGAGCTGATGCGCTGGGCGATGATGAGCTTGGTCGTGTTGGGCAGATAGCTTGCCAGTCCTGCGCGAATCTTGGCGTCGGTCTTGGTGTCGACGGCGCTGGTGGAGTCGTCCAGGATCAAGATCTTGGGGCGACGCAGCAGGGCGCGCGCAATGCACAGGCGCTGCTTCTGGCCGCCGGAAACATTGGAGCCGCCCTGTTCGATCCAGGTGTCATAGCCCTTGGGGAAGCCGTCGACAAACTCATCGGCGCAGGCCAGATGCGCTGCCTCGCGGACCTCTTCGTCGGTGGCATTCGGGTCGCCCCAGCGCAGGTTCTCGGCGATGGTGCCGCTAAACAGCACGTTTTTCTGCAGCACCATGGCCACCTGGTGGCGCAGCGCGTCCAGGTCGTAGTCGCGCACATCCACGCCGCCCACGCGCACGGTGCCTTCGGTGGCGTCGTACAGGCGGGCGATGAGGTTTACAAGCGTGGACTTGGCCGAGCCGGTGCCGCCGATGATGCCGATGGTCTCGCCGCTCTTAATGTGCAGGTCGATATCGTCGAGCGCCTGGCGCTTCGCATGCGCGGAATACTTAAAGCTCACGTGGTCAAAGTCGATGGAGCCGTCGGCAACCTCGTGCACGGGCTCGGCCGGGTTGGCGATCGTGGGCTCGGCGGCCAGCACCTCGGTAATGCGGTGTGCCGATTCGTCGGCCATGGTCACCATGACAAAGATCATCGACAGCTGCATCAGACTCATGAGGATTTGGAAGCCATAGGTAAAGATCGAGGAGAGCTGGCCCACGTCGAACAGCGTCCCCTGGCTCGTGATGATGAGCTTGGAGCCCAGGTAGATGATGACGACAAACGCGCCGTTGACGCAGATGTTCATCATGGGGTTGTTAAAGGCGAGCAGCTTCTCGGCGCGGGTGAAGTCCATCTGGACGTCGCGCGCGGCGGTCGCGAACTTCTCCTTCTCAAAGTCTTCGCGCACGTAGCTCTTGACTACGCGCATGCCGGTGACGTTTTCCTCGACGGACTCGTTAAGGGCGTCGTACTTGTGGAACACGCGCGAGAAGATGGGGCGCACCTTAAAGATGATAAAGAACAGCCCAAAGCCCAGCAGCGGAATGATGATCAGGTAGACCATGGCAACGCTGCCGCCCATGATAAATGCCATGGTAAAGGCGAAGATCAATACCAGCGGCGCGCGCACGGCGATACGGATGATCATCATAAAGGCCTGCTGCACGTTGTTGATGTCGGTGGTCAGGCGCGTGACGAGTGAGGAGCTCGAGAAATCATCGATGTTGGCAAAGCTGAACGTCTGGATCTTGTAGAACAGGTCGTGACGCAGGTTCTTGGCGAAGCCGCAGCTCGCATGGCTGCAGGTAACGCCGGCAGCGGCGCCAAAAGCAAGTGACGTCAGCGCGATGAGCACCAAAAAGCCTGCGGTGGGAAGCATCTCGGCTACGGTGGCGCCGTCTTTGATGGCGTCGATCAGGTTGGCGGTGATAAATGGAATCAGCATCTCGCAGAGCACCTCGCCAAGCACGAGCAGCGGCGTGGCAACGGTGACTTTCATATAGTCGCGGATGCTTCCCATGAGGGTTTTAATCATCCAGTTCCTCCCAGGTTTTGCGGATTTTCTCGAGCATTTCGGCGAGCTGCTCGCGCTCGTCGTGGGTGAGTGCGCTAAAGGCCTGCTCTCTAAAGCGAATGCGGGCTGCCTGCTCAACGCGGGCCTTTTTCCATCCCGTTTCGGTCAGGCGGATGGTGAGCTGCCGACGGTCTTTGGGATTGCGGTTGCGCTCGATAAGACCGCCCATTTCGAGCTTGGACAGAATCTCGGAAAGGGACCCCGGCTTGAGGTCGAAGTGCATGCCGAGTTCCTGTTGGGAAAGCTCGCCGGTGGGTTGCTTAGCGAGCAGGCAGACGATGGGCGCCTTGCCAGATATGCCGCCGCCGTGAAAATGCATGTAATGGCCGCAAAAGCCCAGGCCGCTCAGGATGCGCTTGGCGAGTTTGTCTTCGGCGCTGACCGCTTCAGGTATGTCTACCGGTTGCGACGGGTCACCGCCGGGCTCATGCGGAAGGACGAATGGTTCAACACACATATCTAAGCTTCGCTCCTTTCTTTAGTTAGGTAGTGGAATTGTTTTGTGCCTAACCAATCTAGGAGCATGAGAAATGAATGTCAAGGTACCAAACTTATAGTTACGGCGTTTCGCCAAACGCCGTAACCGCTCGACGCTGCAAGCGTTCCTAAGCGGCAATCTGACGTTCAACTTCGGCGGCATGACCAAAAGGTCAATACCGCCTTGTTTCAAGGCACCTTGCTCGCTCTGGCGGGTTTTCGCTATCGTTGCCAAGACATCGACATTGCCGTTGCTGGCGAGTAGTCGTTGGGGGCGGCACTTGGGGACGTTCCTTTTAATATGAGCAGGACATTGTCAAGAGGCAAA
>NZ_QROM01000032.1:0-4190 GCF_003474365.1 Collinsella sp. AF38-3AC
TCACCAAGCACAACCTCAAGTACCGCCGCTACTACCACCAGTTCGACTACTAATTCCATTTGGGGGAAACTGTAATGAGGCAATACATCTTCGCCAGCCACGCGCATTTTGCGACCGGCATTAAAGAGAGCACCGAGCTGCTCTCGGGCGCGCGCGATAACGTTCACGATCTATCGATGTTTGTCGACGGTCGCACCGACGTCGCCGAGGAGGCCGCAAAGCTGCTGGCGACCATCGACCCTGCCGATGACGTGATCGTGTGCACCGACCTGTTTGGCGGTAGCGTCAACAACGAGTTCACCAAGATCGTTCAGACGCGTCCCAACACCTACCTTGTCGCCAACATGAACCTGCCGCTGCTGATCCAGCTACTGTTCTCGGACCAGGAGGCTCCCGCCGATCAGGTTATCCGCGAGATAATCGCGGCTGACGACACGCGCGTCAAGTTTGTCAACGATCTGCTGACCGATGCGGATGACGAGGAAGAGTTCTAGTCTCCGCCTGCTATTAATGGGGCCGGGTTTCCGGCATGAGACCTTTGGGGGTCAATCATGATTCAACTGCTTCGCGTCGACCATCGTCTGCTTCATGGCCAGGTGGCCGTCTCTTGGGTCCAGGGCCTGGGCTCCGACTGCATCTTCTGCGTCGGCGACAAGGTTGCCAACGATCCCGTTTGGAAGACCACGCTCAAGATGGGCAAGCCGGCCAACGCCAAGCTCGTCATCAAGGACATGGAACACGCCATCGAGGCAATTAACTCTGGTGTCACTGATAAGTACAAGATGATCATCTGCGTCGCCAGCATCGCCGAGGCCAAGCAGCTTGCCGACGGCTGCCCGCAGATTACCTCGATCAACCTGGGCAACACCAAGTCCAAGGACGAACAGCGTCCCGACGCCCGCCAGGTTTCGCGTCAGGTCTTTGTGACCGCCGCCGAGGAAGAGGAAATCCGCGAGCTCGTCGGTCGTGGTGTCGAGGTCGAGATTCGCGCTCTGGCCGATGACCCCAAGGTCGACGCTATGAGTGTCCTGTAACTTGGGACCACGGGGCGGCGCGCATGGTGCTGCCCTATCCGTGGAGTAGCGGATAAACGCTTTACCCGGTAGTCCACCTACCGTTCACCGGAAGTACCTGCCCGTTGAGCGATTGGTATTAAATAGTTTCTGCATGACTATATAATTGGTATGAAATCATTTGTACCGGTTTAGGTGTTAACAGCACGCCGGTACAAGCTGGATCTGCCTAGGCGATTGTCGGCATGGAAAAGGGCGCGCTGACAAGTCGGGAATCGCCGACCGGATCCAAGAGGGATCAAAAGGAGGAACAATGCTTGTTCAAGCGATCCTCATCGGACTTATCGCTGCTTTCGGTAAGCTCGATTATCAGCTCGGTACGCTCTATGCGTTCCGCCCGATCGTTCTGTGCCCGCTCGTCGGCATAGTCCTCGGGGACCTGCAGTCCGGCCTCGCCATCGGCGCGAGCCTCGAGCTGCTCTTCATGGGTTCTATTGCCATCGGCGCTTACGTGCCACCTGATGAGACGATTGGCGGCGTGCTCGCCTGCGCCTTCGCTATTCAGCTGGGCCAGAGCACTGAGGCCGCTATCGCGCTCGCGATGCCCATCGCCACCCTGTGCCTGGCCATCAAGAACGTCATCAACGCCGGTATGCCCCTTCTGGTCGACCGCGCCGACGTCTTTGCCAGCAAGGGTAACCTCAAGGGTATCTACGCTATGCACTGGGTTATCGGTCTTGTGATTGTTGCCCTGGCCTTCTTCCTGTGCTCCGTCTCCTTCTATCTTGGCGCTGACGCCGTTCAGGGTCTGCTCGACTTCATCCCGACGTTTGTCCTTGATGGCTTTGGCGTTGCAGCCAACATCCTGCCTGCCATGGGCTTCGCAATGCTCGGTCGTCTGGTGCTTACCAAGCAGCTCGTGCCGTTCTACTTCCTGGGCTTCCTGATGTGCTCCTATGCCAACGTGCCCGTCCTCGGTGTCGCTCTGATCGCAATCATCATCGGCATCAACAAGTTCGACCTGCTGGGCCTTGGTGGCGCCCAGCCCCAGCTTTCTGTGGAAGGGGATGAGGACGATGACTTCTAATTCCGAGAACCAGATTACTCGCTCCGACCTCATTAAGAGCTCTCTGAGTACCGGCGCTCTGGGCATGGAGTTCTCCTGGACCTACTACAAGCAGATGAACATTGCCTTCTGCCTGATGGTCGCCAACATGCTCAAGAAGATCTATGCCGGCCGTCCCGACGATTACGCCGAGGCCCTGCACCGTCACAGCGCATTCTTCAACATCACCCCGCAGCTCGCTCCCTTCGTGGGCGGCATCGCGATGGCCATGGAAGAGAAGGTCGCTCGCGGCGAGGTTGAGCCCGAGAGCGTCAACGACATCAAGGCCGCCCTCATGGGCCCGCTTTCCGGTCTGGGTGACTCCTTCTTCCTGTCCACCCTGCGCGTTGTTGCCGCTGCCGTGGGCATCAGCCTGTGCCAGGCCGGCAACGCCTTTGGCCCCATCGCCTTCCTGCTCATCTATAACATCCCGGCGTTCCTGATTCGTATCTTTGGCGCTATCAAGGGTTATGAACTGGGCATTGGCTTCCTCAACGAGGCTCAGAAGACCGGTCTGATGCAAAAGATCATGGCCTGCGTCGGCATCGTCGGCGTCATGGTGGTCGGCGCCATGAGCAAGGACATGTTCTGGGCTTCGCTGCCCGTCGCCATCGGTCAGGGCGACTCCGCCCAGACCCTCCAGGACATCCTGGACGGCATCATGCCCGGCATGCTCGGCATGGCCGCCTTCTGGATTTACTACTGGCTGCTCTCCAAGAAGATCAACCCGATGGTCCTGATTCTCTGCACCATGGTCATCGGCATCATCGGTGCCTTCTTTGGCGTGCTTGCCTAATATGTTTAAATCGCGCTTCCATCGCGTCTAACGGTTGCGTCGATCTTTGGGGGCTTGTCGCATGTGCGGCAGCCCCCTGTTTTTTAAAAGCCCGTATGAAAGGGGAGGACTATGGCCGTACCCGAGCTTTCGCTCATGAACATCAACCATCGTTACTACAGCATCGAGACGTTCTTTAAGGCTGCAGGCGAGGCGGGTTATCGCAATATCGAGCTGTGGACTGGCTCGATGCACCTGTATGTGGATTGCCACGAGCACGATTCGGTGGATAAGATTCGCGATCTTGCTGCCCAGTACGGCATCAAGATCGTGTGCGTGTGCCCCGAGCAGAACAACCCCAAGCCGTGGAATGTCGCGGTGCGTGGTGAGGCGGGCCAAAAGCGCATACTCTCGTACTTTAAGAATGTCATTGACGTTGCCGTTGAGCTGGGTGCGCCGCAGATTCTGGTGACGAGTGGTTGGGCCTATCTGGACGAGCCGGCTGAGGACGCCTGGGCCCGCAGCGTTGCCATGCTGCGTTCGGTATGCGACTATGCCGATACGCGCGGCATTCGCGTTGCGCTCGAGGCGCTGCAGCCGTCGGAGTCCGTGCTGGTCAACACCGCGCAGGACGTCGCGCGCATCCTCGAGGCGGTCGATCGTCCCAACCTGAAGGCTTGTATCGACTTTGGCGCCATGGAAGTTGCCGGCGACACAATCGACGGCTACTTTGAGGTCTTGGGCGACAAGATCGTCCACACCCACTTTGTGGATGTCGGCGGCGGCACGACGCATCTTGCCTGGGGCGACGGCGAGCGCGATATGCGTGCCGACCTCGAGGCGCTCATGCGCCACGGCTATACGGGCTATGCCTCGGCCGAGACGTGTGACGGCCGCTACTATCAGGATCCGTCTAAGGCGACAACTCAGGTTATCGATATGTATCGTCGTGTGATAGCAGAGATGGAAGCCGAATAACCGAACTGCGCGGTTGCGCCGGAAACACTAGGGCGGGTTTGGCGCAACGTAGTTTTAGGTGGCGAGTTGCGGAGTGTTCGTTGCAGTGCTGCTCGAATTAGACAACTAATGGCGTTGTAATACCACTCGGGCGAGGAAACCGACCGTTCGCCGTAAATCTCCGTGAGTTTAGATTGGTATTAAATAATGAGCAATCGTATGGCTATAATTGGTATCAGCAAGAAGCGCGATGTATAGAATCGCGCACATGTGATGGGAGGACACACATGAAGGAGACCGAGAAGATCGAGATCATGCACTTCGACCAGGAGGGCTACCT
>NZ_QROM01000033.1:0-2611 GCF_003474365.1 Collinsella sp. AF38-3AC
ACGTGGGCGCCGTGCGCGGTCGCGATTCCGCTGGCGTCCATGTGCAGCTCCACCACCGGGGCGTCGGTGCTCAGGCGGTTGACGCCGCCGTCGGCGTACCAGTTGCGGGACATGTCGCCCAGCTCGACCTCGGGGCCGCCGAGCTCCTTGATGCGCTTGCCGAGGGCGCGGACTCGCTCCGCC
Source organism: Collinsella sp. AF38-3AC (assembly GCF_003474365.1). Lineage (NCBI taxonomy): Bacteria > Bacillati > Actinomycetota > Coriobacteriia > Coriobacteriales > Coriobacteriaceae > Collinsella > Collinsella sp. AF38-3AC. The sequence continues at coordinate 184 of NZ_QROM01000033.1, forward strand.
TCGGTATAGCCGCCGGCGCAGCAGCCGGGGTCGCCGGCTCCGTGGCCGCAGATTATGAACAGCTTGGCCATTGCTAGCCCTCCTTCTTCACGTCGCCGAGCGCCAGGAGCGCGTCGAGCCACTTGTCGGTAACGCCGACGCTCTTAAAGGAGGCGTAGGCCACCTGTACGCCGCCGACGCACGCGAAGATGGACGTAACCCATGCCGACGCGTCGGTCGGAATGCCTCCGGCCATGGCGGTGAGGGCACCGCACAGCGCCGAGACGGCGATTGCGAGCCAGCGCGCCGTGTTGCCGCCCATGGCCTTCGTCTTGATAGCCTGCACGATATAGGGCACCACGAGGACGGTCAGCACCGTGAGCCCTGCCTGTATAGCAGTCATTCGATTGCTCCTATCTGCTTGTCTCCTTGTTGTACATGAGGTCGACGCGGTCGTAGATGTGGTCGACCTTCTCGGCCATCCCCTGGCTGCGCGCCTGGCTGTTGACCAGGTCTGCGTGTAACACATCATTTGACGTCACCACGGACTCCATGAGCGTCTTCATCCCCTCAATCAGAGTATTGCTGCGCTCCATCTGGGCGGCGATTCGCCCTTCCATCTGCGAGCGCTCCCGGTCGCGCTGCGCGCGCTCGTCGACCTCGGCCTGCTTGCGCTCCTCGCGCTTGAGGTCGATGCCGGCCTTGCGCTCGTTCTGCCGCTTGTACTCGTCCAGAAATTGCCGCCCAAAATAGAAGGCGATCAGCGCCAGCAGCACGCCCCCGAGCCACCCCGGCCCGTACGGCGCGAATAGCTTGAGTACCTCCATCCGTCCCTCCTCTAGCTCAAGTTGCCGCACATGGTAGCCGCGGCATGAGATTCCCGCGCTGATGGAAGTACCGAGCGCCGTCCTCCGCGCAAAGGAAAAGGCCCCTTGCGGGGCCAGTCCTAGTTGTGTCTGTTCGGTTATGCGCCTACTGTATCGGTATCTGCGGTGCTGTCGGCGCTATCGGTACCAGCATCATCTTGGTTCGGCTCTTGCTGCTCGACGGCATCGATACCGTCGTAGTACGCGGCGGCTAGTTCCTCGACCTCCGCGATATCTGCCTCGTCGAAGAGCCCGCTGTCAAGGTGTGCGTAGGCCTTGTCGAGCCAGAACGCCACGTCGCGGCCGGCCTGAATCTCGCGCTTGATGCTGCGCAGCGTCAGGTCATGACGCGCCTTGCTCTTAACTGCCATTTTCTTCTCCTAACCTTGGGTGATGGATGCGATTGCCGATTCCAGGTTCGCCACGACGATGTTCACGTCGCGCGTGTACTCGATGCCAGTGCGCGGCGTCACTTCCGCGTCCGTCCATGCGTTGACGATGCTGTCTTGAGCTTTGGGCATCTCGATTTTGCCTAATGGGTAGCGGTTCGGCGTAACAAGTTTGTAATAGAGCAACAAGCCCTTAGCATTAAGCGCATCTGTCGTATCTCCTTCTCGTGGCTGGTATCCGACAATTCCCAATGCTGCTCCGACGAATACATCGCCTTGTTCCACCTGTCCAGTCAGTTTGACACCACCAGTGCAAAGCACGGAATTATTAGCTCGACTTGGCGAGATAGCGCAAGTAAAGTAACCTGCAGCAGTGCCAGCCCACGATGTCAAAGTATTTCTAGTCATTCTTGCCACTAGCTCGACATTGCCTTCCCTATCCACCACGATCTCATCCGCCGTGCCGTCGGGGAGCTTGGCGAGGTAGGGATGCTCGGATGGGAGCGTGAACGATGTAGAAGTTTCATTAAATGGGCTATATTTGCCCGAATCGGCATCTCCGTAAACCTCAACTGATACATAGAACTTGCAGTCATAGGTCACGCCTTTTATAACATTAACCGTTAGATATGCAATCTGCTCATTGAGCACAGTTGACGATTGTGTAGAAGAAAGAAGCAATCCATAACGCTTATTTAGTAAATTAACCTGTGGAACGGTTCCGCTAATCTCGTAAATCTTAACCGAGAGTTTTTGGCCAATCGCGCCATTCGGCAAATATACACCTGCGATGCTGCCACTATATCCATTTTCAGTCGCAACGCCAGAAAGCGTGATTACACCGTCTTTGGAACTTGTTGTGACACCCCTAGTGGTTACACTTGAATCATCGACTTTCAATAGGTTCTTACCGCAAATATGGATAATAGGATTTTCAATTACCTCAATCGGCACGGGGTTGTCCGGCGATGGCGTGCCGTCCTGCTTGCAGGCTCCCTCCACCTCGATACCCAGAAGGCTAGAGGGAAAAGCATCATCCACGTGGACGAAAGTTTCCTTGACTTTTCCTTTGAGGATGTTCTCGGCCGCTGGGTACAGCTTCGCTTCGGTGGCCTTCACCTCGGCGATGGCCTTGGTAGCCGCCTTATTGGCGGCGTCGGCGCGCTCGACCGCGTCGCTCACGCTCTTCTCTGC
>NZ_QROM01000033.1:2621-3299 GCF_003474365.1 Collinsella sp. AF38-3AC
GGCGCGCTCGACCGCGTCGCTCACGCTCTTCTCTGCATCGGCCTTGAGGTCGGTCCAGGCCTTCTCGCGCTCGTCCTCGGCCTTCACGCGCGCCTTCTCAGCAGTGTCGCGCTCCGTCTCGGCGGTGCCGCGCTTCGTCTCGGCCTGCTTGCGCTTGCCCTCGGCCTCGGCACGCTCCTTCTCGGCCGTGTCTCGCCCCGTCTCGGCGCTCTTGCGCGCCCCCTCGTTCTCGCCGCGCACGCGCTCGGCGGACTGGCGCTCGTCCTCGGCCTCGTTGTAGGCGGCGTTGCGGTTCGTCTCGGCCTTCGTGTATGCCCCGTCGCGGGTGAGCTCGGCGTCCGTATACGACTTGGCGCGCGCCTGCTGCGCGTCGCCGAAGGCCTTGGCCTGCTCGGTGAGCATGGCCTTGTACTCCTCGTTCGTCTTGCCGACCTCGGCCGCGGCGTCGGTCGCCGGCTTCATCAGCCCGGCGATCTGCTCCTCGGTGAAGTCGGCGTAGACGAAGTCCTTTCCCTTGGCGGCGATGAGCTGCCATGCGTCGCCGGTGCCCGGCTCCTCGGCCGTCTCCGCCGCGAAGCAGATGAAGCCCTGGCCGCCGTGCGTCACGACGTCGAGCCTCGTATATGTGACCTGTATCGTCTTTTCGGACACGCGTTCAAGAGGAACCTATTTTCCCCT
>NZ_QROM01000034.1:0-2946 GCF_003474365.1 Collinsella sp. AF38-3AC
CAAGGGTTATACCCTAAGAGCAAACCACCCCTTTTAGGGGTGGTTTTGATTAACCTCGCATGGGGTCGAACCCGTCGGGGCGCGAAGTTGGGGAAACTGCACCGTGATTCCCTTAGGGAAACACGGCTAAAGCCCCGTAGGCGCGTTCTCCTTAGGGGAATCTTGCTTACGGGACTCGACGCATGTTGAGAAGTTGTGATCAAACTCAAAGTGAGAATCGATTTAGTCTGCTCGATAGTGCGAACCTAAGCTTTCAGTTCGCTTGCGCATGGCTTTGACCATTTCCTGTGCTAGTCGAATCTGCGACTGTAGGCGGGCGAGGGCTGCGATCTCGCTGTCATCGGCATGCGGCTTGCTCAGCGCCATGGCCTTGTCTTGCAGGCTTTCAAGCTGTTGCAGGGCCTCGGATAGGCCTGTTTCGGTCCTGTTGATCATGCAATAGGTGCTCATCGTGTGCCTAAGGCTGTGTGTCAGGCGTTCGGCATCTGTTGTGGCAATGCCGTACTGGGGGAGGACGATATCCGCCTTTGGGGCCACCTCAGGTGCATTCTGTGCTGCCTGGGCTGCCGATGCGCCCGCGATGCGCCCGAACACGATGCCGTTGGCACTTGATAAGCCACCAATGCGGTCGGCTCCGTGCATGCCGCCTGTCGCCTCGCCGCAAGCGTAGAGACCCTCAACGCCCGTGTACGCGGTTTTGTCGATCCTGATGCCGCCGTTGGCGGCGTGGGCATACATCGCCACGCGCATCTCGTCGCTCGGCGCGATACCGTGCTCGTCTTGTAGCCAGGTGGCAAAGGTCTGCACAAACTCGGGGACGTCCTCGCGGGGGAAGTCGTAGTGGAGCGCCAAGCCCTCTGCACCTGCCTGATCTATGACGAGGTCGATGGCGCGGGAGGCTAAGCGCGAGGTGAAAGGGCCATATCCGGAGCGCTGCTCAAGCAGACCGTCCAGCTTGCCGTCGGCAATATCGACCGGCTGGTCTACATGTACGTAACGCCAGGTCTTTTCGTTAAAGACAAGGTTTCGCTTAGGCTCGATGAAGCCGGGCATCATCTGCATGAACTCTATATTAGTAAGGGACGCACCGTGCGCCAGCGCGATTCCCTGTGATGAGCTGAGCACGTCGGCGGAAGTGAGGCTGCGCTCGAACAGGCCGCCTGTGCCGCCCGCAGCGATGACAATGGCCTTGGCTGCAATAGGCACGAGATGCTCGCTTGCGCGGTCGTAGAGCACGGCGCCGGTAATCTTCCCGGTTGTGTCCTCAACAAGGTCGATAAGCTCATGGCGGGGGAGCAGGCGAATGCCGAGCGATTCGATCCGAGCCGTACACGCGTCCTCAAGGGGCTTGCGGGTGAGGCCGCGCCACATGCGCGTCTTGTGGTCGAAGCAGGGGATAAACTGCTTTTGCTGAGCGCTCTCAGCGCTTTGCGGACGCTGGAGCTCAACGCCTAGGTCTTGCTCGAGCCATTCAATTGCCTGGGGAATGCCGTGGACGAACGTCTGGACGAGCGTAGGGTCGGCAACGCCGCCACCAACGGTCTGGATGGTGCTGATGAGGTCCTGTTCGTCGTCTTCGTCGACGGGGCCAATAAGACCAAGGCCCCAGGTGCCCGGGAAGAAGCTCGATCCGCTCATGGTCTTGCCGGCGCTTGCGACGGCAACGGTCGCGCCCGCGCTCGCCGCTTCGATAGCGGCACAAAGGCCCGCAATGCCAGATCCAATTACCAGTACATCAGTCGATTCCATCGGATTCCTTTCTCGTCCGGCGCATTGTCGCATGGGTGATCGGCAATGGGGCCGCAAAGACTCGGCAAATCGGTAAAGGGCAAATATGGCAGGTGGGCGTCATGGGCGCGTGATGGTTCCGTCTCGCTGCAACTCATATTCCCCTGCAGCTGATATATCGGTAGTAGATGGTCTTGCGACGGGGTAGCTAAAATAGCCCCATTACAGTTTGAGTCGTCCGAAAGGGCGGCTCTTTTCCGTCGCATGGCTATACGATTGAGCCGCACCGGTGGTCGCTGGCCGACCGCCCCGGACGGCCGTCAGCCCCTGCCCCGTAGAGGGCCCGGGACGTGTTGCCGCCGGGGCGGGAGGTGCCGCGGGGAACGACTGATAGAGATGTGCCGGGCCCGGACCGGGCCACGGCCGGGTAATGTGGGTGTCGCTCCCGCGGCTTACGGCCGGCTCAAGGGAGAGGATACACCATGCCTGCAGCAGAAACGCCCGTGGCCTGCCTGGGGATCGACGTCGGTAAGAGCTCGCACAGCGCGTGCGCGCTCGATGCGGAAGGGGGCATCGCCTTCAGGGCCGAGCTGGCCAACAGGCCCGACGACATCGACCGGCTGCTCGAGCGGGCCGGCTCCGGCGCGCTGGTCGTCGTCGACCAGAAGCGGAACATCGGCGCGCTGGTCCTCGCGCGCGCCCATGCGCACGGGAACCCCTGCGCCTACCTGCCCGGATATGCCGAGAAGCAGGTCCGCGGGATTTTCCCCGGCATCGCGAAGACCGATGCCATCGACGCCGAGGTGATCGCGCGCACCGCGCTCGGCGCGCCCCGCGCCCTCAGGCCGGCGCCCGAGGAGCCCGAGGGGGCCGCCTCGCTGCGGATCCTGTCGTCGCAGCGCGAGTTCGCGTCGTCCGCCAGGACCCGCGCGAAGAACAGGCTGCGCGCGACCCTGCTCGAGGCCGACCCCGCGCTCGAGCGCGCGGTCGACCCGTCGAGCCGCTGGCAGGTGTCGATGCTGGCCGAGTTCGGCGGGGCCGCCGGGTGCTCCGCCGCCGGCTGGCGCAGGTTCTCGAACGCCGCCAGGCGCGCGGGCGCCCCCGCGGCGGGGGCCAGGAGGCTCTGGGAGGCGCTGCTGGCCTCGTCGCGCTCGGGGAGGCGGCTTGACCTGTGTCAAGATTTCGGACACGGAATTGAGAGGAATCATGCTGCCATAG
>NZ_QROM01000035.1:0-2499 GCF_003474365.1 Collinsella sp. AF38-3AC
AGGTAGCCCTCCTGGTCGAAGTGCATGATCTCGATCTTCTCGGTCTCCTTCATTCCCGCTCCTTTCACGAGCAGTTTGAATTGTCACACGGCCCGGACGGGCTTACCGTCCCGTCGCACCGCCTAACCTTGTGGTCATCTTGGCCCCAAGCTCAACAATTCAAAGGTTCTTAATACCAGTGAACGATTACAGGTTAGCCGTTTTTAATACCGATTTTTCGATTTCATCCTCCCCTCTCGGTAGACGGTCAGTTTTTGCCGCCCATCGGTCAAGCGACATATGGCCATAAAAGACGAGCGCCCTGCCGTACACAAGGACGCTCTGAACACTAATAGTTGTAGGTATATCCGCCGGCATCGCCGCGGGTAAAAGACTTGGCACACTCGATAACCTGTCCACTCGAGTCATAGGTCAGGCATTCCAGCACGAGGGCCAGGTCGCCCGGCTCAAGATCGAGCAAACTCGCATCGCGTGCGCCCAGCGCCTCAATATCGAGCTTCTCAATCGATTTATCTGGCTTTCGGCCCAACATGTCATAGGTCTCATACAGGCTGAAAACCGATATGTCCACGTCTTCGATGCCAGGGAACAGCAGACACGGGATCAGCGTCATCTCGATCGACACGGGTTCACCATCAATGCAGTTAAGACGGCGCACCGAGTAGAGCAGATCGTCCTCGCCGATACCAAACAAGTCGGCATAATACGGGCCGGCATAGCGTTTGGAGCGCGCCAGGATGCGCACCGACGGCGTCGCGCCCGAAGCTAAAACCGACTGACGGAAGCCGCCCTTGCGAGCGTGCTCGTCAAACCACTTGTGCCCCACAAAGGCGCCCTTGCCCTGCACGCGACGAATCTGGCCACTTTTGACCAGCTCATCCATGGCGCTGCGGATGGTCAGGCGCGTCGTGCCAAACTCCTCGGCCAGCTCATTTTCGGACGGAATCATCGAGCCCGTCGGATAGTCACCGCGCTCGATTCGCTCCGCAATGCAGCGGCGAATTTGCTTGTAAACCGGCAAGTCTTCTACTGCCTCAGCCATTCGACACCCACCTTCGTCGCAACGCCGTCTGCCTCACCGTTATCGGCAAATCGATACTTGGTCGGCAGGGTCACGGACTTGCAATACTCGACAAAGCCATCGTTCTCATCGCGCTCGTGCGAAGCCTTATAAAACACCGGGGCGCCCTCCTGGGCATCCAGCAACTTGGCCTCGTCGGCGTTCAGACGGCTGATGGAAATATGCTCCTTGCCGTGCGACACGCGGACATTCCCCTCTTTGAGCAAAACGTCGTAGAGGCTCTCCTGCTCGAAATCGTGATCGGGAAGCGAGGGACACAAAGACAGATTGACGTATGCCGTCTCGATCGACGCCGGGGAACCATTGACCACGCGCACGCGCCGAATGCAGAAGAGCGGCATGCCCAGCTCGATTTGGGCCTTTTGGGCCAGGTCGACATCGGCGTACACGACCTTGGAGCATACCAGGCGTGCGGTTGACTTTGAGCCGACCCTCTCCACCGCCTGCGTATAGTTCCACGTTTCCTGAAAGATGTTCAGCGGCTTGGGCGGGCATACATAGGTGCCCGAACCGCGGCGGCTTTCCAAGGTTCCGCACGAAATGAGACGCGTGATCGCAGCGCGCAACGCCGTGCGGGACACGCCCAGCTCTTCACAGAGCACGCGCTCGGCGGGCAGCCGGTCGCCACCCTGCAGGTCATAATGTTTGATATACCAAAGAATGCCCTCAAAGGCGCGATCTTTGGGCGGAATCGCATATGGTTCACTCGACATGGGTAAGGCTCCTCGACCGCTTGATGCTGCGGGCATCATTGCTCCGAACGCCCCATGGCGTCGAAGGCTTCTTTGATCTGTTCCGCAACGTTCCGATACGACCGATATAGGCCGCAGTCTCGCTTGACTTCGCCCGCAGTCACAGGAATCTCAAGCTTCGAAATCTCATCCTCGCCGGTTTGCACGGCAACGACGACACCCATACCAAGGCACATGTTACGCTTGGCGGCATTGTTTTTGGTAGCCTGAGCTGGGTTAATCAAAATCTGCTGAGCGAGCTCTCGATTGCTGAGCTGCGGCACATCCTCGGGATTTCCGGTCTCGACAATCTCGCATTGCAGCACATCCGCGTAGTCAAAAATCCTCGGGGTCGCGCCGCGCTGATGCACGGCCCACTTGCGACGCGTGGCATCCTGGTAGATAGCCGGCAAAAACGTAAAGCGCGGCGGGTCCAAAATCGTGTCCGTGATGGTAAACACATCGGGATCAAAGGCATCCTGCGGGTTTTTCTTCTTGAACAGCCCCATATCAGACTCCCGTACTAACACTTAACAACTCGAGCTAAATATAGCACCAATTTCAAGTCGCCGCTTTAGCGCATCGGTGCATGGCATCTATAGCTCGCTCAGCGGGAAATACACAGACGAGACCCGGGGCGGGGTGCTTGGTTTTGAGAAGTGGGCTTCGCGAACTTCCAAAACCAAG
>NZ_QROM01000036.1:0-2168 GCF_003474365.1 Collinsella sp. AF38-3AC
CACGTAGAGTTTCTCGGCGAGCTGTTCTTGGGAGAGCCCCATCGCCTCGCGCCTCGTCTTTGCTCACCGGCACGTCGAGCGTCTCACCGAGGGCGACGAGCATCTCCGCGTCGGGCACCGAGAGCCCGCGTTCCCATTTGGAAACCGTCTGCCTCACCACGTTCAGCTTGAGCGCGAGCTCCTCCTGCGATAGCCCTTTCGATTTCCTGAGGGCCTGGATGTTCTCGTTCAGCATGGCGGATCCTTTCTCTCGCCCGGTTCCTACGTTACCGCAATGCTGCCCGCAGATGGCCCGTTGCCGCAAGCAACGGGTCGTAATATCGGCGGGGACCGTTTGAGTTCACAGGTGATGCAAGCTCCTAATAATTTGACGTCCATTCAATCTACCTGCGGTTTGCAACCATAGGGTGCCTGCAGGTTGCGTAAAATGAAGCCTCAAGTTGGTGGTTCTTGCCATGTGGCTACCGTAGTGTGTAAGTCGCCGGCAGGAAAGCACCGAACGCTGGGATGCCGCGCCCGCGCAGTCGCCGTGAGCCAAGATCACGACGCCCGCGTGCCCGCTCCCAGCCAGCGAGAGGACCTACTATGAGCTTCCGTACCAATCTTCAGTATCTGCGCGCCGAGCGCCACATGACCCAGGAGCAGCTCGCCATGCTGCTTGGGGTGTCCCGCCAGTCCGTCACCAAGTGGGAGGCCGAGAGGTCCTACCCGGAGATGGATAAGCTCATCAAAATGTGCCAGATTTTCGAGTGCTCGCTCGATGACCTGGTGCAGGGGGACGTGTCGCGCCGCGCGGCCGTGAGCCAGAGCGCCGCGGATGGCGTGCAAAACGATGGGAACGCCGTCGTCCGCGTCGAGGCTCCGCACGGGCGGAACTCGTTGTCCGACATCGGATCCGCCTTTGTGCCCGCGATCCCCGTCGGTCCCAACACGGATGTATGCGGCTATGACGAGCACATGGTCGCATTTGCCCGCAAGGTCGCACTCGGTGTGGCGCTCATCATCCTGGGGGTCGCCGCCGCGGTCTTCACCGATGAGGTCCTGCGCTCAGACGGAATCGTCCTCATGGCGTTGTTCGCGCTCGTTGCCGCTGGCTTGGGATTCCTTATTCCATCCGGCATGGAGCACGCGGCTTTTGTGGAAGCCCATCCGTATGTTGCGGACTTTTACACCGCAGAGCAAAAGGCGGCAGAGCGTCGTCGTGCTTCGATCGCGATCGTTTCGGGTATCGCGATCATCCTTCTTGGCATCGCCGTATCGGCGCTGTTTGAGGTGGAGGCGAACGTCCAGGTATATGGCGACACGCTGATGATGGTCCTGGTCGCCGTCGGTGTTGGGGTGATTGTCCACTGGGGCATGCTGTGGGGCCGCATGGATGTCGCGGAGTACAACAAGGAGTGGCTCGAGACGGTCGAATTGAGTGCGGAGGAGCTGTCGCAGCTGGATCCCCAGAGCCGCGAGGCGTATCTGCGCGCGTGCAATCCCAAGTATCGCCGTACAGCGGCGCGCAAGAAGAGGGCTTGCGTCGTGATCATGCTCGCCTCCACCATCATCGCGCTCATCTGGCTGTTCGTCGGTGCTGCCATGGATGCGTCCGAGGGGATCGGCGGCCTGTTCTGGCTCCCGTGGGTCGTCGGTAGCTTGGGCTCCGCTATCGCCCTTATCGTTATCGACGATGACGATGAGAATGATGCGGCTGCATGCGGCGATAGGGAGTAGAGGCGTTCGAAGACATCCGTCTGAATGAAGCGGGCGGCCTCGGGTGTGCCGGGGCCGCCCGCATTTTGCTGGGCGGTGCTGTATTGCCGGCGTGGAGCGGGCCTCAAGCTAGTTCTTGCCGTCAATTTGAAGTCTTCGGCTGCGGGCACCTTCGAGCCCGCATCACGAGCGCAACGCTGGCGCCCAAAAACGCTGATTCTTGACGCGCGTGATGCGGACTTCGGCAGATGCTGCCTCTAGTTCAGCAGCCCCCACACGGCAAAGCCGAGTGCTCCGCCGATGGCGGCCGCGGCGATGAAAGTCAGCAAGTCGTACGCCAGTCGATGCTTCGTCGGCCACGCGCGGCGGGGGAGTACCCGCGGATCGCGCTCGATGTTCGCCTCGCCGTTCATGAAGGCGAGGATCTCGCGGTATGTCACCAGGTCGTTCTCGCGCTTGATGCGCTCGAG
>NZ_QROM01000037.1:0-2093 GCF_003474365.1 Collinsella sp. AF38-3AC
CCGTACGCTTGAACTGAGAAGGGGGAGGCCTCGCGGCCTCCCCCTTTTTTGCGTTTACGGGCAACATTTCTTATGCAATTAAGTCAATTTAATCATCCACCGCTGAATATAGACGTTCACCGTTCTTTGGTCGGTTCTCTGTTCTCAATGGACTAATATTTGCTTTAGCGCACTGCTGCGCTTGTCCTGTTTTACACGGGTCGTTTTATTGATTGTGACGGAAGGACTCACATGGCAGATGTTCATGAGCTGCTTGATACTTGGATTGCCAATGTCAAGGACGAGGAGCTCCTCGCTGAGCTCAATACGATGAAGGAGCAGGGTGATGAGGACGCCATCACCGACGCTTTCTTCCAGGATCTCGCCTTCGGTACTGCCGGCCTTCGCGGCACTATCGGTGCAGGCACTAACCGTATGAATATCTATACGGTCGGTCGTGCGACCCAGGGATTCGCTGACTACCTCAATGCGACCTTCGAGCATCCGACGGTCGCCATCGCTCGCGATAGCCGCAATAAAGGTGAGTTGTTCGTTAAGACGACGGCTGCCATTCTTGCAGCAAACGGCGTGACTGCCCTCGTGTATCCCAAGATTTCTCCTGTGCCGACGCTCTCTTGGGCCGTTCGCGACCTTAAGTGCTCCGGTGGCATTTGCATGACTGCTAGTCATAATCCGGCGCCGTATAACGGCTATAAGGCCTATGGCCCCGACGGCTGCCAGATTACCAGCGAGGCCGCCGATGCAATTTCTAAGGCTATCGCCGAGACCGATACGTTCACCGGCGTGAAGTCCATGGACTTCGATGAGGCTCTTGAGCAGGGTCTGGTCAAATGGATCGATGACTCGTGCCTCGAGCGTTATTACGACGCCGTACTCGCGCGCGGCGTTACGAATCTTTCTGCCGAGGAGATTGCCGGCGCACCGCTCAAGCTTGTCTATACGCCGTTGAATGGTACCGGCCTCATTCCCGTTACCACGGTGCTCGAGCGTGCTGGCATCACCGATGTAACGGTTGTTCCCGAGCAGAAGGAGCCTAACGGCGATTTCCCGACCTGCCCGTATCCTAACCCCGAGATCCGTCAGGCCATGCAGAAGGGCATCGACCTGTGCGAGCAGGTTCACCCCGACCTGCTGCTTGCAACCGATCCCGACGCCGACCGTGTTGGCGTTGCCGTTAAGAATGGCGATGACTATCTGCTGCTGACCGGCAATGAGATGGGCGTTCTGCTGCTCGACTATATCTGCAAGACCCGTGCTGCCCGCGGTGAGGACCTCACTAAGAAGGTTGCCGTTACTACTATCGTTTCTTCCGCCATGGTTGACGCTTTGGCCGACGAGTACGGTTTTGAGCTCCGCCGCTGCCTGACGGGCTTCAAGTACATCGGCGACATCATTACTTCTCTTTCCGATGCTGGCGAGGTCGATCGCTTTATCTTCGGTTTTGAGGAGAGCTACGGCTATCTGGCTGGCGACCACGTGCGCGACAAGGACGCCGTAAGCACTTCTCTTCTGATTTGCCAGATGGCGCAGTATTACAAGCTCCAGGGCAAGAACCTTGCCGATGCGATGCACGAGCTTTACGAGAAGTATGGCTACTATCACAACAAGACGATTTCGCTGAGCTATCCGGGCGCTGAGGGTGCGGCAAAGATGGCCGGCATCATGGCTGGTCTGCGCGAGAACCCGCCCGCGGAGCTCGCCGGTTCCAAGATTGAGGCTGTCGTGGATTACAACACCTGCGTGAACGGCCTGCCGAAGGCTAACGTCATTGAGTTCGATCTTGAGGGTGGTAACAAGGGTATTGTTCGTCCTTCCGGCACCGAGCCCAAGATTAAGCTGTACATCTTCGCTAAGGGCACGGATGCCGCCGAGGCTGATGCAGCACTTGACGCGATTGAAGAGTCCGGTCGCAAGCTGTTGGCCTAAGGCTTTGAAAGCCTATTTCTATAGTTAGACGGAGGAGGGGATCTCGGAAACGAGGTCCCCTCTTTATTACTGGCAAACACAGCTGAGACTCTCAAACTGTGTGGGAAATGTGTACGCCCTGATTCCCGCCCCCGGGGCCCCTCCGGTCTGGCAATATATCTCCTTGC
>NZ_QROM01000038.1:0-1918 GCF_003474365.1 Collinsella sp. AF38-3AC
CCGCGGCGGCCCGCGCTGCATGAGCATGCCCTTCTGGCGCGAGGACCTCTAAGGTTTTCAAAGACCCGTACAGGTCTTAATACAAACATCTAGCTGCCATTAGATGTCTCCCAATGGGACGGTGCGGTTCTTTCGCACCGTCCCATTCATGTTTATTGACGCTAAATTAAGATCAGATAAGGTGGCCATGGATATCAAGACAATTGGCGTTGAGGAATGGCTCAACGTTTGGGAGAAGAGTGCTACATGGGATATCGCTCAGTCGACGATCTCGTCGCTGACCATGGGTGAGCTTCGCGCACTTGACGAGCAGGACGGTGCTACGTTCTACGAGTGCCTGGATCGCGAGAAGATGAATTACGGCTGGATCGAGGGTTCGCCGGAGTTTAAGGCCGAAGTCGCCAAGCTGTATCGTCGCGAGGTCAATCCCGATCACATTTTGCAGACTAATGGCTGTACGGGTGCTAACCTCAATGCCATCATGGCTGTTGTCGAGCCCGGCGATCACGTGATTGCCGAGTGGCCTACCTATGCGCCGCTCTATGAGATTCCGCGTACGCTCGGTGCCGAGGTCGAGTATTGGGAGCTTCGCGAGGAGCTCGGCTGGAAGCCCGATATCGAGCAGCTCAAGCACTCGGTGCGCCCCAACACCAAGCTCATCTGCATCAATAACGCCTCGAACCCCATCGGTACGGTGCTCGATGCCGATACGCTCGGCCAGATTGCCGAGATCGCCCGCTCGGTGGGCGCCTACGTGCTGTGCGACGAGGTGTATCTGCCGCTCGAGAACACTGAGTCCTTTATATCGATGGCCGACGTGTACGAGAAGGCCATTGTCACCAACTCGGTGTCCAAGACCTATTCGACGCCTGCGGCTCGCGTGGGCTGGGTCGTGGCCGACGAAGAGGTCTCCAACCGCATCCGCACCTATCGTGACTACACCATGATTTGCGGTGGCGTGTTCAACGACGCCCTAGCGACCTATGTGCTCGAGCACAAAGACAAGATTCTCGAGCGCAACCGCAAGATCGTGTTTGGCAACCGCGATATCGCGCAGGCTTGGATCGACACGCAGCATCGTGTCTCCTGGACGGCCCCACAGGGTGTGTCCACCTCGTTTATCCAGCTGGACATTCCCGAGGATGACGAGGAGTTCTGCAAGCGCCTGCTGGCCGAGAGGGGAGTGCTGTTGGTTCCCGGTAGCCGCTTTGAACTTCCCTGCGGCGCGCGCCTGGGTTACTGCGCGAGCGAGGACGTTCTTTGCGAGGGCTTAAGGCTTTTGGGCGAGGCGCTGGCCGAGTTCGATCGGTAGCCCCTTGAGGATTTCGAGGGCCTAAACCTTACTGGGCCCTCGATGTACCGAATGCAGACCCGCTCCCTTTGGGGCGGGTCTGTTTGTCTTTACCGCCGAAAAAGTCAAGTTGTTACAAATAGAGACGCAAAACAGGCGGGGTATCCGAGGGGCCGTATACTGAGCTTCCGGTGAACGGTATCCAACGTCTGGTAAACGGTAGCCTGGTTGCTAAAAATGAATAGGACGAACTTTTTTCTGAATAAAAATCAAAATGGTTGAGACATATCAAGAATTACGAATTCTATTCATACCTTTGCGTGAAATATGCAAATTGAGGGTGGTTTAAGAAAGATTAGTTCCAATTGATTTTCCGGTTAAAAAAGCGTTTAAGCACGTAAATAAACTTTATTAAATCAAAGTTTGCCATGCGTGAAGTATATGTGTATGCCGTTCACCCCCTATAAAAAACCGTTCGGGGGCAAGGTGGAAGTATGGGCTGATTTTGGATATAAATATGTCGTCAGCAATAACGCCTCACACGGAGGGGCGCTAACGAATCGGCCCTGACAAGGGCCCGAAAGAAAGGTAGGAGGCCATGACGAAAGGTCTGCACGTGCCTTCCGA
>NZ_QROM01000039.1:0-1807 GCF_003474365.1 Collinsella sp. AF38-3AC
CGGGCAGTGGCGCACGTATAAGTGCGAGGCGTGGCTCGATGCGGACGAGGCGACCGCCGCGGCCGAGGCTTCCGAGTCGGGCGCGTCGGGACGCTTGCGCTCCCGCGCCCGTGCCGCGAGTGCCGTCAAGATGATTGCCGACACCATTCGCTACATCCGTTGGACCGAGGTCGTCTCGGACGGCGTGGTGGGCGTCAGGAGGAAGTAAATAAGGGGCGGAGAAATTTTCCGCCCCCTTTCGCTCTTAAGAATCTAGTGGATACATAAGGTGACGTACGCAGGAGGTAATCGTGGACGATAGCAATAATCGCGGTAGCTCTAAATTAGCCGGGGGGGGGGTTCTAAGGGCTTAGCCTTTTCGAGGAGGGCCCTCATTGCGGGAGGCGGACTCGCGGCGGTCGCGGCTACAGCCGATGCTATCTCGAACCCTTCCAGTCCTCTAAGGGTCGGAATGCGCTCCGCCCTCGGCGCGATGGGAATCTCGACCTACTCGATGGGAAGGTTCGAGGAGTTCGCGCCCGACAACCCGAACGTCAAGCCGTCCCCGTTGGTCGTCCCGATGGGTTGGATTGCGACATCGCCGCATCCCACCGGCTGGTGGCATAGCGCCGGCAAGGCAACGCATACGAACTGGTCTCCGACCTGGGACGACATTTACCACAACGGAGACAAAGGGCAGCCCTTCTTAGACAGAGGACATCCCTACACGGTTCTGCCGATGGACAATCCCAGCTACCGCGCCAGCGTCACGTGGAACAGCGTCGGAACCTACGATGGCAAGCCGGTGGGATGCACTCTCTCCCTTTCGAATCCCGTGATCGGCAACGGCTACGACAACAACGTAGGGCTGAACCAGAAGGAGGGCCAATTCTACCAACAGCACTTCGGAACCAAGAGCTTCTTCGTCGTGAGCGATGCCTTCGCTGCGTGGGATAACTGCCACTGGCTCAAAGGCCTGAGGTCGATAAAGATGGTGTACCAGTTCTTCTACTCCGACAGACCCGACGAGTACATCGATCTCGACTGGGCGTACCTCGGCGCGAGGAACATCCAGTACAACCATGGCGGCTACGAATGGATCAGCCCCGCAGAGAACAACCAGGATTCCTACTTCATTCCTCGAGGTGTGGATACCCAGCTCTTCTTCACCAACTTCGACGGGTACAACTGCATCTCGTCACGCGTGGACGAGGTGAATGACAGGACCTGCGCCATCATCGCATACAGGGGGTCGAGCATCTCCTACGTCCGCGGAGACACGGTATACTGCGATGGGTTCCAGTCCGACTTCCAGCCCATCGCCGACTTCTGCGCACTTAGACTCAAGAAGTCGTCCGCCAACCCCGCCGTCACGCCAATCGACCCGGAGTACTTCTCGCTCGCAGGCGCCGAGTACGTCATCTACTGCGACGAGGCCTGCACCCGAAAGTGCGGGACCTTCACGACGGACGAGAATGGCGAGGCGACCCTCTCGGCGGTCAATGGGACGAACAAGCTGGTCGCGAACATGGACTACTGGGTGAAGGAGACCTCCGCGCCGCAAGGCTACAAAATCGACGAGACCGTCCATAAAATCCGCCTAGCCGGCGATATGACCATCGAGGTCGCGGACGTCCCGAAGCACTCCACCGTCCATTTCATGCTGGTCGATACGCTCGGCGATACGCAGGAGGTGCATACGGTCTACATCAAGCTCAACAGCATGTACAGGGCGAGTGAGCACCAGGATGATTTTTCGGATGCTCGGGCGGCGCTCGAGCAGGTCATGCGCGACGAGGGTCAGGATATGAGCCTGCTCGACAAGTGC
>NZ_QROM01000004.1:0-45229 GCF_003474365.1 Collinsella sp. AF38-3AC
CGGGTGGTTTCTGATGCGGCGCGCTGCGCGCCCCGCACAGGCTAAAGCCTTTAGTAAGTGAGGCCCTGGCCGGTTGGCCAGGGCCTCGTTTTTTAAACTGCACAAGGGCGGATTCGGCTGGTGGATTATCGGCCCAAAAATCGCTCTGGATCCTCGAGGATCTTGGGGAGCGACTCGACCGCATAGAGGGGCAAGTCGATGATTGCGCCATCCCGAGATGGTTTACCCGCCGAGAAACGAATGGCCAAATCATAATCAAATCGTTTAATACTCGCCGCTAAGCTTTTCGCCTTAAGGTTGGTCCCCGACTTCACCTCGACGGGAACCGCACGCCCACTATGGGTTTTGGCAATTATCATAGGGATACGGCAACAAGACATGCCAGTTTTCATAGGCTAAACAACCATAGATATGGCGGCTTTCATAGGGAAAGCAAGCTTTTTATGGCTATTTTCTTACGTTTTTTCCGGGACGGGGATTTAATCATCATTGTGTACCGAATGATTATTCAATCCCCGTCCCGGAAAAATCATCCTCAAGTAGCTAAAAAAGCCCCGTCCCAAATTAGCTATTGAGGAGTTGGGCCATGGCGTTGACGAATTGTTGGACTTGGAGGGTGGGCTCGAGCGGGTAGTGCAAGAAGACCGGCACCTCGCGGCCGCACAGGAACGGCACGCCCACAAAAGCCGGGTGCACGTCCGTCCACATCGACAGCGTCTGGCGCCCCGGGCACATCATCGACACGCCCAGGCGCACGGCGCCGCCATCGCCCGCCGCGCGTCGGGCGCGACGCAACGCATCCTCAGACTGGCGCATGATCGAGCGTGCGCCGTCCACCAGCAGAGCACCCGCCGGCGTCACTTTGACGCCCGAATGTGAGCGCTCGAACAACGTGATGCCAAACTCGGCCTCGAATCCCGACACCTGCTTGACGAGCGCCGGGGTCGACACGCGCAGTTTTGCCGCGGCGCGCGAGAAGCTTCCCAGCTCCGCGGCGGCCGTTATGGCCTCGAGTCGTCGATCGTACACGTCAGTCCCCCGTTTCCAGACGTATGGTCATGCGCCGCCGAAGGGGGTTGTTTTGGCGGGTCACACACTCAATTAAGAACAAATCGTCTTGCAAGCTATAAACCACAGGTTTACGCCATTCTAACAAATATGCAATTCACCTGCGCAAATTCAAAGCATACGATAACCAGCGAAAACCACGTGGGTCGATTAATGGGAGCGGCCCACAGGGAGGTTCAAGAAGGGAAGTTCCTATGAGCAACTGGCTTAAGCTCGATCGACGCCGACGCTTACTTCATCGGCGGCACTAAGGGCGCCCTGTCGCTGCCCCACCTGCACCAGTTCTCCTACGACGGTGCCTCCAACTGGCACAAGCCGCTGCAGATGGAGATTCCAGCCGTGGACCCGGCACTGCCGCACAAGATGCAGCTCAAGCACTTTGTGAAGGTTGTCCGCCGCGAGGTCGAGCCCGTCGTGACGCCGGCCGACAACGTCAAGACGCTCACGCTTCTCAACGCCATCAAGGAGGCCGCCGAGACCGGCCAGCTCGTCGCGCTGTAATGCCTTAAGAGCGGGCCGCGGCAAACTCCCCGCCGAGTGCCTCGGCCCGCCACCAACAAGCCCCTCTTCTTTGCCCCGCGAGCAGCCTCCTGCCCGCGGGGTATTTTGCTACGTTGCCGACGTTTTTTTCTGGGGCGGGGGGGCTATTTCGCACCTCGGCTTGGTTCGTTCGCCCCAAAACAGTCTTTTGGGACAGGTGGTATCCTTGGTAGCCCTGTGTCGCAAACGCACCTTAAACGCAAGGAGTCCCATGGATCTTATCGCCCAGCTCGCCCGCGAGCTCAACCTTAAGGCCGCCAACGTCGAGGCGGCCGTCAAGCTCATCGACGATGGCAACACCATCCCCTTTATCTCGCGCTACCGCAAGGAAGCCACGGGTGGCATGGACGACGTCGCCCTGCGCGCACTCGACGAGCGCCTGTCCTACCTGCGCAATCTTGAACAGCGCAAAGAGGACGTCATCCTGCTCATCGATGCCCAGGGCAAACTCACGCCCGAGCTTGAGCAGCAGATTCGCGAGGCCACGCAGCTCCAGCGTGTCGAGGACCTCTACAAGCCCTACCGCAAAAAGCGCATGACCCGCGCGCAGAAGGCCCGCGAGGCCGGCCTGGAGCCGCTCGCCAACATGATCATCATGCAGGCCTCGGCCAAGGGCAGCGCGCTCGACGCCGCCGCGGCCTACGTCAACGAGGAGGCCGGCTTCGACACGCCCGAGAAGGCGCTCGCCGGCGCGGCGGACATCGTGGCCGAGACGGTGGCCGAGGACCCCGAGAACGTTGCCGACCTGCGCGCCTTTACGCAAAACACCGCCGACATCGTCGTCGAGGCAACCGACCCCGCCGAGAAGACCCCCTACGAGCCCTACTACAGCTATGACGAGCCGCTGCGCCGTATACCCAATCACCGCGTGCTGGCTATCGACCGCGGTGAGCGCGAGGGCAAGCTCCGCGTGCGCGTGAATGTCGACGGCGCTGCCGCCACGGAACGTCTCGGCAGCCGTTGGCCCCGACGCCAGGGCGTCTTTGCGCCTGTCTTTGACGCCGCCATCGCTGACGGTTACAAGCGCCTCATGGCCCCTTCGCTTGAGCGCGAGGCCCGCGCCGAGCTCACCGTCCGTGCGCAGACCGAGGCCATCAATGTCTTTGCCAAGAATCTCGAGGGCTTGCTCTCGGCGCGCCCCGTGCGTGGCGCCCGCGTGCTCGCGCTCGACCCGGGCTACCGCACCGGCTGCAAAGTCGCCGTCATGGACGAGACCGGCAAGCTGCTCGACCACGGCGTGGTCTACCCCACCAAGCCGCGCCACGACGTCGCCGGCACCAAGCGCGAGCTCGCCCGCCTCGTCAAGAAAGACGGCGTCAACACCATCGTCATCGGCAACGGCACCGCCAGCCGCGAGACCGAGGAAGTCGTCTCGGAGTTCATTGCCGAGCAGGCGCCCGGGCTGCGATACACCATCGTCAACGAGGCTGGCGCATCGGTGTACTCCGCCTCCGAACTCGCGAGCCAAGAATATCCCGACCTGGACGTCACCGTGCGTGGCGCCATGAGCCTGGGCCGCCGCCTGCAAGACCCGCTGGCAGAGCTCGTCAAGATTCCGCCCCAGTCCATCGGCGTGGGCCAGTACCAGCACGACCTTGACCAGGCCGAGCTTTCGCGCACCCTGGGCCACGTGGTGGAAGACGTCGTCAACCGCGTGGGCGTCGACGTAAACACCGCAAGCGCGAGCCTGCTGGGCTACGTATCGGGCATCACGCCGAGCGTGGCCAAGAACATCGTGGCCTACCGCGAGGAAAACGGCGCCTTTACCGATCGTCGCCAGCTTAAGAAGGTTCCCAAGTTAGGACCCAAGGCATATCTCAACGCCGCGGGCTTCCTGCGCATCAGCGGCGGTATAAACCCGCTCGATGCGACAAGCGTCCACCCCGAGAGCTACGAGGTGGCCACGGCCGTCCTGGAGCGCGCCGGCGTTAAAGCAAGCGAGCTCAGCCGCGGCGGCGTGCCCGACATCGAGCGCCGTCTGGGCAGCATCTCGGCGCTGGCAAGCGACCTGGACTGCGGTACCCTGACGCTCATCGACATTGTCAACGAGCTCAAGAAGCCCGGCCGCGACCCGCGCGACGACGCGCCCGAGGTGGTCTTTAGCCGCTCGGCACTTTCCATCGACGACTTGGAGCCCGGCATGGAACTCAAGGGCACGGTGCGCAACGTCGTGGACTTTGGCGCCTTCGTCGACGTGGGCGTGCACCAGGACGGCCTCGTGCACATCTCCAAGCTTGCCAACCGCTTCGTCAAGCACCCGAGCGACGTGGTGCGCGTCGGCGACACGGTCAAGGTGTGGGTCGAGAAGGTCGATCGCGACCGCAAGAAGATCTCGCTCACCATGGTGCGGGGCAAATAGGCCGCTGCAGACGCTCGGCGGGTCCCATTCCGCCGAGCGTCTCTCCTTCTAAAGCGATTTGGCGATATCCCGAAGTGCGAGACGCCGTTTCCGCTAATCCTCACCTGCAATTTTTGAGATATTCGGCCTCGCTGGGCCGCGATAACACTTCTTCAAAGTGCAAGCTCAACAAATAGGCATCAGATATTCCACAAACGTTCCATATCTGCACCCGCAGAGGTGCGGTACGGGACGTTTTTCAGCCATATTGGCAATCTTGACGGCACTCTGAGGCCGAATATCTCGATTTCTGTTGGTGGGACACTTATGGGCACGAGCCGCAAAGACCTCGTATGCCCGGTAGAGCTGTTCAACCACGTCAAGTATGAGATCTTACATGCGCGGAACAAAGGATAATCGAAGGGCCTTGGGCGACTTGCGCGTCGCCCCGAACACATAGCCGGCAGGGTCCTTTGCCTTGGCGATGACTGCCAACTCGGGGCCGGATCGTTTTCGATACTTGATAGATATGAATTAGAAGATCATTAGATTACAGGTTGATCCATGATGCGGGACCGCGTTGTCCACGCGATGCCGTCGGAGCCCACGCCGCCGTCCGAGGTGACGCCGGACGCGTAACACGAATCGTCATCCGGCGAACGAAGCCGCCAGTGGCACGCGGCGTTGCCATCCGAGCCCAGCCCCATTACTGCCCGAGACAGTTGGCGGGGTAGCGCTGTCGACCCCCATCGGAATAAAGGTAGCGATTCAGCTCAGGACCTACCGACGGGTTCGTGTCGGCAGCCCCGGCCTTTCCTTTGCCTAGCGCGACCCTCGCGAAGCGCGTGAGCGATAGGGAAAGGAAAGGCCGGGGCGAACAACCCGCGGCGCAGTCAGTGTTCGCGTTACGGCAGGATATGGAAGCCCAAAGCGGCGATATCCTTGGCAAAGCCGCGCACGGTATCGAGCGAAACCTCGTACGGGTCACGGCCGATGTTCTTGCGCTTGGCCAGGATGCTGTTGGGCACCGTGATGATCTGACAGCCACAGGCCTGCGCCTGGTAAATGTTGATAAGCTCGCGCGTGGACGCCCACAGAACCTCGCAGTTGGGCTTGGCGGCGGCCTTCTTGACCGACTCTGTCATAAACGGAATGGGATCGACACCCGTGTCGGCGATACGGCCGGCAAAGAGCGAGATGATAGACGGCGTCTCGGCGTCGACAGCGTCGACCATCTCGTCGACCTGCGCGGGCGTAAAGATGGTGGTGACGTTGACCTTGATGCCGTCGGCGGAAAGCTTGCGCACCAGCTCGGCGGCGGACTCGCCCTTGGTGGTCACGCACGGAATCTTGACGTAGACGTTCTCGGCCCAGGTAGCGATCTCGCGGGCCTCGACCTCCATGGTCTCGACGTCGTCGGCAAAGACCTCAAACGAGACGGACACATCGGTGATGTGGGCCAGGACCTCCTTGGCAAACGCGCGGTAATCCGTCACGCCGCCCTTCTTCATAAGGGACGGGTTGGTCGTGAAACCCTGAACGTTGCCGTTCTCGTACATGTCGAGCATGCCCTCGAGGTTTGCACCGTCAGCGAACACCTTGATTGCCATCTGCCTGATTCCTTTCGTTTGCACAAGGCCGGTAAACTGCTAAACACTTTACCTACGTTTATCAAGGCGTGAACTGCGGTTTTTTATCTTCTCGGCGAACGGTATAAACGCTTTAGCGTTTTTGAGCACGCCCTCCAGCGGCAAAACGATTTTGCACGGCGGACCGATTTGAGCCGCCCGCCGCGGGTGAACGGTAATTGGGCGGTTCCCGCCAGATCAACCCAAAGTGGCGCATGGCGGTGACGGTGCCGTCGCGTGCGACGTCGTCGGTTACGTAGTCGGCGACCGCCTTGACCTCGGGCATGGCGTTGCCCATGGCGACAGCCGTCTCGACGGCGGCGAGCATGCCCGGGTCGTTGCCCGAATCGCCAAAGCCAAAGGTGCGCGCATTTCCCTCGCGGCCCAGATACTCCAGCGCTCGCGCCACGCCCACGCCCTTGTCGATGCCCTTGGGGCTCAGTTCGCGGTTTGCTTGCTGGGCTCGCTTGGAAGATCGGCGATAAACGCGTCTCACAGTCAATCCGGCACCGCCGAAGCGAACCCCACATGCGCCCGCCAACGCAAAGGTCCGGCGGGACGCACCTAGCATCCCGCCGGACCGTCACTCGTCCAGGAGGCCGCCGCGACGAGCCCCTAGATCTTCGCAAGCTCCTCGGAGATGACGCGGCAGACGTCCTCGGCCTGAGGCATCACGCCGTACATCTCGAAGAAGCCGTGGTCGCAGCCGCGATAGCGAATCGCGGTGGCGTCAACGCCCGCATCCTGCAGCCTCTTCGCGAATAGCTCGTCCTGATAGCGCAGGTAGTCATACTCGGAAGAGATGATGACCGTGCGGGGGAACGCGCTCACGTCCTCCGCGAACAGGGCAGATACCCTCGGGTCGAGCATCTCCTCCGCATTGCCGTTGGTATACATCACTGGCAGGTCGTCGTTGGCGTTGCGGATGCGATCCACCCTGCTCAGAGCCTCGGCCCTCTGGTCGTTCACGATCTCATAGAGGTCATAGGACCATTCCTCCGGAACAGGGCCGCCGTCGACGAGCGGATACAGCTCGGCCACGAGCTTGATCCTGTCCGCATGGGACCCGTCGAGGACGACGGCGTTGGTCAGGCTTCCGCCCGCGGAGTCGCCAGCCACGGCGACCCGCGTCGCGTCGACACCCAGCTCATCCGCATGCTCGACAAGCCAGTCGAGCGTCTTCACGCAGTCCTCGACACCACCGGGGAACATCGTCTCGGGAGACAGGCGGTACTCCGGGTAGATCGCGACACAGCCCGTTCGCTCCGCGATGTCGCGCAGGCAGTTCTCGTACTGGCCGATGTTGCCCACCATAAAGCCGCCGCCATGGATGAACACGAGCGCGGCAGAACCGCTCTCGTGGCCCTCGGGCGTGAAGACGTGCAGGGGAATGCCCCTGTCGCCAAAGTTCATGACGATGGTCTTCTTGGCAACGCCCGCGCCCCTCACGACGTGGGTCTCCTTGTTGGGCGCGGAGCGCCACGCGATCACGTCCACCGGCCCCGCCGGCGCCGGACCGGCAGCGAGCTTCGCGTGGGCGCGCGCATAGACGCGCGGATCGAGCACGTGCTCGCGGTCGTCACCCGGCACGGGTTTCAGCATCAGCCTCAGGCCGTTAGGCTCGACAACCTCCCTCGCGCCGCTCTCAAGCACCTCAAGCTCGGAAGTGGGGTACTTCCTATCCTCGGCGCTCATGGCTAGCCGATCTTCAGCTCGTCGAGCTTGGCGTCGAGCTTGGCCATCTCGTCGGCGGAAAGCTCCCACTCGAACGTCTCGCAGTTCTGAATCGCGTGGGCGTCCGTGCGCACGCCCACGAGAGCGGTGCCCACGTACTCCTTCTGGGTGCTCCAGTTCACGGCAACCTGCGCCACGGGTTTGTCGTGGGCCTCGGCGATCTCGTCCATGACCTTGAGCAGCTCCTGGACGCGCGAGAACTTGGGCTCCCGGAAGTAGTCGTAGAAGCCACCGCGGACGTCGCCTTCCTCGAACTTCGTCAGCTCGCGGAACTTACCGGACAGGATGCCCGCACCGAGGGAGCCATAGGTGAAGGAGTCAATGCCACGCTCGTAGCCCCACTTGATGAGGTCCTCGGAGGAGCGGTCGACCATGGAGTAGGGCGGCTGCTGGACGTCGACCTGAGCGACCTTCTCGCACTCCTCGATCATCTCGGGCGTGAAGTTGGAGACGCCGATGTGGCGAATCTTGCCCTGCTCCTTGAGGAGCTGGAGGGCGCACATCGTCTCGGAGAACGGGGTCTTGGCGTCGGGCCAGTGCACGAAGTAGAAGTCGATGTAGTCGGTGCGGAGGTTGCGCAGCGAGCTCTCGACCTCCCTCATGATATTCTTGAACGAGGAGTCGCGGTCATAGCCGGCGGCGCTGGTAATCAGGCCAACCTTGGTCGAGAGCAGGTAGCTCTCTCGGTCGATGCCCCTGAGCGCGTTGCCGACGACCTTCTCGGATGTGCCGTTACCATAGCACGGCGCGGTGTCGATGAGGTTGACTCCGTGATCGAGCATGGTGCGGATGGCGGACATGCTGGCGGCGTCATCGTTCTCACCAAAGGAGTCGCCGCCGATCGCCCAGGTGCCCACGGCAAGCTGGGAGACGTCGACGTCGGAATTCTTGAGGTGCGTGTAGCGCATGTTCTCTCCTTCTAATGGGGCGGCACGCGTCGAATGTCCTCGATCGCGTGCCGCCGGGAATTGCCTTAAACAAGCTTCGAATGATCCGAAAGCCGCCCTATACGATGCCCACGAGGCCGAGGACGAGCGCCAGAATCATGATGCCAACCAAGATGATGTTGACGTTCACGTTCTTCTTGCGCAGGAGCCAGAGGACGACGAGCGTAAGTCCCAGGGGCACGATGCCCTTGAAGATCGAGTCGAGGTAGGTCTGGATCATGACGGGGTCAGAGTCCTGAACCGGAATGGACAGGATCGTGTTGAATTGGACGTTCGCCGCAGTCATGGCGCCGATCATCACGAGGCCAACCGTGGAGGTCGCCTTGGTGATGAGCTTCATGAGACCACCCTCGTACATCTCGGAGATGAAGTTGGTGCCCATGCTGAAGCCGAGGTAGGTCATGAAGTATCGGCAGAGGATCGACGGGATGTTGTAGATCAGCAGGAACATGATCGCGCCGAGGGGCGAGCCGCTCATGGCGAGGTTGATGCCAATGCCGGCGGCGATGACACGCAGGACGCCCCAGAAGATTGCGTCACCGATGCCGGACATCGGGCCCATCAGGGAAACCTTGATGCCGTCGATGGACTCGGTGTCGAAGTCTTCGTGCTGCGAGTTCTCCCTCTCCATGGAGGCGACGAGGCCCATGGCGAACGTGCCGACGTTCTGGGTAATGTTGTACCAAGTCGTGTGACGCTTCATGGCTTCGGCACGGGCCTCGGGGTCATCGGCGTAGTAGCGGTTAAGCGCGGGCTGGACGGAGTACAGCCAGCCGTCGGCGCCAGCCTTGACGGAACCGCCGGCGCAGGAGGCGAACACGGAGAAAGAGCGCAGGAAAATGCTGTTGAGCATCTTCTTGTCTTCAGGGCTCACATTCTTGGTCAGGTTGCTCATGCGAAGAAATCCTCCTCGTCGCTGGTTACAGAGTCGTTGGAAACGGCCTGGGTGGCCAAGCCCTTCTTGGTGAGATCGAAAATCTCCTTGTCGCGGAGGGCGGAGGCAACCGCGATGATGACGCCGAGAACCGCGATGGCGATCATCGGGAGGCCGAGGTACTGGTAGAGCGTGAAGCCCAGGAAGAAGTAGATGCTGAGCTCGGTGCTCCACAGCATCTGGAGCAGGAGCGCCATACCAACGGCGGGCAGGAGAGCGCCCACGGCGTTGAGGCCGCTCATGACATTGGCCGGAATCTGGTTGACGATAGCGGCAACGGGCTCAGCGCCAAGGTAAACGCCGAGGAAGGCGATGAGGCCAAAGGCGGCGTACTTAACGAACCAGAGAACGAAGTGCTGAAGCGCGAGGCCCTTCTCGTTGCCCTCGGCGGCCATCTTGTCAAAGGTGGCGGCGAAGAACGCGAGGAACACGTTGTTCATGAAGATCGAGAGGAACGCGGTGACGACGCCAACGGGAACGGCCAGCGTGATGGCGGCGCCTTGGTCGATGCCGGCGCCAACGGTGAAGGCGACGGCGAGGGCGGTCGCGGTAACGGGCTCGGCGGAGATGGCGCCACCGATGTTAACCGCGCCCATGAAGATTGCCTCGAGAGAGGCACCGATGATGACACCGGTCTTGACGTCGCCCATCAGAAGGCCCGCAACGAGGCCGACCACGAGAGGACGCTCGATCATACACTGACCGAGAACCCAGTTGCCGCCGTAGCAAATCAGCACGGTCAACCAGGCCATTACTGCTAACCCAATCATTTGACTTCCTTTCTCTCATTTCATTTGACCGCCTGGCCAAATCCCCTTATTTCTCCGCCGCCTCGATCAGACTCTTGAGAGGAGTCTTGGGATTGGACGGGATAAGCTGATGGAAAACCGGAATACCCTGCTCGCAAAGCTCCTTCGCGGCCTCGAGCTCATCCGGGTTGAGCATGATCGTGGAGTTGAGGGCGACCTTGCTATCCGGATCGGACTTGTCGAAGCGGCCGACATTGGCAACGTTCACGCCCTCGATCTTGCCCGGTGCGCCTTTAACGAGCTCAAGCACGTCACGCACGCAGTTGGTGAGCGCGAAGATGCGCATGGAGTCCGCACGCGGATCGTTCGCGATGCGGCAAGCATCCGGAACATCCTTGACGAGGAGCTTCTGGCCCGCCGGCGTACCCATGGAAAGCGTCATGCGAAGGGCATCGCTCTCCACGGCGTGCTTGTTGGCGACGATGATCCTGGTGGTGTTGAGCTCCTTGGTCCACACCAGGGCGACCTGCCCGTGAATCAGACGGTCATCGACTCGAACCTGAACAATCATTGTTTCCTCTCCTTACTTATTAGTGCTCTCTAATCGAAGAAGTCTCCGTCGGACCCCTCGTTGTCCGCGGCCTTGCTCGGAGGCTCGACGACCTGCATCGTCGCCCTCGCCAGCTCGACGCTCTGCTTGATCGAATCTGCCGTGACCGGCTCAGCGCCGAGGAGCGCCTCGATCACGAGGCCGAGGTTCATACCGGTAACATGGACGATCCCGCGCTTCTCCGGCTCCATGAGGACGACCTTCTGGAAGACGGAGCCACCGTAGATGTCGGTGAAGATGATGGCCTCGTCCTCAGGGCCCACCGAGTCAATAAACGCCTGGATGCGAGGGGTGAAATCGGAGTCGTCCACGTAGCAGTCAACTGCTTCCACCATGTCCGCCATACCGGTCAGGATCTCGATCGAGCTCCTGATTCCGCTTGCGAGGTGACCGTGCGACGCGACAAGAACTTTCTTCATCGAGTCTCTCCTAGAGCGAATAGTGGTTGGGGTTCAGAAGCTGGATCTTGCTTGCGACGAACGCGCGCATGTCGGGGGCGGCGTCCATCAGGAGGCCAACGCCGTTGCCGTCGTTCTTGCCGGAGCTGATGTCCTTCTCGAAGGCGCGGTACATGGAGCGGAAGTACTCCGTGGCGATGTTGAACTTGCTCATGCCGAGGTTCACGGCCTCCTGGAGCTGCTCGTCGGGGATGTCGGAGCATCCGTGCATGACGAGGGGGACGCTGACGGCCTCCCTGCAGGCCTTGATGCGCTCCATGTCGAGGTTCGGGACCTTGACGTAGGGGCCGTGGGCGTTGCCGACGGCGATGGCGAGCGAACCACAGCCGGTGCCCTCGACGAACTCCTCGGCGAGGTTCGGGTCGGTATAGTGGTCGCTGTTCACGAAGTCGTTGGCGTCGGAGCCGTTGCCGACGTGGCCGAGCTCGGCCTCGATGTCAACGTCGAAGATCTTGGCGACCTGGACGACGTCCTTCGTGAGCTGGAAGTTCTCCTCATAGGGAAGCGAGGAGCCGTCGACCATGACGGATGGGAAGCCGGCCTTGACGCCCTTGACGGCGATCTCGTAACCAGCGGAGTGATCCTGGTGGACGGCGACGGGCACGCTCGAGCGCTCGGCGTAATAGCGGGCGGCGAAGGCGATGATGTCGAGGGCGCAGTGGTCCTCGAAGCCGGGCCAGTACTGGATGATGATGGGCATGTGCTCATCCTCGGCGGCCTGGATCGCATAACGGATGGTCTCCGTATTGATGACGTTAATCGCGGGCACGCCATAGTGGTGCTCGGTCGCATGTTGAAGAAGCTCGTTGACCTTGATGAGTGACATCTTTGTCTTCCTTTCACCTGAATAATCATTGGATCGGACAGTTCTCAGCTCGTCAGCTGGTTGAACACGAAGCGAAGCGCGAGGCGGGCAGGCGCTTGCGAGGCGCGGTGGAGCCTATGCGGCCGCCTGGCCCTCAGGCTGCGGCGCCGCGCTTCGACGCCATAGCACATACGCCACAAGAGCAGCGACTGCAGCAATCGTTGAAGCGAGGGCGAAGGCCAGGAAACCCGCGTGCGTGCCGAGCGCGTCGCACGCCCAACCGCCAAACAGGTTCGCAACCACGACGGACAGACCGCTCTGGACCATCGCGAAGGCGCTCTGACCTCGAGCGCGACAATCCTCGTAAGTGTGGTTGGCAATGTAGGTAACGCAGGAGTAGTAGACGGTCATGTAACTTACGCTCTGCAGCAGCTGGCCGCAGATCATGACCGGGACGATGCCGGTGCCCACAAGCACGAGCCTGAGCGCCGCCATGAAGCAGGAAAAGATCAGGAGGTTCATCTCGCCGAAGCGCCTGACCAGCTTGGAGGAAACGAGCAGGATGGGGATCTCGCTCGCAGCGGAGACCGCACTCAGGACGCCCACGAGGTTCTGACCCTCGCCAAGCTCGACCGCGTAGCGGCCCAAGAACGCCCCGATGAAGCCAATCGCGGCCGAACTGATGAAGGCGAAGACCAAGACGAAGGCGATCTCATTGCTGGTGAACAGCGAGAGGAGGCCCTTTCCGTGGGAGACCTTGGGATCGTCCGCGGCATTGGCGCGAATTCCCGCCTCGGGGAGGCGCCACATGTGAGCCGCGAAGACCACCAGCGCGGCGGAGACCACCGTGAACTGGATTTGAGGAGCCATGTCGAGCAGCCGACCGACGATCAGGACGACGATGGCATAGCCGATAGTGCCACCCATGCGAATGCGAGAAAAGTCCAAGCCAGAGCGATCCGCGAGCTCGATGACGAGGGAGTCGCTCAGGGGCAGGAGCCCCGAGAAAAACGCCGAGAACGCAAAGGTTACGAGAAGGACCGGGACGAACGTCGACGCCAGGTAATACAGCGGAGCGAGTACCGCCGCCGCAAGGCAGAGGATCACGATGACCGCGCGGCGGCGCCCGAGCTTGTCGGCAATCGTCGACCAGAGCGGCTGGATGGCGAGCGCACACACCGGGGTCGCCGCGAGGAGGATGCCGGTCTGGGCTGCGTTGAGGCCGAGGCTCGTGTAGTGAGCGGAGAGGAACGGCGAGTACACGCCCGCGCAGACCCAGTAGAGGACGTTCGCGAAGAACAGCGAAGTCATGTTTGCGTTTGTCCTGGCGTTGTGCATCGTGCTTCTCCCTTCTTGCTCGCCGGGTGCCTGTCTGGGCTTCGAAGTGATTCGCCATCTAGCGTGAAACGAAGTTGCGAGGCGTGGAACAATGTTCTGTTGTTTCATCGTTTTCGTGCTGTTGTTTCACGGCTCATAAGATAGCCGCTCAAGATGAGATTGCGCCGGGGAAGCACCGATTTACCGTGAACGGTAGGAAATCAGCGGTGAAACGCTATTTCACCGCTTATGAAACATTTTGCTTTATTTTCACCTCTCTTGACCTAAGATACAAAGCAAACTAGGGCCAAGGAGTAACCATGGATAAGACAGGAGATGTGCTCAGCCACATCTGCGCGGTCATGAGCAGCCTATCCCCCTCGGAGAAGGCAATCGCAACGTATGTGCTCGACCACCCGTCGGACGTCGCAACGATGACCGTCCGCGAACTCGCCGCAGAAACCGGTACGTCACCGGCGTCTGTTTCGAGGTTCGCAAGGACGCTTGACTACCGAACCTATTCGGACATGCGTCTGGCGCTTGGCATATCCATCAGCAGGGCCTCCGGCGAGGAAAAGGCCACGGGCGGCAAGGTTACTCTGGACGACATCGAGGGCTCCATTAAGTACGTCCTGTCTCACAAGGTCAAGGAGCTCTCCCAAACCGCCTCGCTCATTGACTCCGATGACTTTTCGACAGTCGTCAATCTGCTCCACAACGCCAACCTCGTCCTGATTGCGGGCGTCGGCAACTCGATTAGCATGGGCGTAAACGCGGCGTTCAAGCTCTCACAGGTTGGAGTCAGGGCGTTTTGCCCCAGTACCACCGATGCCATGGTCTCCGCCGCAACCAGCCTCAAGGAGAATGACATCCTGCTCGTCATTTCGACGTCCGGATACTCGAAGCGCCTCGTCAACATATTCGACTCTGCCGAGGATTCGAACACCCCCATCATCATGATCACAGACAACCCAGATACGCCGCTCGCGAAGCGTGCCACGTATATCATCCGAGCCATCTCGCGAGATCAGGCCATCACCGGAACCGAGGTCGCCTTCTCGCACAGCTCGATCAACTTCGTCATCGAGCTGCTGTTCCTCTTCCTGACCTCTTGCTGGGATGACCCGGTAGAGTTTAACAGGATCATCTCGAAGAATCTCTTGGGAGACAGGCAATACAGCTAGGACGACGCACACCGGCGCACCGACGCCCAGACCGAAACGGGAGGACCCCTTGATAAAGCTCATCCTCGCAGACATGGACGGGACCCTGCTGCCGTTTGGCTCAAGGGTCGTATCGGAGCGCACGCACAGCGCGATTCTTTCGGCACTTGATGCGGGCATCGCGTTCGGCCCCGCAAGCGGCCGCGACTACGCCGACCTGGCCGATGCCTTTGACGGCGACACGCGCTGTTTCTCGACCGGCATCATGGCCAACGGAAAGAAGGTCTTCTCCAGCGGCGAACTCGTGTTCAAAAAGACGCTCTCGACGGAGGCCCTCGTCAAGCTCGATAGCGCCGTACGCCCCTACGCGGGGACGTCACTCTGGCTAGTC
The DNA here is from genome assembly GCF_003474365.1 of Collinsella sp. AF38-3AC. Lineage (NCBI taxonomy): Bacteria > Bacillati > Actinomycetota > Coriobacteriia > Coriobacteriales > Coriobacteriaceae > Collinsella > Collinsella sp. AF38-3AC. The sequence goes on from NZ_QROM01000004.1 coordinate 14,683, forward strand.
GCCGATGTCGATGAGACAGGCAAACGCTGCGAGCAGTTCCTCTGCGCCGTCGAGCCTGGCGACGAATTCGCCCTGGAAATCGTTAAGGACTCCGGAAGAGACATGGCGCTCGGAGACGTGCCCACGAACCGTGACGTCATCACCGCCGGCATCTTCGTCAACGTCAGCTCCGCCCCGACGGAAGTCGTTCGGAGTCGATGCAAGGAAGCCTGCCCAGAGCTTGATTTCCCCTCGCCCGTCCCATTCTTCCTCGATGTTGTTCCGGCTGGCTGGAGCAAGGTAAACGGACTCGACGCGCTTCTCGGCAGCCTTGGGGTCACGCTGGACGAGGTCGCTTTTATCGGAGACTCGGAAAACGACGTGACGCTCCTCGAAAAGGTGCCGAACTCCTACGCAGTCGCGGGCGCGATGCCAGAGGCGAAGGCCGCGGCCCATCACCTGATCGGGGACGCAGCCGAGGACTCCGTCGCGAAGCTCATCGAACAGATTGTCCAGCAGCGAGGCTAGGGTTCCGTCAGCGTGGCATGCGCCGCGTGCCTCGTCATCCATTCGTGGCGCGCTACCTCGTGACGATCCAGAGCGTGGCCATCGTCGCGACGCCGATGCCTACGATGAGCGCGGCCCACAGGACGCGGACCACGAGGTTCATGTCGCCCGCCACCACCATGTCGTTCGCGTGCCAGAACCAGCTCTCGTTTGCCTTGCGCATGATGCCCTCCCTTAGCCTCGATTACGCCATCTATGGCCGAGCAATCGCAGGTCGCGTGCCATGGATTTGCCCTACGCCCAGCTTTCAGTTCTGTAAGGCGGCGGGAGCCTGTGCGAGGCCCCGAGTCCTGAGGCTGTTGCAATGAAAATGGGAATCAAGGAGCACGCATCAATCATATGGGTTCCTTTCGAGGATAAGGGCAAACGAAGCTTCCATCATATAATGGAGCGACACAACCAGAGAGGTCACCCATGGAATTTTACGCAAGCTGCCCCGAGGGCTTTGAGTCCGCACTCGCCGATGAGCTTAAACGCCTCGGACTTTCGCATGTTCGCCGGCTGAAGGGCCGCGCTGCATTTGAGGGCGAGCTCGAAGAAGGCTACCGCGCCTGTCTGTGGTCGCGCCTGGCGAGCCGCGTGTTCGTGGTGCTCGGGCGCTTTGAGGCGCAGAATGCCGATGAACTGTACGATAGCGTTTACGACATCGCCTGGGAGAGCATCGTCCGCCCCGGCGCCACCATCGCCATTACCGCCCGCGGCGTGACCGAGCAGCTGCGCAACACGCGCTTCTCGGCCCTGCGCGCCAAAGACGCGCTGTGCGACCGCCTGGCCGAAACCACGGGCCGTCGCGCCGATGTCGACGCCGCCGATCCCGACGTTCACCTACTGCTTTCGCTGCGTCAGCGCCGCGCGAGCATAAGCCTAGACCTTTCGGGCGACCCGCTGTTCAAGCGCCTGCCGCCCGCCGCGACTCGTGCCGGCGAGGGCACGCACGTGCTGCGCCCCGACTACGCCGCCCTGGTGCTGGCGCAGGTCGACTGGACCGCACTGTGCGAGCGCAAGCTGACGGCCGACGACTACGAAAACGAGGCCCTGCCCACGCTGATCGACGCCTCGTGCGCCGGCGGCGGCCTGCTGCTTGAGGCCGTGAACATTCTTACCGACCGCGCTCCGGGTGCCGCACGCGAGCGCTGGGGCTTTGAGGGCTGGCAGCTGCACGACGCCGCCCTATGGGAGCAGCTGCTTGCCGAGGCGCGCGAGCGCGAGACGGCGACACGCGAGCGCCAGGCGCGCATCGTTGCCGTGGATGTTGACCCCGCCGCGCGCAAGACCGCCGAGCGCATGGTCAAGTGTGCCGGCTACAAGCGCTTTGTCGACTTTTGCGCCGCCAAGCCCGCCACCGTGCTGGACCATGCGGACGCTGTCGCCGGCGCCGCCGTGGTCGCAGACACCACCGAGACCCCGCTTTCGCTCATGCACGACGCCATGACGCTGGTCGGCGAGCTGCACCGCGCGCCCGAGCTTACCGCCGCACCGGTCGCCGCGCTCACCCGCGACGGACTTATGGCCCGCGCGCTCCATGCCGAGCCCGCGCGCTCCATCGCCGTCATGCCCAACAACGAAGAGGCGACTATTGAGGTTTGGCTCTCGCTCGACCACGCCGCCGCAGCATTTGAAGCTGCGACTAGCGCGGATGCCGAGGAGCAGACCGCGGACGCCCAAGACGAAGCCGCCGACACCCCCATGCCCGAACCTGCCGCCACGCTCGATTTGGGCGACGGCAAGCCGCTGCCCGTGCTCATTCCCGAGTCCGAGCAGTTCGCCAACCGTCTGCGCAAGAACGCCCGCCTGCGCCGCAAGTGGGCAAAGCGTGAGGGCGTGAGCTGCTACCGCGTCTACGATGCCGACCTGCCCGACTACTCCGCCGCCATCGACCTGTACGAGGGCTGCTCGCAGACGCCGGGCCGCTGGCTCGTCATCGCCGAGTACGCCGCACCCAAGACCATCGATCCTGCGCTGGCCCAGGCCCGCATGCTCGATATCTTGGCCATCGCGCCGCTCATCTTGGATGTTCCAGCCGAGCACGTGCACGCCAAAGCCCGCATACGTTCGCGCGGCGGTTCGCAGTACGGTAAGCAGGGCGCCGGCAAGGGCGGCTCGGGCGAGCGCGCCAACATTGCGCGCCGTCGCCTGCCGCTCATCGAGGAAGGCGGCCTTACCTTTGCCGTCAACTTTGACGACTACCTGGACGTCGGCATCTTCCTGGATCATCGCGTCACGCGCAATCTGGTGCGCGAGCACGCCAAGCAGGCGCGCCGCTTCCTCAACCTGTTTGCCTACACCGGCACCGCCACCTGCTATGCAGCCGACGGCGGCGTCGAGGAAACCGTGACGGTCGACCTCTCCAACACCTACCTGGACTGGGCCGAGCGCAACATGCGCCAGAATGGCTTTGTGGGGCCGCAGCACCACTTTGTGCGCGACGACGTGCTCGCCTGGATTCGCGACCAGCGCCAGACGCGCAATCGCTGGGACCTGATCTTTGTCGATCCGCCCACGTTTTCGAACTCGTCCAAGATGGGCCACCGCACCTGGGATGTTCAGCGCGACCATGTTGAGCTTTTGGCCGGTGTATCGCGCCTGCTCGCGCAGGGCGGCCACGCCATCTTTAGCTGCAACCTGCGCGGCTTCCGCCCCGAGACGCGCAAGCTCGCGCGCGCGGGCGTCGTGCTGGAGGACATTACGGCGCAGACCATCCCCGAGGACTTCGCGCGCAACCAGAAGGTGCACCATTGCTATATCGTGCGCCGCCTGCCCATCGAGGATGCCATGGCCGAAGTCGGCTTTAGTACCGAGGAGATTGCCGAGCGAACCGAGGAGCTGCGCAACCCCGAAGCCCGCAAGCCCCGTACAGCAGTGCCCGCGCACGCGCAGGCCGGCGACCGAGGGCCGCGCGGTGACGGCAAGCCCACCTGTGCAGGTAAGCCCAAAAAGAAGAAGTTCTACGCCAGCAAGCCCAAGGGCAAATAACAAAATTGCGGTGGAATAGTTCCTAAAAATGCCTGGTAAAGGCCCAAATAGGATCTATTTCACCGCAACTCATAGAGGGGCCGCGCTCTGCCCTACTCCTGGGTGACCAATCGGTAACCGATACCCACATGCGTTTGGATATAGCGCGGATGGGCGGGGTCGGACTCGATCTTCTTGCGCAGCGTGCCCATAAAGACGCGTAGGCTCGCCAGGTCGCTCTTAGTCGCCGTACCCCAAATCTCGTTCAGGATAAATTGGTGCGTCAGCACCTTGTCGGCATTGTGTGCCAGCAGGCAGAGCAACTTGTACTCGATCGGCGTCAGATGCAGCTCCTCGCCATCCATCGTGGCGATGCCGGCATCAAAATCGATATGCAACTCGCCGGTATCGAACGAGCCCTCGGAAGCAACACCGCCCGCCTGCGCATACGAAAGGCGCCTGAGCGTCGTGCGAATGCGCGCGAGCAGCTCCTCGACCGAAAACGGCTTAGTCAGGTAGTCGTCGGCGCCGGCATCGAGCGCGCGGATCTTGTCCACGTCCTCGCTGCGTGCCGAAACCACGATAATCGGCATGCCCGACCACGCGCGCACCGACTCCACCACCTTGACGCCGTCCATATCGGGCAGGCCCAGATCGAGCAGCACAATGCTCGGCGCCTGCGACGAGGCGGCGGCGATGGCGGCGTGAGCGGTCTCCACGGCCATATGGCGCAAGCCGTGCGCCTCGAGCGCGGCGACGATAAGGTTGCGGACGGCGGGATCGTCCTCAACGACCAAGATGAGCGGTTTCACGGCAGAGTTCGGCACAGCGCTACTCCTTATCAAACGAAATATCGGCGGCGGGAAGCTCAATCGTAAAGACAGAGCCGTGCGAGGCCGCCGCGGCAACCTCTATGCTACCGCCATGTGCCAGCGCAATGGAGCGACAGAGCGAAAGCCCCAAGCCCACGCTGCGGCAACTGTCGGCTAGGCCATGGTTGGCGGTGTAGAACGACTCAAAGATTCGCTCGCGGTCCTCGGGCGCAATGCCCGGGCCATCATCAGCAACCGAGCACGCCACGCATCCATCATGGACGCCAATCGAGATTACGACATGCGAGCCCGCAGGCGTATAGGCGATGGCGTTGTTCACCAGATTGACCACCAGCTGCACCATCAGGCGCGCGTCGACGTTGACGAGCGCCGGCTCATCGCACGCCACTACCTTAAGGTCGTGCTCGCGCACGGCCGGATTTACGTGACGCAGCGCCTCCTCGACGATATCGTCCATGAGCTCGAGCGTGGTCGACAGGTGCATGCCGCCGCCCTCGAGCTTGGTGATGGCGAGCAGATTCTCGACGGTAGCGTTGAGCCACAGCGCATCCGAGCGAATGGATAGGAGCATGCCGCGGCGTGTCTGGTCGTCGAGCACGGCCGTGCCGGTCGAGCCCTGGTCGAGCAACACGTCGGCATTACCCGAAATACTGGTGAGCGGCGTACGCAGATCGTGCGAAATGGAACGCAGCAAATTGGCACGCAGCTGCTCGTTTTTAGCGAGTACCGCCGCCTCCTCGCGGGCCTCCATGGCGCGGGCGCGATCGAGCGCAAGCTCGCCTTCGCTCACAATGGCATCGGCAAGCGTCCGCTCCTCGGGCGTCAGCGCATCGGGCTCGGCGACAATGGCGAGCACCCCCACCACCGAGGCGGGATCGCCCGCGCGCACCATGGTGTCACCCGAGCGCACGGTCAGGTATATGCCGTAGAACGCCGAGCCACCATAGGTGGCATCGAGCGGCGTTCCCACATAAGCGGATGCCGAGAGCCGCGGCGGCATCTGGGGCGCCAACTGGTGCACCGGCGCGGCATCGCCCACGGCCGTGTACGTCGCGCGCGGCAGCAGGTCATCGTCGTCGGCATCGGCGCTATACCACACGACCGGACAGTCCGAAAGACGCGCCAGCTGCGTTGCCATAGCGTGCACAATCTGTTGCTGATCGGCGCAGCGCTGCAGCATACGGTTGGTCTCGAGCACCATCTGCGTGCGACGGTCGCTGGCGGCAGCCTGCGCCAAGGCGCGGCGCAGGGCCAGCGCGATCGAGCTCGACACGAGCGAGACCGCAAACATAATGAAGAACATGCCGGGATAGACGCGGTCGATAAACGACAGCGAGCAGCGCAGGTCGACAAACAAGAAGTTGTAGAGCGCCACGGCGGCAGCCGAGCTCAGCAAGCAATACAGGCGACTCCAGGTAAAGAATGCGCACAGCTGCACGGCGAACACATAGACGATCATGATGCTCGGCGCGAGACCCGGATGGTCGAGCAGCGCGCCCACAATCGTCGCCGCGACCAGCAGCCCCGCCGATACGCAGGCGTCATACAGAGGGCTGCGACGCGTCAGCGTTGTACGCCGCCACCAAAAGTTCTCGGCAATATCGCCGTCCGCATGGACGTCCATCAGCGCCCCGCCCCTCTCTCAAAAACAAAAACCACCACAAAGGGGACAGGCACCTTTGTGGTGGTTTCCCCTCGTGGTGGTTCCAAGTGTATAGCCTTTGCAACCTGCGGTCGCTAGACAAACAGCACGTGCGCGAGCAGTGCGCACACGCACGCCGCGACAAACACCAGCGCCACGACCGAAATCACACGATCGGCCATGTCCATGTTGGCCCGATTCGTAAAGAACCGATCTTCGGCGGCGTCGACGCGTGCCTCGCGCACCAGCTCGGCCGCAAGATCGCGACCGTCAAGCGTCTTTGCGTCCATGGTTTTCTCCCCAGACTCATTTCCCGTCATTGCAAACCTGCCCGTTCACAGTCAAATCTCAGGTGTCGATTACGGGCGCTCGTTGGGAGCCAGACGCTGCATCTTGCTCACGGCCTTAAACTTGGTGAACAGCGGCACGTACTCAAAGTTCACGTTGGAGTTCTCCAGGCCGTACCAGCGCGCAGGCGTGCCAGCGGCGCGGCGGATGATGTACTTGAGCGTAATGGCCGTACGCTCGCTCGGCTCCACGTCGCTTTCGGGCGCCAGAAGCTTGCGGATCATAACGAACTTGAACGTACCGATGTTGCCCGGATCCTTGTAGACCGAGTAGTCATGCGTCTGCGGCGGCAGCTCGCCGCTGGCTGCCAGATCCTGAACAACCTGGCGCAGATAGGCGTTAACGCGCTGGTTGATCTTGTAGCCCAGGTACAGATGCACGCGGAACACGTAGTCGGTGCCGAACGTCTCGACCGAGTAGGCAAAGGTATGCGGCTCGTCCATGGTCTCGACATTCACGAACCACCAGGCGCGAGCGCGCTTGGGGTGCTTATCCAGGATGGAGTAGACGATATCGCGGTCGATATAGTCGGTGTTGGTGTCCTTGGTCAGGTACACGATATTGTCGCTCATGAGCTCGTAGCGGTCGTCGTCGCGCAGGCGCTTGAGCTGCGGCAGGTAGCTGCGCAGCGGCAGCAGCGTAAACTGGCGCTGCTCGACCGCCGTGCCGTTGTACCAGCACACCATAATGCTCATGATGAGCGCGGCCATAAGGATGGTGAAATAGCCGCCGTGGAAGAACTTGGTGAGCGAGCTCACAAAGAAGAAGCCCTCGAGCATGAGGAAGAAGACGGCAAAGATCCACGGCGCAACCTTGAGCTTGCGCTCCACGTGCAGATAGAAGAAGAGCAGCAGCGTCGTGCACATCATGGTCAGGGTAATAGCCAAGCCGTACGCAGCCTCCATGTGCGCCGAGTTCTGGAACAGCAGCACCACGATAACGCAGCCCACGAGCATGACGTTGTTGACCATGGGGATGTAGAGCTGACCCTTGGTCTCGGCAGGATAGAAGACCTGCATATGAGGCATGAGGTCCAGGCGGCTGGCCTCGGACACCAGCGAGAATGCGCCGGTGATGAGCGCCTGCGAGGCAATGATGGCGGCGATGGTGGAAAGGCCGACGGCAAAGGGACGCAGGCTCGGGGTGAGCATCTGGTAGAAGGGGTTGAGGTCGGCGATGCCCATGAGCTCGGGGTTGGCAGCGTTGTTGATAAGCCACGCGCCCTGACCCATGTAGGACAGCAGCAGGCAGCACTTAACGAACGGCCAGGTGGCGTAGATGTTGCCGCGGCCCACATGGCCCATGTCGGAATAGAGCGCCTCGGCACCGGTGGTGGCGAGGAAGCAGCTGCCTAGGATCATGATGCCCGCATGGTTGTTGGGGCTCAGCAGAAAGCCGATGCCGCGCAGCGGGTTGAGGCACAGCAGCACCGCGGGATGCTGGAAGACAAAGAACAGGCCCGTACCGCCCAGGAACAAAAACCACAGCGTCATGATGGGGCCAAAGGCGTGACCGATCTTGGCCGTGCCGATGCGCTGCACCAAGAAGAGCGCAATGATAATGGCAAGCGTGATCGCGACAACGCGACCCTGGTCGTCACCGAGCACGGCGTGGACCGCCGGGATGGTGCGCAGGCCCTCGATGGCAGTGGTCACGGTAACGGCAGGCGTCAGGATGCCGTCGGCGAGCAGTGCCGCGCCACCCAGCATGGCGGGGATGATGAGCCACTTGCCGCAACGCTTGACCAGGCTGTACAGGGCAAAGATACCGCCCTCGCCGTGGTTGTCGGCGCGCAGCGAGATCAGCACGTACTTGACGGTCGTCAGCAGCGTGACCGTCCACACAACAAGGGAGAGCGCGCCGAGCACGAACTCCTGCGTGACGCTTCCGATGCCGCCGTTGCCGGCAACGAGCGCCTTGGTTACATACATGGGGCTGGTGCCGATATCGCCGTACACCACGCCCAGCGTGACGAGCATCGCCGAGATGCTCACAGGAATCGCAGCGTGAGAAGCTGCCTCCTTGGCCTTTTGTTCCATAAGCCGGTTTCCTCCCAACTTTAATGTTCGAAGGGATTATAGGTAATCGGCCCATGTTTGAATGGCGCCGTTTTCCCAGCTAGATAAACATTTATACGGCCTTTAGGCCACCACGGCGATATGGAATGTGACAGAGGGACTTTCCCTTTCTCACATCGCCGCATTCGTTACTTGCCGAGCCAGTTTTTGAACCACCACTCCATGGAACGGCTCATCTCGGCCATAAAGGGGCTCGTGTGCTTGCGGGTGTAGATATCCACCACGCGCTCGCCCACCTCGCGGGCGTGCGGGCGAAACATCGCATCCATCTCGGCCACCTGCGCGTCCATGGTCGCGGTATCGGCGCGGCAGTAGCGCTCCTCGTGCACCAGGTTCACCACGGGATGCGCGATTGCCGGACGCTCCTTGCGGGGCGTGCCGATGATGAGCATCGACAGCGGCATGGTATAGGGAGGCAAGTCCAGCAGCGAGGCGACTTCCTCGGCATTCTCGACGATATCACCGATGTAGCAGCTCCCCAGCCCCAGGGCCTCGGCGGCGACCACGGCATTTTGCGCGGCGATCACGGCGTCCTGCGCCGCGATGGCAAAGTCACCCAGACCCGGTGCACGACGGGGCGCCTTGCCCGTGCGCTCGACAAACTCGGGCTTAAAGCAGCCCACGTGCTCAAACAGATCGATCCACTTGGCATAATCGACCACAAATATGAGTGCCCAGGGCGCCTTGGCGATCATGGGCTGATGATCGCACAGGTCGGCGAGGCGGTCCAATGTGGCCTGCTCGCGAATGCTCACGATGGAATACATCATCATGGCGCCCGCCGACGGCGCGCGACTCGCCGCATGCAAAATCGCCGCCCGCTGCTCGTCAGTCACCGCCACGGGACGGTCGTCGTCATCACGCGCGAAGGCACGCGTAGACGAGCGATGCTCCAAGATGTCCAGCACTGTGTTGCCCGTAGTCTCGACCGGATAGCCGCACGTATCCACGCCCGCAGCTCCGCCGCAGTACTCGGCGCCTGTCATACAAACCTGCTCGCTCATCGCCCTACCCTCGCCATTTCTTTAAGAAGCCTTTACGTTTCCGTGTAATTCCCGTCCATTATCGCGCAGGTCGCCACTACATTGCGCCACACCGCCACACGTGCGCGTTAATATGGCTGGTTGTGCGCAGCCACCAATTGCAGCGCATATCTTGCTAACAATCGGGTGAACCCCCGCTTTCGTAGGTTTTAAGTTTGTGAGGAGTCTCAGCATGTTCGCAGCCGCCATCTCGCTCGTCGGTCTTGCGGCGACCATCTACCTTGTCTTGCGCGAGGCCAAGGCCATTCGCGCTCAGTCGGGCACCGTTGCCAAAAGCGCTCTTGGGTGGAGCGTCGTCTTCGGCCTGTTCCAGCTCTTTTTGACCATTTGGGGCGCCATTGGCCTCGTCGCCCAAAACGAGCCGCTCGCCTTTGTGATGCTCATCCTGACCAACGCCATCCTTACCGGCTGCGCCTGGGCCAGCATCGCCCGCGACCGCATCGCCCCGCGCGTCTTTGCGTTTGCCGGGCCCGACGCTCCCGCCCCCACCGGCAAGCTCGCCCGCCTGCGCGGCGCCTTTGTGGGCAAACCGCTCGTCGCCGCCGTCCTGTGCCTGCTGCTCGCCGGCGTCTTTGCGCTGCTGGGCATGGAGGTCTCGTCCAACCACGACTTTACCTGGGTCTATCCCCTATGCATCCTGCTCGAGTGGGCCATCATCACCGTGCTCATGGTCGGCCTGTTCTTCCTGTTCCAGCGCCATGGCGCAGCTCCGGCCGTCCTGGCCTTTGCCCTCTTTATCCTGGGCATTGCCGAGTTCTTCGTCATCACGTTTAAATCCATGCCCATCCAGCCGGGCGACCTTTCGGCCATCTCCACTGCCGCCGCAGTCGCCGGCAACGGCTACACCTTCTCCATCTCGCTGTTCTGCGTGCTGTCCATGGGCTTTACCGCCATCGCCATGCTGCTATGCGAGTACGCCGGCCTAGTGGCACCGCATCGTCAGAAGGGTACCGCCAACGCCAAGCGCATGCTGCTCACCAACCTGCTCGTGGCGGTGCTGTGCCTGGGCGGCGTTACCGCACACGTCACGCTCATCGACTACTACAACACCCTCGGCATCACCGTCTACACCTGGCGCCCGCTCGAGAGCTACTGGCGCGAGGGCTACCTGCCTGCCTTTATTAGTGCGGCACAGTCCATTAAGCCGCCCAAACCCGCCGACTACTCCGTCGACGATGCCAAGGCCACGCTCAAAAAGTACGCCAAGGCCTACGACAAGTCCAACGCGGCCAAGAGCGACGAGCGCGCCGCCGCAGAGGAGCAGTTCGACAGCGAGAAGCCCACGGTCATCGCCATCATGAACGAGACCTTCTCGGACCTGTCGATCTATCAGAACATGCGCGCCGGCTACGAGGGTCCGCAGCACTTTAAGAGCCTGTCCAACTGCCTCAGCCGCGGCAAGCTCTATGTAAGCGCCTACGGCGGCGGTACCGCCAATACCGAGTTTGAGTTTATGACCGGCAACTCCATGGCCAACCTGGGCTCGGGCGTGTACCCCTACACCATCTACAACATGGAAACGACTGGGAACCTGGCAGAGCAGTTCAAGTCGCTCGGATATTCCACCACGGCCATGCACCCCAACCACGCGACTAACTGGAACCGCGAGAACGTCTACAAGGACTTTGGCTTTGACCAGTTCCTGTCCATCAACGACTTCCAGGGCGCCGATACCCTACGCGGCATGGTGACCGACCAGGCTACCTACGACAAGATTCTTGAGCTGCTCGACCAGAACGCCGATCCGCAGTTTATCTTCGACGTGACCATGCAGAACCACTCGGGCTACGACACGGGCCTGCTGCCGGTCGACAAGCAGCTGCACCTGAACATCGACACGACCGACCTGGACACCAAGACCGTCGAGGACGGTACGCTCTCCGATGTCGACGAGTATGTTTCGTGCATTGAGCAGTCCGACCAGGCGCTGCGCTACTTCCTTAACGCCTTGAGCAAGCTCGACCGCAAGGTGGTCGTGGTGTTCTGGGGCGACCATCAGCCGTTCTTCCCGTCCAAGTTCAACGATAAGTGGTTTACCGGCGAGGACGACGCCACGCACCAGGAGCGCTTGTGGCAGACCGATTACATCATTTGGGCCAACTACGACGTTGCCGGCTGCGACCAGACGAGCGAGGTCGACGACCTGTCCACCAACTACCTGTCTACCCAGCTGATGCAGCTGATCGGCGCCCCGCTGACCGACTACCAGAAGGCGCACATGACGCTGCGCGAGTCGCTGCCCGCTATCAACTCCGTGGGCTACGAGGACGCCAGCCTGCGTTGGGCGCTTTCCTCCAACGTCACCGGTGACGACGCCGCTGCCGCAGCCGCCACCAAGGCGCGCGAGGATTACGCCAAGATGCAGTACTACGAGATGTTCCGCGACGGCAAGAACGTGTACACCGAGCACTTCCAGACCGAGGCCAACGAGACCGACCCCAACCTGGCACCGGGAACAACCAAGATTAAGTAGCGGGTCGCTCATAACTGAAACGTCTGTCCGGACGGAGGCATATAAGGTTCCCTGCTCGGACAGTCCTGCGCAAGACGGAGGCCACATTAAGTGGCCTCCTTTGCGTGCGGAACTCGCGATGAGCCTTATATGCCTCCGCCCGGACAGACGCCCAGTTGCTGGAACGCGGCTTGTCATCGGGGTGATGGAAAATGTCGCCCCAAACGCTTGCAGTGGTTGCGTCCACAAGTGTCAAGAAAAAGCCTCGAGAATCTCGAGGCTTTCACATTTGTATTGTTTTGCACGAAGGACCGCGAACGGCGAAGCTACTCTCCCAGCACGGCCTTCTTGGCGGCTGCAGCCATGTTGTCCAGGTCTTCCTTGGTGGGATGGTCCTTCGCGGCAACCCAGTTGTCGAGCAGCATCTTAAATCGGACGTTATCGGGATCTTGCTCGAGCATGGCCTCGTAGCGCTGCTTGACCGCGGGGCCCATCTTGCCCTGGCACATCGCCCAGCCCGCAAGCTCGGCATCCCCAGCCAAATTGGAAGTTACGCGATCAATAATCTGCTGGTAATAGCTCTGGTCGGCCCCAAAGCCGCAGGTGCCAAACAGGAAGACGCGCTTACCGTGCAAGGCGGAGAGCAACGCCGCGACCGAAGGCGTGCACGCGCCCTTGTCACACCAAAAACCGACGAGCACCGTGTCGGCCGCGCAGGCGCCCTGCGCCTCGAGCTCAACCTGATCTGCGTCCGCATCGTCGCTCAACGCCGCAGCGTGGACAAACTCAACGCCCGCAGCCTGCAGAGTGCGCTTGATCGCACCCGAAACCATCCTGGTATTACCGCTCTTGCTGTTAACCACCAAAGAGCACGTCGTAGTCACGTTGCCTCGTTTCCCCCGAAACTCGAGCCATTAATGCAATTTGTTAGAAGCATATCTTAGTACTAACGGCGCAGATGTAAACCATCTGCCGCTAATCGGTATTCCCTACTGGGCGAATTGGCTGCGGTAGAGCTCGGCATAGAAGCCGCCTGCCGCTATCAGCTCGTCGTGTGTGCCACGCTCGATAATCTGGCCGTCGCGCATGACCAGAATGCAGTCAGCGTTGCGGATCGTCGACAGGCGGTGCGCCACCACAAAGCTTGTACGGCCAGCCATGAGCTCGTCGAATGCCGCCTGCACCTGCAGCTCGGTGCGCGTATCGATGCTCGAGGTCGCCTCGTCCAGCAGCAAGATCGCCGGGTCGGTGAGCATGACGCGCGCGATGCACAGCAGCTGCTTTTGGCCCTGGCTAAATGTGCCGCCGTCCTCGCCGATCACCGTATCGTAGCCGTCGGGCAGCTGCACGATAAACTTGTGCGCATGCGCACGCTTGGCGGCTTCGATGACCTGCTCGCGCGTGGCGTCGGGACAACCGTACGCGATGTTATCCGCCACCGTGCCCTCGAACAGCCAGGTGTCCTGCAGCACCATACCAAAGGCGCGGCGCAGGCTTGCGCGCGTGTAGTCACGCGAAGACTGGCCATCGACCATGATGCGTCCGGCATCGATATCGTAAAACCGCAGCAGCAGGTTGATGAGCGTCGTCTTGCCGCAGCCTGTGGGGCCGACCAGGGCAAAGCGCATGCCGGGTTTGGCCTCGATGCAAATGTCCTGCAGCAGCTTGCGGTCGGGCACGTAGCTAAAGTCCACATGCTCAAAAGTCACCTCACCCTGCGGGGCAGCAAGTTCCACGGCATCCGCCGCATCGGGCTCCTGCTCGCGCGCATCGAGCAGCGCGAACATGCGGCGCGCCGAGGCATACGCCGTCTGGATCTGCGTAATGACGTTGGTGACCTCGTTGAACGGCTTGGTGTACTGGTTAGCATAGGACAGGAAGATTTGCACGCCGCCCACCGTGAGCGCCGCGGGCACGCCCGTGATCACGCCCACGCAGCCGATCACAGCGACCACGGCATAGATGATGTTGTTGATAAAGCGCGTGCCGGGGTTGGAGAGCGAACCCATAAACTGCGCGCGCTCGCCCGCGGTGTAGAGCTCGGCATTGAGGGCATCGAAGCGCCGCTGAGCGCGCGGGCCGTAGGCAAAGGCGTCGACAAGCTTCTGCTCGCCCACGTATTCCTCGATATGGCCGCCAAGCTGACCCTGAATGCGCTGTTGAGCCGTAAAGCTTTTGTTGGAGAGCTTGGCGATGGCGCCGGCGGCAAAGATGGAAAGCGGCGTGACGAGCACCACCACGAGCGTCATGGTCAGATTGATGGAGAACATAAACGCGAGCGTGCCCACGATGGTAATAACGCCGGTAAAGAGCTGCGTGAAGCCCTGCAGCAGACCGTCGCCCACCTGATCGACATCGTTGACCACGCGGCTCATGAGGTCGCCGTGGGCATGGCTGTCGATAAAGCCGAGCGGCATGCGGCTGAGCTTATCACTCGCCTCCACGCGCATGTCACGCACCGTCTCGTAGGATAGGCGGTTAACGCAGTAGCCCTGCAGCCACTGGAAGGCCGCGGCTCCCACCACGACGAGCGAGAGTTTGGTGACGAGCGGCAGCAGTGCGTCGAAATCCACCTGGCCCGCGGCAACAATCAGGTCGATGCCCTCGCCAATGAGAATAGGTGTGTAGAGCTGCAAGATAACGGAGATGGCGGCGCTCACAAACGACGCCGCAAACGAAATGCGATGCGGACGGACGTAGCCCAACAGGCGGCGAGTCACCGCACCCACGGGATAGCGCTCGGGATCGCCGGGCTGGCGCGGACCGTCGCCCAGGTCGTTGAGGTTATCGTTGCCGGACACGTTGGCCGTCATCGTGGCGACCGAACCGGAGGAAGTATACGGATTCATCTAACAGCCCTCCTTTGTGCAGACGGATGCGGGGGCAGTCGGGGCGGACGCGGACGCCGCGCTCCCCTGCTGGCCCTCGAGCTCCTTGCGGCGCAGCTGCGACTGGCAAATCTCGCGGTAGAGCTGGCAGCTTGCATACAGCTCGTCATGTGTGCCCAGGCCCGCAACCGAGCCGTGATCGAGTACGCAGATCATGTCGGCGTCGCGCACGGTCGAGACGCGCTGACTCACGATGACGGTCGTCAGCAGCAGCCCGCCCTCGGCGGCACCGCGCACGCTGCGCTCGCGGATGGCATGGCGAAGCGCCGCGTCGGTCTTAAAGTCGAGCGCCGAGGCGGAGTCGTCCATAATCAGGATCTGCGGCGAGCCCACCAGAGCACGCGCAATGGTCAGGCGCTGGCGCTGACCGCCGCTGAAGTTCTTGCCGCCCGCCTCGACCGGGGCATCGAGCCCCTGTGGCTTGTTGCGCACGAACTCGCTGGCCTGCGCCATATCGAGCGCCGCCCAGAGCTCCTCGTCGGTTGCCGCCTCGTCGCGCCAGGTCAGGTTGCTGCGGATGGTGCCGCTCACCAGCGACGCGCGCTGCGGTACGGTCGCAACCACATGGCGCAGCTGATCGAGTGGCCAAATGCGCACGTCGGTACCCATCACGCTCACACTGCCGGTGCCCGCATCATACAGGCGCGGAATAAGCGAGACGAGCGTGGACTTGCCGCTGCCCGTGCCGCCGATGATTCCGAGCGTCTTGCTCAGCGGCAGCTCCAGGGTCACATCGTCGACGGCATTTGCCGCGCCCGCGCCAAACGAAAAACTCGCATGGTCAAAGCTCAGCGCGGGGGCCGGGGCGGCATTGCCCGTCGCGCCCGGCTTGGGCAGTGCGACCGGCTCGTTGTCCTCGTCGGTAACGCTCGGCACGCAATTGAGCACCTCGTTGATACGCGACGCACTGGCGCTCGCCTTGGTAAAGACCACGACCAGGTTGGCAACGTACACGATGGAGGTGAGGGTCTGCGTCATGTAGTTTACAAACGCCATAACCTGACCCTGCGTGAGCTCGCCCACGTTGACCTGGATGCCGCCCACCCACAGGATGGCGCACACGCCTAGGTTCATCACGAGAAACGTGACAGGGTTGAGAATTGAGGAGAGTTTGCCCACCGCGATGGCAGTATTGGCCTGGTCATCGGCCGCCTGGGCAAAACGCTTGCGCTCATGATCCTCGCGCACGAAGGCGCGGACCACGCGGGCGCCCGAAAGCCCCTCGCGGCAAATGAGCGCGATGCGGTCGAGCTTTGCCTGCAGCTGCTTGTAGTACGGGATGCAACGCGCCATGACAAACCAAAACACCAGGCCGATGGCGGGCGTGCAAATCAAGAAAATCACGCCCAGCTTAAGGTCGATGGCAAGGGCCGCAACCATGGATCCCACCGCCAAGAAGGGCCAGCGGATGAGCATGCGTACGCCCAGAGCCACAGCGAGCTGCACCTGGTTGACGTCGTTGGTGATGCGGGTGATAAGCGACGGCGTGCCCAAGCGGTCGAGTTCGGCATAGCTCAGTTTGTTGATGTGCTGGTAGAGCGCACCGCGAATGTCGGTGCCCATGCCCTGCGAGGTGAGCGCCGCCATCTTTTGGCAGACGAGCGTAAACGAGATGCCGATCACGGCCATGGCGGCAAGCACCATGCCGTAGTGGACGACGGCGTCCACGTCGTGCGAGCCAATGCCCTTATCGATCATCTGGGCAATCACCAGCGGCGTAAGCAGGTCAAAGATCACTTCAATCAACTTGCACGCAGGGCCGATCACCATATAGCGGCGAAACTTTCCACCAAAACGCCTGAGCAGCTCAATCATAAAAAGGCGCTCCCCATCATCATTCACACTCAATTCGAACCATGATAGTACGGTGAGCCCAAAAGAAGCGTAAACAACTCGTCATTTCTAATGGGATTCGGTTTTCAGAGGGGTATACGCGCACACCCAGCCAGTGTCGGGTCAACTAGCTTGGTATACTTACATTAGTGCTACCAAGTTAGTCGCCGACTCTGGAAATGAGGTGCCGAGATGAACGACATTCTCGCAAGAAGAGCAAGACGAGCAACTGTGGGCATCGCCCTTTCCGCGGCACTTGTCGCGGGAATCGCCCCCGCAACGGCGATCGCGGCAGAAACCAGTTCCCCCACCGGTGCGGCCGTTTCGCAGACGAGCGCCGCCAACGGCAATTCGGGCGCCCCGCAGACAGAAGACGCGGACGCCGCAAAAGAAAAAGCGTATGCAGCCATGCAGGAAGCGCTCAAAAACCTCGAAGCCGCAAAAGACGCCGCAAGTCCCGAGAAACTTGCGGAAATCGATGATGACATTGCCAGTTTTCAAGAGATCCACGACATGGTGGTGACGGAAGCCGCCAAACGGAGGGAACCCCTTCCCGCCATGCAAGCGAACGTCGATGCAGCCCAAGCCAAATACGATGAGGCCCACAACCGGACAAGCGGCCTTCAGGCAGAATTAGATAAGGTACTCAAGGAGCTCGGCGACGAGGCGCCCAGCACAGCTATTAAGGAGCATATTAAGCAGTTGCGCAGTGAGATCATGGCGGCAGAAAGGCGAGAAGAATCTTGTGAAGATGATCTTCACCGCTACCAACGCCGGCTCGAAAGCCAGGAAAAACAGGTTCAGTATTTCGAAAGTGAGGCAGAGGAAGCTAAAGCCCACATCGACGAGGACATAGCCAAGCGAAATGCACTCCTCGGCGATTTGGAAAAGGCGCAAGCGGCCTATGACGACGCCTGCAAGGCATACGAAGAGGCAAAGGCCGCGGCAGACAAGGCCACCTCGCCCGAGATAACGAAACCCGCCGAGACGACAAAACCCTCCAGCTCAGCGCAGCCGGCCGAAACGGCACAGCCCGCCAGCTCGCCCGCGACCGGCAAATACGCTCCATCGAGCTCCACCAAGCAAGCAGATACGACCGACGGCAAGCTCGCGAACACGGGCGACGCAGCGCCGAGCGCAATCACACTCGCAGGAATCGCCGCCGCAGGGTTCGGAATAGCCACCGCGGGTGTACGTCGCATCAAGAACTCAAAGTAGCTGCCAGAGCATATCGCTCCCACCAATCTACAAGCCCATAGACAAAGAGGCCCGTTTCCCCAACCAAAACCAGGGAAACGGGCCTCTTTACTTGTAAAAACAGATGGCAACGCCGCCGTCTCTTGAACCACGTAGCCATTGATGTCTTGGCGCAGTCAGCGAGCGCCATCCAGGGCGAACAAGTTGGCATGAAAAAGGCAAGGCATAGACCTTCTGGTCATGCCTTGCCTTTTGAATGACAAATTGTCGCCCTGGATGGCGCGCAGCGTCGAGCATTGCGCGGTTTGGTAAAACCGCGCAAAAAGAAAGCCCGTGCGCTCGATGGATCCGGATGCCCGACAGAGGCTCCTTATGGCTGCTTCCTTCCGGACCTGACCAGATTCGGAACATGTCGTCATCCGAACCCATCGAACGCGCTAGGCGCTCGGTATATCTTACCCGCTCCCGCCCGATGGGGCAAGACAGCTAATTTGGGACGGAGCTTTTTTGACTACTTTTTGACTGATGGGTAGTCAAAAAAGCCCCGTCCCAAAATGACTACTTTTCTAGAGGCGGCCGAGGTCGTAGGCTCGCGCGGCAGACTCGCCGGCGCAGATGAGGTTGGTTGCGGCTTCTTGCGGATCGAGTGCCCGCTCCAGGTCCATGGGCTTGCGACAGATCGGCAGGACAAGGTCGATACCCTGCTCGTACACCGCATCCAGGTTGTCGGCACGACCGCCCACGACGGCAACAACCGGCTTGCCATAGCGCTTGGCACGGCGGGCCACGCCCACCGGCGCCTTACCGGCGGCGGACTGCTCGTCCATATTGCCCTCGCCCGTTATGACCAGGTCGACATCGCGTACACGCTCGTCAAACCCCACGAGATCGAGCACCGTCTCCACGCCCGAGCGTAGCTCCGCACCGAGCGCCAGCAGCGCGGCACCCAGGCCGCCGGCGGCACCTGCGCCGGGCACGCCAAGCACCGAGCCAAATGTCCGTGCGCCCTCGGGTGCGCGCAACAACCCCTGGGCTCGAGCCTCGACAATTGCCGTATCGAGCAGACGACCGTAGCCGACCATCCAGCTGTCGCACCTGCTCAGCGCCTCGGCGTCACCCGTCGGCAAGCCTTTCTGCCCGCCAAACACCGCAAGCGCGCCCCGACGCCCTACGAGCGGATTCTCGACATCCGAAAGCACAACGATACGAGCGCCATCCAAAGCCTGCAGCGCTGGCGCCAAATCAACGCTCGCCACCCGCTCAAGGCCGGCAAGACCGGGGGCGACATCGCAGCCCTGGTCATCGACCACACGCGCGCCCAGCGCCTGCAGCATGCCGGCCCCACCGTCGTTGGTAGCACTGCCGCCCAGACCAATATAGATAGTCTTTGCCCCAGCACGGACTGCGCGAAGCATGAGCTCGCCCACGCCATAGGTCGAAGCCGCCAACGCCGCCGACTCCGTACAGGGCGAATACCCAATACCCGCCGCCTCGGCCATCTCAATAATAGCCGACTCGCGCTCGCCGTCCACCAGCATCCGGGCAGACACGCGTTCGCCCAAGGGACCTGCCACCTCGCAGGCCGAGAGCTCACCACCGCATGCGGCGATAGCATCGAGCGTTCCCTCGCCACCATCTGCCAGCAGCAATGTGCACACCTCGGCATCGGGCCAAACGCGGCGCATGCCTTCGGCAACGGCCTCCTCTGCCTGCGCACTCGACACGCTACCCTTAAAGGAATCAATCGCCAGCAGCACACGGCGGGGCCGGCGGCATGCGACACCAAAATCGACCGCCTCAACGGCAATATCTTCGGCACACGCGAGTGCCTCGGCATGAGCGGCATGCGCCTCAAGATCGGCCCCACAACCGCAGCCAGCACCATCGGTGCCACGCAGCCCACTAAAATAGCTGCTCAACACCTCACGACACTCGTCTGCCAGCACGCCGGCCGTCACGTTAAACCGATGGTTCAGGCGCGAATCGGCATTCAGGTCATACAACGAGCCCAAGGCGCCCGCCTTGGCATCAGCCGCGCCATACACGCAGCGCCCCACGCGCGCGTTGACCATAAGCCCCGCACACATGCAGCAAGGCTCGAGCGTCACGTAGACCGTGCAATCGGAAAGGCGCCAGCGACCGAGCGACTGAGCGGCAGCGCACAGGGCCGCGAACTCTGCATGCGCCGAAGGGTCCTGGTCGAGCTCGCGACGATTATGCGCCCTCGCGACGATCTCGCCCGCGCGCACCACTACGGCTCCGATGGGCACCTCGCCCACCGCAGCGGCGGCGCGAGCCTCCGCCAGCGCCTCGCGCATGAACTTCTCGTCGATTTCGGTGATCGTCATCGTTCGCCTTCCCTGTTGCAGATTCAAAACGATGCTATCATTACGACTCACGGAGAGATGGCAGAGCGGTTGAATGCGGCGGTCTTGAAAACCGTTGAGCGCGAGAGCGTTCCGGGGGTTCGAATCCCCCTCTCTCCGCCACTTTTAGCGATGCACCGGCGTCATGGTCCGCTCGAACAGCGCATCGACAACGTCAGCCATCTCGGAGCGACGCTCCAGATCGTGACCCGATTCCCACCACATAGTAAAGAGCCGAATAATGCCGCCGGCGACAAACTCAGCCGTCGTGTCGAGCGGCACGGGCGCAAGCGCGTCCTCGTCTAGCGCACTCATCACACGCTCGCGGATAGAGCGGGCAATGCGATCGCAAATCATGCTGGTCAGCATGCCCGACATGCTGCTCGCCAAAATGTTGTCCATGAGCTGCTCATGGGCCAGAATCAGGTCCATGGCGTCGGTGAACACCTCGTGGCGAAGCACGCGCACGTCGTCGGCCGACACCGTGCCGCCCTCGCCAGCCCGCTTTTGCGGCAAACCCGACATAAGCTCATCGATATAAAAGGCAAAGTAATCGTTCTTGTCGCGAAAGTGCTTGTAGAACGTCGTGCGGCGAATCATGGCGCGGTCGCACAGCATGGCAACCGTCAGGTCCTCAAATCGATGCTCCTCGAGAAGCTCGGTGAAGGCATCGAACAGGGCGCGGTAGGTTTTCTTAATGCGAAGGTCCACTGGTATCGCCATCCTCAGGGTAAAGACAACACTCGTCAATCTGTCGCATATCTTACACCTGTACCTCGCGCGCTTTGCCCCGGTGCCAACCCCGCCGAAAACATAACGCTTACCGGAAAGTTCGGCACGACAAAACGTTGCGGGTATACTAGTAGCGTTATACCAACGGCAGCTGGCGCATGCCGCCGCGGCCATTCGAAACGGAGACATCATGCTTCCCGTCATCATCGGCATCGTTGTTGTTATTGTGATTGTCTGCGCCATCGCCGGCATCTACAACAACATGGTCACCAAGCGCAACCGCATCGATAACGCATGGCAGAACATCGATACGCAGCTGCAGCGCCGCAACGACCTGATCCCCAACCTAGTCGAGACCGTCAAGGGCTACGCCAAGCACGAGCAGGAGACGCTCTCCGCCGTGATCAGCGCGCGTAACACCGCCGTCAAGGCCACCACGCCCGAGGCCAAGATGGAAGCCGACAACGTGCTGACCGGTGCGCTGCGCCAGCTCTTCGCCGTAGCCGAGGCCTATCCCGACCTTAAGGCAAACACCAACTTTACGCAGCTGCAGGCGTCGCTCGAGGATACCGAGAACAAGATTAGCTATGCACGCCAGAGCTACAACGACTGCGTGCTCAGCTACAACAACGCCATTCAGACGTTCCCGGCTGTCATCTTTGCCGGCATCTTCCAGTTTAAGGAGCGCCAGGGCTTCGAGGCAGCTGAGGCCGCCCGCCAGACCCCGACCGTCAAGTTCTAAACAACAAGGCAGAGTCTTAAGCCAGTTCATCAACCCTTTGGGACCCAAGGCACAAACCTTGGGCCCTTTTCGTATCCACGCACAACGCGCGGCCAAAAGGCCGGACGCCATCTTTATTCAGATTAATTGTTGCCTGTTGCGACAACGTCGTTCCCGCAGAGCGGAGAGCAAGTTCCCTCCCGGCGCACTCCGCAGAACGCAAGAAGCCCTCGCCGCACGAAGTGCGCAGCGAGGGCTTCTTGCATGTCCGAGGACGCGCCGGGAGGGAACTTGCTCTCCGCCCGAACAGGAAAGGATAATTACGCGACGGTGTAAACCCAGTCGTGCTTATCCTCAACAGCACCAGACTGGATGCCCGTCAGGGTCTCGCGGAGCTTCTTCATCACAGGGCCGATCTCGGTGTAGCCAGCCGGGAAGGTCACGGTCTCGTCGGCGCCGTAAACCTTGTTGTCGATCTCGCCGACCGGAGAGATGACGGCAGCGGTGCCGCACAGACCGCACTCAACGAAGGTGCCGGCCTTGACCTCGGCCCACTCGACGGGACGCTGGTCGACGGTCATGCCCAGATCCTCGGCAACCTGAACGAGCGAGCGACGGGTGATGGAGGGCAGGATGGAGTCGGTGTGCGACTGCGGAACGACGAGGGTGCCGTCCTCCTTCACGAACAGGACGTTCGCGCCGCCGGTCTCCTCGACATAGGTGCGGGACTCGGAGTCGAGATACAGGTTCTCGGCATAGCCCCCGCGATGGGCCTCCATCGTGGGCTTGAGGGACATGGCATAGTTAAGGCCGGCCTTGATGTTGCCGGTGCCGTGCGGTGCGGCGCGGTCGTACTCGGAAACGCGCAGCTTGACGGGCTTAAGGCCACCCTTAAAGTACGGACCGACCGGGGTCACGAGAATACGGAACGTGTACTCAGGAGCGGGAGCCACGCCGATCACGTCACCGGAGCCGATCATAAATGGACGCACGTACAGGGTTGCACCGGAGCCGAAAGGCGGAACCCAGGCGGCGTTGGCAGAAACGACCTGCTTGACGGCCTCAACAAACTTGTCCTTGGGGAACGGGGGCATCTCGAGGCGCTGGGCAGAGTTATACATACGCTCGGCGTTCATGTCGGGACGGAAGCAGACGATGCTGCCGTCCTCGGCGGTATAGGCCTTCAGGCCCTCAAAGACCTCCTGGCAGTAATGGAAGATGCCGCCGCACTCGGAGACATGCAGGGTGTGGTCGGTGGTCAGGCCACCCTCGTCCCACTCGCCATCCTTCCAATGAGCCTCGTAGCTGTAATCGGTCTTCATGTAGCCAAAGCCAAGGCTACCCCAATCGATATCCTTCTTCTCGACAGCCATATGTCGCTCCTTACATACACAGTTGCATACTCGCGAACCCGCACGCAAGGACCGAGGCCGACCGCGTCGCAACGTCGCACGCCCGGAGCGTAGAGCCGGACGGGACACGCGAACAGCATCAAAGCCGATGGCACGTCGGTTCGCATGCACGAGATTGTACTCCCCGCATGCGTTGGATAAAACGTTTTTCTTTAACTAACTAAAGTATTTTCATTTGACCGAAGCAAAGGGCCCGCCACCGTAAACGGTGACGGGCCTCAACGGCACGGTTTGCGCGCTGGCTCGAGCTACGTGTTCTTTTTGCCCAGCTTAGCCTTAACCAGACCGGCCACAGTCGGGATGATCGACACGGCAACGATACCAACGATTAGCAGCTCAAAGTGCTCCTGCACAAAGGGAATGCCGCCAAAGAAGTAACCCAGCAGCGTAAAGACCGTCGACCAGGTAATGCCGCCCAGCACGTTAAAGATGACAAAGTTGCGCCAGTGCATGCCGCCCATACCGGCGATGAAGGGCACAAAGGTGCGGATAAACGGGAAGAAGCGACCCAGGAAGATGGCCAGGTGGCCCCACTTGTCCAGGAAGTCCTCAGACTTTTTGATACGCTCGGGCGTCATGGCCTTGACCTTGCCCGAGGCGATGATCTTTTGGCCAAAGAAATGACCGATCATAAAGTTGCACTGATCGCCCAAGATAGCAGCCGTCCATGCGACGGCCAGCAGGGCCACGATGTTAAAGCCGCCGTTGTGGGCAAAGAAGCCCGAGGCGAACAGCAGCGAGTCGCCGGGAAGGAACGGGAAGAACACCACGCCCGTCTCGACAAAGATAATCAGGAACACGCAGCCGTAGGCCATAAGCGGGCCGGCGGCGATCCAGCTGGCGATCGCGGTGCGCGGATCCTTAAGCAGCTCGGCGATAAAATTGATGAAACCCATGAAGTAAAACCTCTCAGTTGTGGGCGCGGATACGTCCAAGTTGACCAGTATACGGTTGCGGCGCCTCCTCGTGCGCAACCCCACAAAAGCATGACTCCATTACCAGCAAGTATGCATAACTGACACCTGTCACGCTAAGCCGTGAAAGATCGCTCTTCCTAATCCCTAGCGAATCGCTATACTTTATTGAATCGCATTGCCATGGCGCTAAGGGAGGGCGGCCAGTGAGCTTTATCAATACCATTCGCGAGGACATCAAGACCGTTCAAGCGCAGGACCCCGCCGCGCAAAACGGTCTGGTCATTTTCCTTTCGTACCCCGGTCTTCACGCCAAGTGGAACCACGTGCCCGAGCACTGGCTGTGGGAACATGGTTATCGCTCGCTCGCCCGTGTGCTCTCGCAGCTCACTCGCCATATCACCGGCGTCGAGATTCACCCTGCCGCGCAGATTGGCAAGCACTTCTTTATCGACCATGCCATGGGCGTCGTCATCGGCGAGACCACCATCGTGGGCGACAACTGCGTGCTCTATCAGGGCGTCACGCTCGGCGGCACCGGCAACGAGACCGGCAAACGCCACCCAACGCTCGGCAATAACGTCACCGTTGGCACCGGTGCCAAGGTGCTCGGCAACATCCGCATCGGCAACAACGTCAAAATCGGCGGCAACTCGGTCGTCGTTAAGGACGTCCCCGACAACTGCACCGTCGTGGGCGTGCCCGGGCGCATTATCAAACGCAACGGCTGCCGCGTGTTCGAGGAAAGCTTCGACGCCAAGCAGCACCGCGAATACATGCCCGACGATGCCGCCGAGCAGAGTGCCCTCAACCGCCAGGGCATCACCGAAAACGCTCGCCGCGTCAAGGAGCTCGAGCGAGAGGTAGCGGAGCTCAAGGCCCTCGTCGCCAAGCTCGTGGACGAACGCTAGGGCTGCGAACGGTACAGACCCGCATCAACGCAAGAAGGCGCGCCAGGGAATCAATCCCCGGCGCGCCTTCTTTTCGATGTGACATGCGGAACTGTCCCTTTGCCACATTAGGCGAACTGACTCAGATAGAGGTCGGCGTAAGCGCCCTCGGCTGCGAGCAGCTCCTTATGTGTGCCCTGCTCGATAATGTTGCCGTGATCCATAACCAGAATCAGGTCGGCATCCACGATCGTCGACAGGCGATGCGCGATCACAAAACTGGTGCGCCCGCGCATGAGCGCGTCCATGGCGCGGCCGATGGCAAGCTCGGTGCGCGTGTCCACGCTCGACGTCGCCTCGTCCAGGATGAGAATCGCCGGGTTGTTGAGCAGCACGCGTGCAATGGTCAGCAGCTGGCGCTGGCCCTGACTAATGCTCTCGGCATCGTTGGCCACCCGCGTGTCATAACCCTGCGGCATGGTACGCACAAAGAAGTCGACCTGCGCGGCGCGCGCAGCCGCCACGATCTCGTCGCGCGTCGCCTCGGGACAGCCGTAGGCGATGTTCTGCGCAATCGTGCCATCAAATAGCCAGGCGTCCTGCAGCACCATGCCAAACTGCTGGCGCAGCTCGCCGCGGTCCATACGGCTCGTGTCCACGCCGTCGAGCGTAATGCGGCCACCGTCGATCTCGTAAAAGCGCATGAGCAGGTTGATGAGCGTAGTCTTGCCCGCGCCCGTGGTTCCCACCACGGCGATCTTCTGGCCCGGCTCGGCGGTAAACGACACGTCGCACATAAGCGGCTTGTCGGGCGAATAACCAAAGCGCACATGCTCAAAGGAGACGCGGCCCTCCACGCGACCCGGCAGCTTGGCGGCCTTGTCCGGCAGCGGATCGGCCTCCATCTCGGGCTCATCGAGCAGGTCGAACACGCGCTCTGCACTCGCCAGCGCGCTCTGCAGCGAGTTGAAGGTAAACGACAACTGCGTCATGGGCTCGGACGCCTCGTAGATAAACTGGAAGAACGCCTGGAACACGCCGACGGTCATGTGACCGGCAACCAGCATACTGCAGCCCACCAGCGCGATCACGATCTGCGCCAAACGGCCGATAAAGCGCACCGCAGGGCCGACGGCGTTAATCATAAAGTCGGCCTTGGCACTCACGCGCGCCAGCTCGCCCGAGGCTTCGTGCACCTCGGCAGAACTCTGGCGTTCGCGGTTGAACGCGCGAATCACCAGACGGCCCGAGTAACCCTCCTCAACCGCGCTCGTAATCTTGGAGACCCATTCCTGGCGCTCACCGGTTACGTCATGCGTGCGGTGCGAGACCACCTTGGTCACCAGCAGCGATACCGCCGTAAAACCCAAAAAGATCAACGTGAGCCTAACGCTATAGACGAACATCATGATGATGGCGCCCGTCACGGTGCCGATCGACATCAGCAGCTGCAGCAATCCGCGCTGCATGCTCTCGGACATCTTGTCCAGGTCGTTGGTCGCGCGGCTGACTACCTCACCGGGGCGATGCGCATCAAAGTAAGCGAGCGGCAGACGGCTGAGCTTTTGCGCGATGCGGTTGCGCAGGCGCAGGTTGAGGCGCTCAGCAACACTCGACATCAAAAAACTCTGCAGTGCATAGAACGATCCGGCGGCCGTCCAGATTAAAAAGTAGACAAAGATGGTCTTACCGCATTGGTCCCAGGTGATGCTAAAGGTGGTTCCGCTGGCAAACGCCGCCTGTATTTGGCCCCACAGCTCGTCGATGACATGAGCGCTGTATGCCGGCGCGGCGGTGTTAAAGATGACGTAGAACACGATGCTCACGAACACGATATAGAAGCGCCAATGGTCGCCGGTAGCCTCGTTCCACAAACGGCGCACCGTCGCCCAGGTATCCCGAGGCGTCTCGTCCTCGTCTTCGTCGTCCACGTCGCGCATACGCTCTGCCTCGGCACGGGCGCGCTCGTCCTCGGCTCGTTCGTTTTCCTCGTACAGCGCTTGGCGACGAGCCTCGCGCTCGGCCGCTGCCTTGGCGGCATCGTCCAGCTCGGGTACCGCGGCAGCCGTTTCCTCAACCAATCCCGCGGCAGCGGCGTCATCAACGCCGCCCTGCTTCTTGAGCTCCTCGGTCATGCTACTCACCTCCCTTCATCTGCGATTCCGCGATAGCGCGGTACACCTCGCAGGTCTCCATGAGCTCGTCGTGCGTGCCTAGGCCCACGACCTCGCCGTCCTTGAGCACCACGATCTGGTTGGCATGCAAGATCGTCGAGATGCGCTGCGCGATGATGAGCACCGCAGCGTCGCGCGTCTCGTCTTGCAACGCATGGCGCAGGGCGGCATCAGTCTTAAAGTCCAGGGCCGAAAAACTATCGTCGAAGATATATAGATCGGCATGCTTCATGAGCGCACGGGCGATGGCCAGACGTTGGCGCTGGCCGCCCGAAAAGTTCGTGCCGCCCTGCGCCACCGGGGTATCGAGCCCCTGCGGCTGATCGAGCACAAAGGTGCTCTGGGCAACCTGGAGCGCATGAAGCATGTCTGCCTCAGTCGCGTCTTCGTTGCCAAAGCGCAGGTTGCTTGCCACGGTGCCCGAGAACAGCCACGCCTTCTGCGGCACATAGGCAATGCGCCCGCGAATCTCACTTTGCGAAAGCTCGCGCAGATCGACGCCGTCCAGGCGAATGACGCCCTTGGTGGCATCGTGGAAGCGCAGTAGGAGCTTGGCCACCGTCGACTTGCCCGAGCCCGTCGAGCCCACAATCGCGGTCGTCTGACCGCGTCGACAAGTAAAGTTCAAATTGCACAGAGTGTCCTCGTCGGCGTCGTCAAAGCGAAACGACATGTGATCGAACACGGCGACTGCATCCGCATCGTCCTCGGAGGCAGGCGCCCCGTCACCCAGCGTACGCTCGCCATCCACGATACTCGGCTCAATCTCCAACACCTGCTGCGCACGGTTGAGGCACGCCGCGGCGCGCGGAAGCGTCAGCACCACCATCTGCGCCATCATCACAAAGAACAGAATCAGGATCGCGTACTCCAGCACGGCCGAGATGCTGCCGATTTGCATCGCATGGGCGCCCACGCGGTTGCCGCCCACCCACAGCACCGCCACCTCGGCGATGTTCATCAAAAAGAAGCTGGAGCTGTCGAGCCCCACAAACAGGTGGTTGACCTTAATGGCATTGTCCGCGTAATCGCTAAACACCTCGTCCAGGCGCTGCTCCTCATGGCGCTCCTTGTTAAATGCGCGGATGACGCGCACGCCCACGATGTTTTCGCGCAGCACCACGTTCATGCGGTCGATAAAGCTCTGCAGGCGCATAAAGATCGGCGCCGCGTTGGCAACCGTAAAGACCGCCGCCACCAGCACAATCGCAACGACTACGCCCAGAAGCGTGCCCATGGCGGGATCGATAAACCAGGCGAAGATGATGCCCGCCACAGCCAAAAACGGCACGGGCAGCACCAGCTGAATCGTCTGCAGAATCGCCTGCTGAATCACGTTGATGTCGTTGAGCGAGCGCGTGATCATCGATCCGGTGCCAAAGCGCTCAAAATCGCTGGCCGCGAGCTCGAGCGATTTGTCGTACACGGCATTGCGGATATCGCAGGCCACGTTGGCGGCCAGGCGCGCCGAAAGATAGCAGCCCAACACCGTGCCGCCGCTGGCCATGCCGGTCGCGATAAGCATATACAGGCCGTTGCGTAAAATATAGTCGACATCGCCCGTGGTAATACCGGTGTTGACCATGTTCGCCAGCATCGTGGGAACCAACAGCGTACCGACGTTATCTATCAGCACCGCAAACAGCGTCACCGCAATCAGACCGCGGTACGGCCTCATAAACCTCATTAAGAGTCGCATGTGTCCCCCTCGCCCTTATCGTCAGCCTCGTTCTCGGCGGCCACTTGCCGTTTAAATGCCTCGCACTCTTCGTTCAGAACGTGTGAGAACTTACCGACCAAGCGCATGATCTCGCGCTGTTCCCACGGCTCGAGCGCCTCGAATGCCTGTTGCTCGGCTTTTTGCGCCGGCAACGCGTAGCGCTTGGCAAACTGCACGCCTTCTTCGGTCAGTCGCACAACCTTGTTCTTACGACTGCCCTCGGCAAACTCCAACGTCGCAAGCCCTCGCGCCCTAAGCGTCTTAATCGCTGAATTAATGGTCTGTTTGCTGTAGAACCATTCACTCGTCAGCCGACTCACGGCAACGCTTCCGCCCGCTGCACTCGTGTCGACGAGCATCCAGTAGGCGCAGTCCGAAAGACCGCAGGTGCGTGCGAACTCCGAATAGATACGGTCAAGCCCGTTGAGCATCCGGTCGAAATCGACCAGGCTAACTGCACTATTCATCTCTCCCACCATTCGATTGTCCGAGTTTTGACCAATTTATATCTCTACATTAGTCCGAGTTTTGACTATCGTCAATATGCTCGTTGCTTATGGTCGGCTCCACATAAGCATATCGACAAAAAAGACCGCCGGCGCGGGGGCGGCGCCGGCGGTTGCGAGAGAATATCGATTGTTGGCTGTTAAGCAGCGACGGCCTCGTAGACCGTGGCGCCCGAGAAGTTGTCGTGCAGGCTCTTGCCGCAGATCCACGGCAGTTCGACGACCTCGCAAACCGTGTTGACCAGCTCGGAGCAGTCAGTAAAGTGGCCCTTATCGTTGAGGGCCTCGCAATCCTGAACACGCCAATAGCCATCGGTGTGCGTGATGTAGTACTCGTGATCGTTAATCGACA
Organism: Collinsella sp. AF38-3AC; assembly: GCF_003474365.1. NCBI lineage: Bacteria > Bacillati > Actinomycetota > Coriobacteriia > Coriobacteriales > Coriobacteriaceae > Collinsella > Collinsella sp. AF38-3AC. The sequence continues at coordinate 44,282 of NZ_QROM01000004.1, forward strand.
CAAAAGCGCGCGTCTTGGAACGCAGCAGCTTCAGAAATCCTTCGAAGTCGGTCTCGACGACATCTCCAGCCTGGAACATGATGTTACCTCCTGGCCCGGCGCCACCATGGCGCGTTGATAAACGTTGGTGCTCCTTTAGTAAAACCTTTATCAGAGCTTATGCGCGCATCATTTAGGCAAGTGGTAAAAAAACGCAGGGTAGACGGGATAAAACGTTTAACCATCCCACCGGTTTGTCACATTCTGGCTGAAGTTTTATGCAAACCAACTTTTCCACTTGGTAGCTTGCATTGTTTGGGGCCGACTGCGCGATTACGGTTTTGGTTCGGCGGGTAAGAACGAGGCATCGAAACCAACGTCAGGAGGACCCATGGAGACCATCGAAGCGCTCATCCACCGCCGCAGCTGCCGTAGCTACAGCGATCGCCCCGTCGAGGCCGAGAAGCTCGCACGCATTATCGAAGCCGGCCAGTACGCGCCGAGCGGCATGGGACGCCAGCCGGTCACGTTCGTCGCCGTCACCGACCCCGCAACCGTCGAGCGTCTCTCGCAGCTCAACGCCCAAGTTATGGGCAGCGAGGGAGATCCCTTCTACGGCGCCAAGACCGTTGTGGTGGTGCTCGTCGACCGCAGCGTACCCACGCACCTGGAAGACGGCTCGCTCGCCATGGGCAACCTGCTCAACGCAGCCTATGCGCTGGGCGTCGATTCGTGTTGGATCCACCGCGCGCACGAGGTCTTTGACTCACCCGAGGGACTGGAACTGCTTGCCAAGTGGGGCCTGCCCGCCGACGGAAGTCTGCGCGGTGTAGGCAATTGCATTCTGGGCTACGCCGAAGACGCACTCCCCGAGGCAAAGCCGCGCCGCGACAACGTGGTGTATGTCAGGTAATCAGAACCACCCTTAAAAAGGGTGGTTTGCTCTTAGGGTATAACCCACGGGCCCCG
>NZ_QROM01000004.1:45239-45547 GCF_003474365.1 Collinsella sp. AF38-3AC
CCTTAAAAAGGGTGGTTTGCTCTTAGGGTATAACCCACGGGCCCCGGGCTCGCGTCTAAAGGCGCGGGCCCGGACTTCGTCCAGGCCTAGTGCATCTTGACCCGTGGCGCGCCGGTCGAACCGGCGGGATCACCCCCTCTTGAAGGGGTCCTCGTACTCCTTCACGCTCAGCTTGTCCAGCGCGATGTCGTGGGACTCCTGCTCCCTGATGTACTTGGCGATCGTCGCCTCGTCCGGGCCGACGGTGGACACGTAGTAGCCCTCCGCCCAGAACTTCCTGTTGCCGAACTTGTACTTGAGGTTGGCGT
>NZ_QROM01000004.1:45557-45907 GCF_003474365.1 Collinsella sp. AF38-3AC
GTGGACACGTAGTAGCCCTCCGCCCAGAACTTCCTGTTGCCGAACTTGTACTTGAGGTTGGCGTGCCTGTCGAATATCATCAGCGAGCTCTTCCCCTTCAGGTAGCCCATGACGCTCGCGACGCTGTACTTCGGCGGGATCGCCAGCAGCACGTGCACGTGGTCGGGCATCAGGTGCCCCTCGATTATCTCGATCCCCTTGTACTCGCACAGCTTCCTGAGGATCTCCCCTATGTCGCTCCTGATTTGGTTGTAGATCACTTTGCGCCTATACTTCGGCGTGAACACGATGTGGTACTTGCACATCCACTTCGTGTGGGAAAGGCTGTAGGCCTTCTGGGCCATGGCGAC
>NZ_QROM01000004.1:45917-46468 GCF_003474365.1 Collinsella sp. AF38-3AC
TGGTACTTGCACATCCACTTCGTGTGGGAAAGGCTGTAGGCCTTCTGGGCCATGGCGACCACCCCTTCGACTCGAATTCTTGACGGCCTGAACAATCGTCAATATCGGTCGGAGGGGTGGCTTTGTAAAGCCGTTTGTCTCCACCCGCGTAGCGGGTGGTTTAAAGCTGGCCGCTGCGCGGCCAGCAGACTAAAGTCTTGAAGTAATAGCCCCCGTTGCCGGGAGCTTTAAAGTCAATTGGTGCGGCGTATAGGATTCGAACCTATGACGTTCTGATTCGTAGTCAGACCCTCTATCCAGCTGAGGTAACGCCGCGACTTGTTGATTATTATGCACATGGACTGAATAATCGTCAAGCGTTTTTCAAAAAAAGTTATTGAATTTGATTTTTACTCATTTTGACCCCTTGATGCGATTTTCGACGCATCGCGATATAAGAAAAGCTCCCGTTGCCGGGAGCTTTAAAGTCAATTGGTGCGGCGTATAGGATTCCGCGCATCCGCTGCGCGGATCCGCACCGGCTTCGCCCGCCTGCCGGCGGACTCGCCCGC
>NZ_QROM01000004.1:46478-125542 GCF_003474365.1 Collinsella sp. AF38-3AC
CCCGCCCGCCGGCGTGCTCGCCCGCTCGCTAAAAACGCTCCGCGTTTTCTTAACGCCCGCGCCTCGACCGAGGTTCGAATCTCCGCAATGCCCCCGTAAAGGAAAAGCCCCCGTTGCCGGGAGCTTTAAAGTCAATTGGTGCGGCGTATAGGATTCGAACCTATGACGTTCTGATTCGTAGTCAGACCCTCTATCCAGCTGAGGTAACGCCGCAACGCACGGATTATTATGCACGTGACCCCTCGATGGGTCAAGCGACAATTTGGAAAAATTTTACGAAGTGATGATTAAGACGCTCGCGCCTCGACCGAGGTTCGAATCCATGCGGCGTCCGCCTAAAAGAAAAGCCCCCGTCACCGGAGGCTTTCAATTTCAATTGGTGCGGCGTATAGGATTCCGCGCATCCGCTGCGCGGATCCGCACCGGCTTCGCCCGCCTGCCGGCGGACTCGCCCGCTCGCTACGGACGCTCCGCGTCCGCTTCACGCTCGCGCCTCGACCGAGGTTCGAATCCATGCGGCGTCCGCCTAAAAGAAAAGCCCCCGTCACCGGAGGCTTTCAATTTCAATTGGTGCGGCGTATAGGATTCCGCGCATCCGCTGCGCGGATCCGCACCGGCTTCGCCCGCCTGCCGGCGGACTCGCCCGCTCGCTACGGACGCTCCGCGTCCGCTTCACGCTCGCGCCTCGACCGAGGTTCGAATCCATGCGGCGTCCGCCTAAAAGAAAAGCCCCCGTCACCGGAGGCTTTCAATTTCAATTGGTGCGGCGTATAGGATTCGAACCTATGACGTTCTGATTCGTAGTCAGACCCTCTATCCAGCTGAGGTAACGCCGCAGCGCAAGACATATAAAACCACTTTAGCTTATTGGAGTCAAGCACAATCTCAAACTTTTTTGTGGAACGCAGTTTTGTCACGCTGCTCCGCATATACCACCGTTCCCCGTACGATCGATTGGCTTTTCGATCACGTCAAACTTAGCATCAAGTTCCCTCAGGAGCGATCTCACCCGCTGGGCACAATCATAATCGGCAAACGAGATGCTCAGCATGCGCGCAGCCTGGTTAGATGTCCGGACCCCATAGAAATGCTCCAGGGCCACAAGTCCCTCATGCGTCACAAAGGTCTCGACCACATGCGGCGACTCCTCAAAGCACCATTGGGTCAACGGACCCTCGCTCGTCTGTCGAACCACCAGGCCACCCATGCCAGACGGCTCACACGTTACAAGCAGATACTCCCCGCCCTCGTCGCTCTCAAACAAAACCACCCGATCATCAAACAGCTCCATCGCGTCCCCTTTCTCTCGCTCTTATTTAGAAAAAGCATAGCAGGTAGATGGCTGTATACAGAACAGTTGTTCGTGTGTTTTCTATTGAGCTGTCCGCACGGCATGGTATGGACCTGCGCACGAAATAGGGCGCCCCCGAAGGAGCGCCCTTGCATATCCCCTATGCAGCCAAGTTACGCGACCGGCTCGATCTTCTCGAGACCGCCCATGTAAGGACGCAGAACCTCGGGGATCGTAATGGTGCCGTCGGCGTTCTGGTAGTTCTCCAGAATGGCGGCCATGGTGCGGCCGGCCGGCAGGCCGGAACCGTTGAGAGTGTGCAGGTAGCGCGAACCCTTGAAGTTCTCGGGGTCACGATACTTGATGTTGGCGCGGCGAGCCTGGAAGTCACCGCAGTTGGAGCAGGAGCTGATCTCCTTGTAGGCGTTGTAGCTCGGCAGCCAGACCTCGACGTCGTAGGTCTGACGGGCAGAGAAGCCCAAGTCGCCGGTGCACAGGCTAATCACGCGATACGGAAGGCCCAGCTGCTGCAGCAGGTACTCGGCCTCGGCGGTCATGCTCTCGAGCTCCTCGTCGGACTCCTCCGGCTTAGCGAACTTGACCATCTCGACCTTGTCGAACTCGTGCTGACGGATGATGCCGCGGGTGTCGCGACCGGCGGAACCGGCCTCCTCGCGGAAGCAGGGGGTGAAGGCGGTGTAGCGGCGCGGCAGGGTGTCGGCGTCGAGAACCTCGCCGGCGTGCAGGTTGGTGAGCACAACCTCGGCGGTAGGGATCAGGAAGTTGTCGCCCGAGACGTGATAAGCGTCGTCCTCGAACTTGGGCAGCTGCCCCGTACCGAACATGGTCTGACGCTTGACGACGATGGGCGGCCACCACTCCTTGAAGCCACGACTCGTGTGCGTGTCCAAGAAGAAGTTGATGAGGGCGCGCTCAAGACGGGCGCCGGCGCCACCGAGAACGGTAAAACGGCTGCCGGAGAGCTTGTTGCCGCGCTCGAAGTCGAGGATGTCCAGATCGGTGCCCAGATCCCAGTGCGGCTTAAAGTCGAAGTCGAACTCGCGCGGGGTGCCCCAACGACGGCGCTCGATGTTCTCGTCCTCATCCTTGCCGTACGGCGTGGCCTCGCAAGGAATATTGGGCAGGTGAGCCATGAAATCGTACTGCTCTTGCTCGAGAGCGCCTCGGCGCTCGGCCAGACCGTCAATCTTCTCGTTGACGGCGCGCACGGCCTCCTTGGCGGCCTCTGCCTCGTCCTTCTTGCCCTCCTTCATCAGGGCGCCGATCTTCTTGGACTCGGCGTTGCGCGTAGCCTGGAGCTCCTCGACCTCGGTGATGACGGCACGGCGCTCGTCGTCGAGCTCAAAGAACTTCTCGCGATCCCAAGATGTCTGGCGGTTAGCCATGGCGACATCGATGGCATCGGGGTTCTCGCGAACAAACTTGATATCAAGCATTAGATCCTCCGGCGATATACATTCCATTTAGGTTGCAACCTTGTACATGTATGGGCAAGTATATACTTATGAGCGTTTACGACCCAACTCAACTACGCAAGAAGGCACCCAATGGACGCAGTTTTTTCCTTTTTGTTTGGCACCCGCACCGGTTTTGCCATCCTTTTCGCCGGCGGCATCCTGCTGTTTGCGATTCTTGCCTTTGTAATGGAGAAGCGCACCCATAAGATGTATGTCGACCGCGGCCCCAAATCCGAGGACGAAGAAGACGGCTTCTGGGACTAACCGACCAAAAAGGGACAGGTTTATTTTGGTCGGTTTTATCTGGACAAACGCAAGCGCCCCGCAACTGGAATTGAGCCAGTTGCGGGGCGCTTTTTCCACACAAGACAAAACCGCAGGAAAAACCTGCCAAAATAAACCTGTCCCTAAATGGCAGGTTTACTGGAGGGTTGCGTCGATTGCCTTGACCAGTGCGCTGCGCATGCCAGCATCCTCGAGCGCGACGACGCCCTTGATGGTGGCGCCGCCGGGTGAGCATACGGCATCCTTCATCGCCGCAGGATGCTGGCCGCCTGCAAGCTGCAGCTTCGCCGTGCCCAGCACCATCTGGCTCACAATGCGATAGGCATCGGCGCGCGGGATACCGTGCTTGACGGCCGCGTCGCCCAAGGCCTCAATCGCCATGGCGACAAATGCCGGTGCGCAACCGCCCACGGTACCGCCCACAAACAGCAGGCTCGTGTCGAGCTCAACGACGGCGCCAAGCTTACCGAGCAGGTCGAGCACAACAGCACGTTGCTCGTCGTTGAGCGTAGAGGACTTCTCGCAGGCGATAACGCCCTCGCCCACTGAAACCGGCGTGTTGGGCACCGTCGAGATGTGCGCGACACCCGGCAGGACCTGTTCCCACTTGGCGCTGTCCCAAGTCCAGGCGACCGAAAGGACAACCTTGTCGGCAAGAATGTCCTTGAGCGGAGCGAAGACCTTCTCGATCATGTACGGCTTGACCGCAGCAACCACGATATCAGATGCGGCGACAACCTCCGCCGCATCATGGCAGGCGACCATCCCACGCGCCTCGCAGCGCTCAACCAAGGCGTCGTAGCGGCCCGCGCAGGCGCACATGTCGCTCGCAGTCACACCGGCGGCAATCCAGCCATCGGCCATGGCGCTCGCCATATTGCCAAAACCGACAAATCCGATCTTCATATCACATAGTCCTCTCAGACACATTCCTCAAAACGAAAGGTATTGTCCCACGTCATTGTTTCGTATTGCCGACCTATTTGTGATATGGCTCGCCACGGCTGATCTTGCAGGCACGGTAAATCTGCTCTAGCAGCACTACACGCGCCAGGTTATGCGGCAAGGTAATGCGTCCAAAGCTGAGCATCTCGTCGGCTCGTGCGCGCACGTCATCGCTCACGCCGTCCGAACCGCCGATTACAAAGGCAATGTCGCTGCTGCCTCGCAGCATAAGATCGTCGAGCCTCGCCGAGAGCTCCTCACTCGAACGCTCCTTGCCCTCGATAGCCAGCAGGATCACATGCGCTCGAGACGGCAAGGCAGCAAGAATCGCCGCCCCCTCCTTGTCACGCGCGGCATCCACGCCGCCCGCCTTGGCCGGGTCGATATCGGCCACCTCGCGGATATCCACCTTGGCATAGGCGCCCAGGCGCTTGGTGTACTCGGCACACGCGTCCTTCCAAAAGCGCTCTTTGAGCTTGCCAACACAAACGACGGTGTATTTCACGCGTGCCTACTCCTTCGAACCGTTTTGAACTTTGCCGGCGGTCAGCATCTGCTCGAACATAGAGGCCGACTGCGAGAAGTCGCTCGGCAGCACGACCGTCGAGGTTTTACCCGTGCGAGCAAACTCCGTCATCATCTCGGACCACTGCGTAAACATGAACAGTTGGTTGGCCTCATCGTTGCCAACACCTGTCTCCTGGATAATCTCGAGCGAGTCCTTAATGCCCAGAGCGATCGCCTTGCGCTGGTTGGCGATGCCCTCGCCCGCCTTTTCCATGGCCTCGGCTTCGGCGGTCGCCTCGGTGACGCGCTTGATGCGGTCGGCCTCGGCGAGCTCCTGTGCCGCAGCGCGCTTGCGCTGGGCGGCGTTGATGTCGTTCATAGAGTTCTCGACCTCAGTCGGCAGTGCGATCTTGGTAATGAGCGTCGACACGAGGGTGAAGCCGTAGGCAGCCATCTGCTCGGAAACGGTAGCGTTAACATCCTTGGCGATGTCATCCTTCTTGGCAAAGACCTCATCGAGTGTGTAGACGGGAATCGAAGAGCGCAGGGCGTCGGTGATGAAGTCACGCATCTGGTCGACGGGCTCCTGCAGCATATAGTAGCTCTTGTAGATGCCCGAATCCGCCGGGCCAGCACCCATGTCATAGCTCACGTGATATTGAGCCGAGACCTCGAGGCCGATAGTCACATTGTCCTGAGTCTTAACGTCGATACCAAAACCGTTTTTCATCGTGCGCAGGCTCACCGTGGCAGCTTTACGGTCGACTACGGGCACCTTCATGTGGAAGCCCGCGTTGACGATGCGGTTGAACTTGCCTAAGCGTTCGATGATCACAGCATGCTGCTGTTCAACGACATAGCAGGCGCTGGGCAGCAGCAGCAACAGGATGATGATGGGAATCAAAAGGCTGGTAAGGGCGGCGATGATACCGGAAAACAGCATGGTCTCTCCTCTGATAGGCACACGTTGGGACTAGGATACCCGCACGAAGCAGCTGTGTGACACCAACAAGAGGACCCGTGGTCAAAAAAGACCAAATATGAGTACTGTTACCAGTTTAGTAACAGCGTATTTGGGTCAAAATCGCCTCTTTGAACCCGAAGTCTATCGAAATTACTTCATTTCGTCTCATGATTGAGTCAAATTAGCGTACATCTGTTGCGTAAAATGAGCAAAAATGGCTTCGTGAAATGTCTCTATTTTCGTGCCAGTACTCATATTTGCCACTTTTTGACCGCAGGGGCATCTACCGCGCGAAATCGATAGGTCAAATCTGCCAAAAACGGCCCGTAACAAAAAAGCTCCCATTGCTGGGAGCTCTTTCATTCAATGGTGCGGGCGAAAGGACTTGAACCTTCATGGGGTTGCCCCCATACGGACCTGAACCGTACGCGTCTGCCAATTCCGCCACGCCCGCGTGCAGGAATTAGAATAACGGAGCGCCACCGTGAACGCAAGAACTATTTTTGAAAAAGTTTGCAAGCATTTTCCCAAGCGGCTTGCGCGATTGTTTCGGCGTCCTCACCAGTGCGATCGACACGGTCGTTGACCAGCGTGTTTGCCGTGATTGAAATCATTGCCGGCTCGCACTCAAGACCTCGAATGGGCTCCGGCGCCATATACGGGCAATCCGTCTCGAACAAAATGCGATCGAGCGGGGTCGCCGCAAATGCCTCGCGCACGTCATCGTTGCGCTTAAAGGTGGCCGCGCCGCCATAGGCGATATAGCAGCCCAAACCCACAAAGCGCTCCATCGTGGCGCGGTCCTCGCCAAAGCAGTGCAGCACACAACCGGCCTGGGGCACGCCCACCTCACGAAGCACGTTGTAGGCGTCCACGTGCGAGGTACGCTCCTGGTCCGTGTCCTCGTGACGCAGATGCAGCTCCACCGGCACGTTACGGCACACGGCAAGCTCGAGCTGGCGCGCCATGCAGTCAATCTGCACGTTATGGGGCGCCGGCGCGATATCGTCGTCATAGTCCATGTGGTAGTCCAGGCCGATTTCGCCAATACCTGCGCATAAGGGGTCATCGAGTGCGGCAACGACCTGTGCGTGAACGTCGTCGGTATAGTCCGGCGCGCCATACGGATGCACGCCGGCAAGATATTTAATCTGCGGAATATTCTGCATTGGCAGAATCTCACGCGTTAGCCAGTCGCTATAGTCCGCCACACTGCGCTTATCGGCAATGGGGTCGAAGATCGTCACCAACAGGTCGACGCCCGCGGCTTTAGCGCGCACGAGCGTCTCGGGCACTTCCTTGCCCCAAAACGAAAGCAGGTGCGCATGAGTATCAGCGAGCGGCGCCAAGGGCTCCGGACAGGCGACCGTTTTCTTTTTCTTGGTAAACGTCACACGTTCGGCATTAGGCATCATGGATGAGCTCCTGGGCCAGACGGACAAAGTCGGCAACATCGAGTGTCTCGGCTCGCGTGGTCGGCGCGATACCGCAAACCTCAAAGGCGGCATCGAGCACGTCCTTGGCAAAGCCGTTGGCGCTCATGGAATTGCGGATAGTCTTGCGACGCTGAGCAAATGCGGCGTCGATCACGCGGGCCACAAACTCGCAATCGAGCCCCTCGGGCACCACGCCGTCAACGCGGTCGATGCGCACGACGGCTGAGTCCACATGCGGCGCCGGCATAAAGCAGCGCGGCGGCACCTCAAAGCGACCCGTCACCTGCGTATACAGGCCGAGCTTTGCCGTATAGCCGCCATAGGTCTTATTGCCCGGCGTCGCGGCAATGCGATCGGCAACCTCCTTTTGCACCATGACGACGGCACGCTTGAGCGCCGGCATCGTCTGGAAAAATTGCAAAATGATCGTCGCCGCCACGTTATAGGGCAAGTTCGCGACAAATACCGTGGGCTCGCCGCCAGCAGCCTGCTCAATCTGCTCCGGGCCCACCTTGAGCGCATCGCCCATAATAAAGCGGAAGTTGGCATAGTCGGCAGCATGGGCATCGAGCACCGGCTCGAGCTCGGGATCGGCCTCGATCGACGTGACGCACGCAGCCTCCTGCAGCAGCGCAAGCGTGAGCGTGCCAACACCCGGACCCACCTCGAGTACGCGCTCGTCACCTGCAAGCTCGGCAAGCTCGCAGATACGCTCAATCACATGGTTGTCGATTAGAAAGTTCTGGCCCAGGCGATGCTTGGTCGCAAGGCCAAACTCCTCCAGCAGCTCCCTTGTTGCCGTGGGGTTTGCCAAAGGCGAAGTTGTCATAGTTGCCTCCTTAGCATGGTGGCGACGTCTTGAAACAAAAGGGCATGGACCGTTGCGGCCATGCCCTTACACCTAAACTGCGAATTGCCGATATGGCGCGCGGCGTCTTAACCCAGACGCGGGAACAGCGGCTCGCCCTTCTCGACGGGAGCGCCGCCGGCAAGCAGACCCCAAGCGCAAATACCCTTGAGATCGTCGCTTGCGGCCTCGTCCTCGCAGGACAGACGGCGCAGAGCCTCGGCAGAAGTCTGAGGCATGAGCGGCATCAGCAGGTGGGCGGCGATGCGGATGGCTTCGAGCAGGCTGTAGATCACAAACGCGAGCTCGTCAGCCTTGGCCTCGTCCTTGGCAAGCGCCCAAGGCTCGGAGTCCTCGATGTAATGGTTGGCGGCATGGACGAGCTCCATGACCTCGTCCTTGGCTCCACCGTAATCGAGCACGTCCATCTTGGCCATATAGCGCTCGACCAGGCCATCGGCAATCTTTGCCAGCGGACTGTCGAACGCATCGAACGATGCGGGCTTGGCGGGCGCGCAGCCGTCAAAGTACTTGCCGCTCATGTTGAGCGAACGCGAGATAAGGTTGCCCCAGCTGTTGGCCAGGTCGGCGTTGTAGACCTGCTCCATGCGATCGAAGCTGATGGCGCCGTCGGTGCCGGGCACCACGTCGGTCATGAAGTAATAGCGATAGCCCTCGACACCCAGCATGTCGATGACGTCCTGCGGAGCGATGGCGTTGCCGCGGCTCTTGGACATCTTCTCGGCCTTGCCGGTCTCGGCGTTGCGCACGGTCAGGAAGCCGTGGGCAAAGACATGCTCGGGCAGGGCCTCGCCGATGGCCATGAGCATGGCGGGCCAAATGACGCAGTGGAAGCGGATGATGTCCTTGCCCACGATGTGGAACTGCGCGGGCCAGCGATAGGCCAGCTCGGCACGGGCCTCGTCGGTGTCGACACCGTAGCCGACAGCCGTCATATAGTTGAGCAGGGCGTCGAACCACACGTAGGTCACGTGGCCCTCATCAAACGGAACCTGAATGCCCCAGTCAAAGCTCGTGCGGCTCACGGAAAGATCGTTGAGGCCTCCCTCGACAAAGCTGCGCACCTCGTTCATGCGGAACGCAGGCTCAACAAAGTCGGGGTGCTCGTCATAGAGCTTGAGCAGCTTGTCCTGGAAGGCGGAAAGTTTAAAGAAGTAAGACTCCTCCTGCACGCGCTCAAGCGGACGGTGGCAATCGGGGCACAGGTGCTGACCGACGCTGCCGTACTCCTCGTCACCCTTCTGGACCTGCGTATCGGTGAAGTAGGTCTCGTCGGGCACGCAATACCAACCATCGTAGCTGCCCTTATACAGGTAGCCGGACTCCTTCATGCGCTCCCACAGGTACTGTACGGCATGATGCTGGCGCGGCTCGGTGGTGCGGATGAAGTCGTCGTTGGAGATCTCGAGCTTGTTCCACAACTCCTTGAAGTGCGGAGCCTGGCTGTCGGTCCACTCCTGCGGCGTCATGTTGTGCTTGGCTGCGGCCTCGGCGACCTTCTCGCCATGCTCGTCCATGCCGGTCAGGAACTTGACGTTGTAACCGGCAGAGCGGCGATAACGAGCCTGGACGTCGGCGATGATGGTGGAATAAGCCGTGCCCAGGTGCGGATCGGCGTTGACGTAGTAGATGGGCGTCGTGATAAAGAACGAAGGCTTGCTTTGATCCATGGGGTTAGTCCTCCAGAAAAACGTTGCATACAGGGGATGATTCTAGCGCAAGGGCTGGATATCCTCCATCTATTGCATATCGAGCACCATGGCATAGACATCGCGCTTGCGGCGCGAATACTTCTGAGACAGGCGCTTGGCCACCGCAGAGGCGGGCTCCCCCTCCTCAAGCGCGGCGCGGATATCCTCGCGCAGGGCCTCGTCGGGATCTGCCGCCGCAGCGCCAGCCGGCACGATGCCGGCCTCCTCGTCCTCACTCGGCGGCGCGATGACCAGCGCAATCTCGCCCTTTACCTCGCCACGAGCATGCAGCTCCTCGGCAAGCTGGGCGGCGGGCCCACGCAAGACCTCCTCGTGTAGCTTGGTGAGTTCGCGGCAGACGGCAACCTCACGCTGGGGAAAGACCTCGGCCACAGCCTCGAGCGTCGCCACGATGCGATGTGGAGACTCGTAGAAGATGAGCGCGCCGGGCACCACGGCAAGGCGCTGCAGACGGCGCACGCGGTCACCGTGCTTGCGGCCCAAAAAGCCCTCAAAGAAAAATTGCTCGCAGGGAATGCCGGACGAAACGAGCGCCGTGACGCAAGCAGAGGGCCCGGGGATAACTTCGACGGGTACATCGGCCTCACGCGCTGCCTCGACCAGCGCCTGGCCGGGATCGGACACGCTCGGCATGCCGGCGTCCGAGGCAAAGGCGAGGGTTTCCCCCGCCAGCAGACGGTCGACCAGGCCGGCGGCGCGGCTGGCGATCACATTCTCGTCGCAACGGACAAGCGGCTTGGAGATACCCAGGTGCATTAGCAGCTTTGACGTCACACGCGTGTCTTCGCAGCAGATGGCATCGGCGGCGGCAAACGCCTCGCCAACGCGCGGGGACAGGTCTCCCAAGTTGCCGATGGGTGTGCCGACCACATAGAGTTTGCCCGTATGGGTGCTGTTTTGCGTCATATCAACCTATTCAATCATGCCGCGCTCGAGCGTACCGAGCGCCGCGCGGGCATCCCATGCCGCAATACGCTTCTCGGTCTTCCACGTTTGGAAGAACCAACCGGCAGCCGGCGCAAACGATGCCAGCTGATTGGCGATGAACACGCGCTCGTAGGCATTGCGGCCCTCGGGCGTAACCGACGAGTTGGCAAAGATCGCCGCACCCGACCATTCGCCCACCAGCACGGGGAACCCCGTCGAAATCGCTTCTTTAAGCTCGCGCTTGTTACGCGAAATCGCCGTCGTCAGCCCGCGGGGGCTCGTGATGTCGAGTGCATACTCGTCACGGTAATGGTACAGGTGAAGGTCCATGTAGACGTTCTTGTACTTGGTGCCGCGCATAAAATGCTTCCACTCGCTGGGATACCCCGAAGACGAGAAGACGACGATTTTATCCTCGGGCATATACGAACGGACGAGCTCGTAAGCATCGCGATAGAAGTTGCGCAGGTAGTGAGCAGGAATGCCATCCGTCATGGTAAAGAGGCTCTTGCGGACGCTCATCTGCGGCGTGTCAAGCAGCTCAATGCCCAGCAGGCTCTCGGCCTCACCGTAGCGATCGGCCAAACGCTCGAGCACGTCGAGTGCGACATGGCGGCCGTTAGTGGACGAATGCCACTCGGCAACAGCCTCCGGCGTGGTGGGCGAATCGTTGGAATCGCCCTGACCACCGGGCACAGTTGCCAGGTCAAGCAGCACGCGAATGTTGTACTTGGCAGCCCACTCAATCGCGCGGTCGATGTAGTCGACAACCGAGATGTAGGAGGCATCGGACTCCTGTGAGCCAAAGGCATACCAAGGCACCGGCAGGCGCACGGCGTTGAGGCCGATCTGCGCCATACGGCGAAAATCATCCTCGCTCACAAACGTCTCGTAATGACGACGCATGCGCTCGTTATAGGCGGCGGTGCCCATGGCCTCCTGTAGCTCAGCCGCGTTGGATGCACCGGTCGCCGCGTACAGCGACGGGGTCACCCAAGGCTCGGGAATAAACCAGCCAGAGAGATTAACGCCGAGTATCCTCTCCATCACCGCCCCCTTCGGATCGTGCAGGTCGAGCCCGCATCGTATTGCATAGGAAAAGTATTGTTTTGAGTATACCCGCGCGTGCGGACAGGCGACCGAATGGTCTGAAAAGTGACGCAAAAGCGGGAGGAATGTCTGGGATGCGCTTTCCGCAGGGGACTACATAAAAGAAAAGGACCCCTTTGCAGAGGTCCTAGTCAATTCAAGGTGGCGGGGAAGGGAATCGCGTCCGCGCGCTGCGCGGACGGACCGCTGCGGCGCTTGCGCGCCTTGCGAGCTGCGCTGGCAAACGCTTACGCGTTTACTCAGCTCCGCGCCCTCACGGGGTTCGATTCCATGTGGGGTCTGCATAAAAGAAAAGGACCCCTTTGCAGAGGTCCTGGTCAATTCAAGGTGGCGGGGAAGGGAATCGAACCCCTGACACGAGGATTTTCAGTCCTCTGCTCTACCAACTGAGCTACCCAGCCATTTGAGGTGTGCCTTGTTTCAAGGCTTGATTAGTATAACCAAGGACGCGTTCCGGTCAACCGAGAATTTTAAAAAAGTTTTTGAGCACAGCCTTGGTTCTATAAATCGGCACGTCAGAGGCATCAGCCGGAAGCAAGAAGTTTTTCACTCAGAGCCACACGGGCAAACTCACTTGGCGTCATCCCCTCGACAGCCGCCCGTCGACGAATGGCCTCCTTCATTCCCAGAGGAATCTTGACCGACAGCGTTGCCGTCCCCTCACCTGAGAGTGGGGGCCGTCCATGCACAATCCCACCAACGGTGTGTTCGCCATCCGGAAACTCTCCGCGCTCGTACGACTTGCACCACGCGTCAATCATTTCATCCGTTACAACCTGACCATTAGCGGCCGTATACGTCTTGCCCATCATCGACCCCTTTGCCGAGTCTGTTCAATCTTCTGCCAAAATTTCTTCTGGACTGGAGACAAGGCATGAATGATAGGCCACCCACGGACAAGCTCGACCGCGACAAGCTCCACGCTTCGTCCGTCTGGGAGCCATCCAATCGCAAGCCATCTCGGCGGCTCGTCCTTCGACTCGCGACGAATGCACTCAGTAACCGCAAGCCAGGCGCTAAGCACCTGCTTTTCCGTCAGGTGCTTTTTAGCGTTGGGATGGATCTCAACATCCATGCATCTTCTCCTCCATCTTACCCAATTTCGTATGACGAAAGTCCGCTGTCGCCAATTCTTACGCCGGCACTTGTTGGAGGGCAGGGAGCGAGGCGAGGATTGAGGGACGTTCCAGTACGGCCCAGGCGCACGGGTGAGAGCACATGCGCCACGGACGGACGTTTTCATAGCGTGCGAGGATGTTGCCGTTGCGGTCGATAAAGGCGATATCGATGGGATAGGCCATAAAACACGTGTGGACCGAGGAACAGTGCGGAAACGCCATGACGAGCGGCAGGCCGTTGGCGGCAACCGGACGCCGTCCCAGCATGCCGAGCAGGCGCACGACGAACGACTCCGCCACCGCAAACTCGGCCGGCGTCCAACCCAGCCTGTTGAGTGCCCGCGCGTAAGCGATGTAGGACGAGACCGCGGTCACATAACCACCCCCGGACGCCATGGATCGACCGTCACCGCGCGCTCGTGCGACAACGTTGTCGGCGCCCCCAGCGGAACGCCAGCGATGCTGAGAGAAGTCGGCCACGGCTCATAGTGCATGGTACAGGTGTAGGTCCTAAACGTACCGGATAGGGAGAGCAGGCCACCATCCGATGCCTCCGCGCCTTGCTCGCTCGACACTTCGATCTGCAAGTCATAGCCTTCCATGGCATTCAGAATTTGTGTCTGAACCGTCGCCGAGGCATCGGCAGAGCTTTCGTCGCCCTCCCCCTCCGACGCCACGGCGTGCGCCAACACGATGTCGGGCACCACGCGGTCGAAGCGCGCGACAGCGCTGGCAAAGATCATGACGTTGTACACGATGAGTGCCAGCACCAGCAAAACGGGCGTAACCACTGCCATCTCCACCGTCGCTTGGGCGCGCTCCTCGCGCAGACGCATGCGGATACTCATTACGACCCACCGCCCAGAGCGCCAACCAGCGTGGCGACATCGACGGTGAGTGGGATGGAGCCGCCGCCGGGCAGAGGAATCTCCGCAAGCGTGAACACCGTACCGCCAATGGTGCGTTCGACTTGATATTCCAACGCCTCGCAAAGCGCCTTGGGATCGGTCACGCCCAACGGAATACCTCGCAGCTTGTCTTGCGCTTGAGAGAAACCAGCAATGTCAGACCCCGGACTCTTAATGACGTTGGCGGAATCGGTCAGCACCGGCTTTCGCAGGCGCAAGTCGCACGGTTCCAAACCCAGCGCCGCCACGGACGCCGAAACGGTATCGCCGAGCCACGATGCGATGGAGCCCAACGCGCCGCCGCCCCCTCCTAGGTCTTTAATCATCTCGTCCATAAGTTCGTCGGCCGAACCTTGGATATCACCGTATCCTACGAGCAGCCGTCCCCAAACATCCATGACGCCGTCGAGCACGCCGGCAACGCCGCCCGAGCGTTCCTTCAATGTCGAGAAAAATCGCGAAAGCACGTTGTTTTGCGCCGTCGCCTCATCGGGCGCCAGCACCGCGGCAGAGATGGCACCGCGACTGCCAAGCTCAACAGCCGTGTTAAACGAGGAGTTAAGTTGATCGGGGCTGGTCATATCGCCCGAAACCGCAAGGGCGACCACGCCGTTGCGACCGGGCGGCGCGATACGCGGACGCTCAGCCGAAAGCGCTTGAATGGCCTGATCGAATGCGCTTCCCGCGCGATCTGCCTCGCCTTCGGTCTGTCGCTCGAGCTCAAGCTCTTTGTTGCGACATTCGGCGTAGTCTTCCATGGCGTCTTTGAACTTGTCAAAGTGATACTCGAAGCCGTTTTCGATCGATGTAGAAGGAGCGGCGACGGCACCCAGTGTCTTGACTCCAAAATGGCAGCGGTCGCATGCTTCTCTCCCGTCAAAGTCAGCAACCGATGACAGTCCTCCCGGCGCTCCCTTTTTATAGTTTGGGCAGCCAGTTCCATAATGGATGTACGTCTTGCCGTCATTGCTGCTCGTCGGCCACGCGGCATCGGTATAAAGATCGCTCGCCCTGACCTCGTCCGCATTGCGCGGCAGCAGCGGCAGGTCCGCGACGACGCTCGTGCCGTCGTCCACGATGGAGGCACGCCCGAGCTCTTCACCGGCATACCGATAGAACGCCTTTCGAGCGGCAGACTCCGCCTGCATCTCGACACCGCTTCCAAGCGGCTTTTCGTTAGCCAGGCGCTGACGGTAATATGTTCTCGCTCGGTCAAGCGCCACCTGGGGCTCCCACGTGACGCTCGATGCGTAATGTGGGTTGAGCTCGCCCGGCAGCGACGCCAGCTTCTTCGCGCGCTCCCACATGCACGAACGGCTACCAATCGTGCCCTTGTCCGACCCGCCGCAGTCCGCAAGCCAGGCGCGCTCTTTTGCTTTCGCCGTATCCTCAGAAGCCTCCTTCAACTTTTTGGCTGCGAGCTCTAAATCATCTGACGTGTCTTTAATAGCATCGGGCGAGATCTCGGACCCCTCGAGCGCAACGAAATCGGACTCGGACGTCCTGGGCACGGCAAGCGCCGTACCGGTATAGCTCACGCTATCGGTATCCTGCGCCGACACCGCCTGTGTAGCTCGCGCGGCAACCAGATACGGCAGAGCCGTCTCGATTTTCTGTAAGCCTTCCGATGCGCTTTTGGCAAACTTGTTGCGCGTTTTAATGATCCCAATCCCGGTGTCGACCATATTGCCGGCAACCGGCTCGGCACCCGGGATGAGGATGGCGACCAGGCCCGTCCCGATCGTGGCAAACCCCGCCAGCCCCAGACTCAAGATGCTCGCATCAACCACCGTGGCAGCCGTGTGATAGGACGACACTACGTTGGCACCCGCCAGCGCGCCGCTATCGGCCGCCACCTGGGTATCCCCGGCACGCGACATGCTCCATATCGCCGCGGTTGACGAAAACAACAACGTAAGCACCACTAGGATGACCACGGCAGAGGAAAGCGTGGTGTAGGCACCGTCTTCGATAAACAGGTCGATACCGGCTCGACCCATAAAGCCTCCTCGTTTGCGATGGCAGCTCGGACGGCGCGTCAAAACGCGCCTAGACCAGAAACGCTTAATCCCATGCAGCAATCCACGAATCATAATCTCCCTCCAGCCATTCGGGACGCGATTGATACGAGACATTGACCTTGAGCTCAACGTAGTCGCCCTCGGCGGTACCACCCATAGCCTGCGCAAACGCACCGATCACAGGCAACGGCTTGACCTCGCCGGAAACGGACACGGACGAGACGCCACCCGCACCGGCCCGGCCAAGCTCGATATCCCACGACAACGGCCCGCCGGCATGAAAGATCGAAACGTTGGGCACTGCGGCAAGCCGGCGGCGGGTGAACTCCTTAAGATCATCGTCCTCCGCCGTCGTCGTGGTCATGAGCCGCGCGGTCTCGGCGGCGGCAGACTCCATGACCGCGCGCGTATAGAGCAGGCACACCGGTTGCAGTGCGAGAAGGATGAGCGTCAGAAACGTCGGCAGCAAAAAAGCGGCCTCGACCGTAGACTGCGCCCGGTCCTCGCGCGCGATATCAATACAACGCGATGTCCTTAGCGCCCGCAGCGGCGTCGATAACCGACGTCGAGGCAACGCCATGGGATGCCGCCCGCTCGACCAGCGCCGCCAAGCGCCCATCGGTGCCAGCACGCCAAAGTCCCGCGATCGCCAGCACGATGGAAAGCAGCGCCACCGTGACGATGGCGTATTCGACCGTCGCCTGGGCAGATTCCTCGCGCAGGACGTCATGCATTTCACGACCCCTCCTTTGAGTTCGATGCCTGCGGGCTCAGGCGGATCACTCGCAGGCGGCACGAGGCATCGCCGACATCCGCAGCAACCGTCACCATATCGACCCAGCCGTGTCCATCGCGCACGATGGCGCCCCATACGTTGCCCTTAATATCGAGATAGCCGCTCAGGGCGAGCTGGGCCGTTGGCACCTCGCGGTAGGCGCGTAACATATCCGCCGCTGCCTCGGTCATCGGTCGGTCCTCGGACCATGCAAGCCGGACCGCAATCGCGTTGCCCTCAGGCGAATCCGTCGCAGTGGCAGACCGCTTGTCGAGCGTCCGCAGAAAGGTTTGCGCCGTGACAGCGACATCCGAATCGTCCGCATCTCGCGTCTCATCTTTTTGAGACGCCACCGCCGAATCTGAGCCCGAGTCGAAGGCGGCCCCAGAACGCTGCTGCCGCGCGGAGTTAAGCCCCCAAAGCACCGCCGCTATCGCCACGATCAGGCAAGCAAACACCAGCAGCACCCCGATGGGGCGCTCGCCCTCTACAGGCTGTTGATGCCCTCGCTGATCGCATCCCATAGCTCTTTAACCTTGCCTTTAAATGCAACGATGGCAATAATCGCGATCACCACAAGCACGCCCACCAAAATGGCGTACTCGGTGGTACCCTGCGCGCTCTCCTCCTGCAACAGTTCCTTGGCATGCTGGCGAGCGCGGATCGCCCGGCAAAAAGCCCAGTTCCAAGCCTTGTCAGCAACTTCGACCATCGTGTTCATGTATTCCTCCCTACATCATCCCGCCTGCTCCCAGCAGCGGGCCCAATATGGACAGAAGCAACGCCGGCAAGATGAGCGTGCCGGTGGGAATCAGCAGCTTGACGGGCGCACGCTCGATCTCGCGCTCAACCGCGGCGCGATGAGCTGCACGGATCTCGCGACTTTGAGCGGCCAGCGTCTCGGCAAGTGGGGCACCCAGGGCGAGCGCCTGCCCCACCGTGATGGCAAAGGTCTCGAGCGCTCGCACGTCCAGGTCGCGCGCGGCGGCCAACAACTCGTCCTCACGCGTGCCCACGCCCACCTGCCACGCCATGCGGGCCCGCTCAAGGCGAAGAGCCAGCACTGACCGGCGGTTGGCGCAGAAAATCTCAAGCGCCGCATCAAACGAAAGACCGGCCGAAAGACCCAAGCGAACAACATCGATCATCTCGGACACTTCGCCGAGCGACACTCGCGCCGGGCCGCCCGCCCCAACCGCGCCCTTCACTCGCGCGGTCAGGGCATCGGCCACCGAGCGACCCGCAGCAGCGACCAGCACTGCCTCGCGCTTGCAGGTACCTGCGATCTTGCGTGCATCCGCCCGATCCAAACCCGTCGCGACAAATACACTCAGGGCGCACAGGCAAGCCGCAACTGCAACCAGGGCGCTCATAGCTCCACCCTCATAATGCGCCGGATAACCACCAGGGCAACGGCGTTGAGGGCAAGACCCAGCACCACAGCGCCCGCACCGGCAGGCGTCACAAGACCGCGACGAAAATCTGCCGAAAGCAGCGCCAACACCGCGCACATGCCCGCCGGCATCGCCGCGACCATATGCGCCGACATGCGGGCCTGCGACGTCTTGACATCCAGGCGGCGCTTGAGCTCAATGCGCTCCCCCACCATGCTCGACGCCTCGGCCAGCAGGTCGGCAAGCGGGGCACCGGTTCGCTGCGACACCTTGAGCGCCAACGCGACAAGCGAAAGCCCGGGGGCGTCGATGCGGACAAGCAGGTCGTCGAGCGCATCGGTCGCCGAGATGCCGCAATCGATCGCCGCCGCCACCCGCAAAAACTCGGTATGCACCGGCTCTTGCGCATGAGCGCCCACAAAGCGCATGCCCTGGGCCAGCGAATGTCCCGAGGCAAGCGACATGGAAAGTGCGGTAAACGCCTCGGGCATGGCCTCCTCCACATCGTGTTGCTCGCGCCGACTCTCAAAGCCATCCCGGGCGACGCCAACGGCAAACGGAGCAACAAGTCCCAAGGCAAATCCGAGGGGCGATAACGACACCATCGTTAGCAAAACGCAGCAGACACCGCTCGATAGCAGCAGAAATGCCAGGCGAGTCGCGTTATCCTCAATAGCAAGCCCAAAGCGATCTGTGGGGACCAACGATGCCCACGAACGGGCGATCTTTTTCAGCAGATCGTTTTCCACCAGCTCACGCGGCAGCTTCTCTGCCACCGTTTCGAGCGCCTGACGTGCCAGCTCCGACGGCGGTACCCGCGGCACACGAGGCTCTGTCCCACACACCGTCGCGACAGAAAGCCCTGCCAAGCCCCCTACGACGAGGGGCATAGCGATCTCCATTCGTCCACCTCCTCTTGTGTAAGCGTCCCCGACCGCAGGCCTTCTGCGATAAACGGCGGCTCGCGGTCGAGCGTCCAGGTGCGCTCGGCGGCATCGAAAGTCACGTAGCGTTCGAGCTCAACACCGCCCGACACGCCGCGGTGAACCCCCGAATATGAGGCCACAAAGCGCCTGCCATCGGCGTGGCGCTCGGACATCACGATGCCATCGAGCGCCATGGCAATCTGCTCCTCGATGAGCTCGCTCGGCAGATCGATGCCATAACGTGCAAGCAACGTCAGACGCACCACGGTCTCCTGTTCTGAACCCGCATGAAGTGTGGTGAGCGACCCGTCGTGGCCCGTGTTCATGGCCTGCAACATGTCGCAGCACTCGGCACCGCGCACCTCGCCCACCACGATGCGGTCGGGGCGCATGCGCAGGGCATTAGTTACCAGGTCGCGGATCGTCACCGCGCCCTCACCCTCAATTGAAGCCTCGCGCGCCTCTAGGCGCACCACGTGCGGATGATGTGCAAACTTGAGCTCGGCAGAGTCCTCGATCGTCACGATGCGCTCGCCGGTGGAAATCTCGCATGACAACGCGTTGAGCAGGGTGGTCTTACCAGATCCCGTGCCTCCCGCAACCGCCAGGTCCTGTCGCAGCGACACCGCGCACGACAGCAGCTGCGCATACCAAAGCGGCAGCGATCCCAACCCCACGAGCTCGTCCAGCGAGCAGATACGGTCCGAGAACTTTCGGATGGTGAGAATCGGTCCGTCAATCGCCACAGGCGGAATCACCGCGTTGACGCGATAACCCGTTTTGAGGCGGGCGTTGACAATGGGGCTGCGCTCGTCGATACGGCGGCCAAGTGGCGAGATGATGCGGTCGATTAGCACACGGATCTGTTCGTCGTCCTCAAACGCGTGCTCGATGGGATACAAAACGCCGCCGCGTTCAAAGAAAGCCGAGCGGCAGCCGTTGATCATGATCTCGGTAACGGTGTCGTCCTCGATGAGCGGCTGCAACGGCCCCAAGCCCACCACATCATCCAAAATCTCGTCGATGATGGTCTCGCGCTCGGGCGTCGCGAGATCGGTCGGCTCCTCAACATTGAGCGCCGCCTCCACCGCGGGACGCAATTCCGAGCGGGCAAGCGCCGGGTCGATATAGGCGCTGATACGCGCCACTTCGTCGTAACCCATGCGGTCCATTACGGCGCGCTTGGTGCGTCGTTTCACCGCGCGGCGACGCCCTGCATCTACAGGCGCTGCCGTCGCTGCAGCGCCGGCAGCCTTAATCCTCGTTTGCAGGCTCATCGCTGATCACCCTCGCGCGACCAGGGAAGGCGAATACGCGGGCGTTCGGTGCGTGTTGCACGGTCGGCGACCATATCGCTCCAAGGGCCGACGGCGCACCCCAGTTCCACGAGCATCTCGCGCGTGGCCTCGCGCACACTGGTCGCAAAAGCGCTGGTCTGCCCCACTGCCTCGTCAGCGCGCCCAAACGCCATGAGCGCGGCGAGATCCTGTCCGCCATCGGCGATACGAATCTTGGAGCTCAACGCACAGGCAATCTCAAAGCGCATGGCGACGTCCTCGTCTGCCCCGCGCGCACCGAACCGGTTGAACACAGCGCTCATGCGCGTGCGCGGCACACCTACTCGACTTGCCAGTTCAATGACGCGCGACGCCGATGTCGCGGACGACACCGCCGCATCGCCAACGACCAGACAACGGTCGCTCGCCGCCACCGCAGCCGCCACGGCGTCGCCCCAAAAGACCGAGGTATCGATAAAGACCACGTCGGATTCGCGACGCAGAACATCAAGCAATAGCTCCACCGGACGTGCCATGAGCTCGGCTTGCTCGGGCGCCGCGACGGGACCCCAGAGCGTAACGCCCGGCGCCACGCGCATCGATGCGGCTACGATATCCGGCTCGGCGAGCGCGCCCGCCGCCGACGGCTCGATAAGTGCCGCTATATCGCGCGGAGCATCGACGCCTAACAAGTCGTAAAGGTTTCCAAACATCAGGTCCAGGTCGAGCACGGCGGCACGCAAGCCCAACAGCGACGATGTGTGTGCCATGGTGGCAACAATCGTCGACTTGCCGCAACCGCCCGAACCCGAAATGGCGCAGATGACCGGAGCTCGATGCGGCGGAGCGGCGGCGTCTGCCGGCGGCATCTGAAGCGGCGGGGCGGGCGTCGGTGACAGCGTCCCCGTCTCCCCCGCCGCAACCACACGCTGCGTCCAAGCCGGCATGGCAGCTTGTTCGGTCTGCGAGGCAGGCTCGTTCTGTGCAATCTGCTCATGCTGCATCGGCGACAACTCGCCGCACCCGGCAAAGCCCTCAACTTCGTCCAGTTCATCCGCCAGATTCACGCCGTGCACGTATCCCATATCTACAGCCGGGGAGTCGCCAGCATGCTGTGCCGGCCCTCCAGCGTCATCGTATACAAGGGGGTTCCGGGGGCGCCGACCATGCTCGGCTTCCGCTTTTCCATAATCATCAACACGCGGGCCTCTTGTAGCGCGAGGCGCCCCGGGTTCCCTATCAACAAAAGCATCGGGCTCAATCGTCATGCGCCGATCGGAATCAACCGCTCCCTCGCCCGCGCGCCCGTTGCCACATATACTGTGCGCAGCGATGACCTCGGTCGCCCCCGCGCGAAACAGCCCCTCGATATCCGACGGATCGAGCGCTTCTATCAACACGACCACGCGACTCACGCGGCCTTCGGCCGTCAGGCGCGCAACAGTCTTGCGCACATCTTCGGTATCAAACAGAGACGCCGCGATGATGGCAGCCCCGCGGCGCGACGGAAACGCCCGCGCCATGGAAACCAGCCCGTCCAGGTCACCCACGCGAAGCACCTGTGCACCCGCATCACGGCCCTCGACTTCCCGCTGCAACAGCCCGTAATCGCCGCACGCGCAGCACGCAAGCCAGATCGCCTTCATCACTCGTCGCCTCCGCTCTTTTTGCCGCGAGCCGTGGCGGGAATCGTCAAGCTGACCGTTCCCTTGCCCGAGGCGCCCAGCAGTTCCTTGACGTCTTCGGGGTCAGCCGCCAGCGTCACCCATTCGATCTTGCCCTCGCGCGTGGCACCGGAATCCTCACTGGTATCGATCACGTACGCGCCGCACAGCCGATCGGTTACGCCGTCTTTTTGCACATACACATCCACGTAGCTGCCCACGCCCGTGGCGCCGCCGACCGAGTGCTCGGCATCAACCGCCACCGAAACGGCGACCTTGCCCTTAGGCACCTCGAGCTTGTGGCTCTCGGCCTTGGTGTAGACATTGCAGATCACGGCGTTTTTGGGAATACGCGAAGTCGTCACGTCGCCGCGCACCTGGCGCAGCTCGGTCGCTGCGTCACGCGGCAGCAGGCTCGTCAGCCATTCCTGGGTTATGACATTGGTCTCATCGAGGGTCTCGCCCACATCGATATCGCGCGCCGCAACGCATACCTCGACGCGATTGCCCCCGTACTTGGCCAAGGTCTCAGCCTGGACCTGTTCGGCTTGCGAGCGGATCGACGAGCCGTAAACCATGCAGAGCAGAGCAGCGAGCACGCCTGCGACCAGACTGATGGCGATGCGCTTGCTCTTGTTCACGGCCGCTCCTCTCATGGCAGTGCCGGGCGAATGCCCGTACCACCATTGTCTGGGCGGTCAGAGTGCAAAGCGGCGCAATCGCGATCTTGGTTTTCGATGTCAAACCAATCGCTGACCAAAAACTGACCAGCCCGTCAAGCTCGTGGCAAGGTTTTGGTCAGCACGTCAGCAAACTGCATGTTTCGAGGCTTTTCCACAGCAAAAAAGCCGTCTCCCGAACAGTTGGGAGACGGCTGTCATAGGAAAAATCAATTACAAATGGACATCGGGATCGAGCATTTGAGCGCTCACGCGCATGGATGACGCCAGGTTTTGGAACGTTTCCAGACGCAGGCCGTCGATCTGCCCGGCGTCCTCGGCCTCGCGAACGGCGCAACCCGGCTCATGGGTATGTGTGCAATCGCCAAACCGGCACGCTCGCGATGCCTCGACAATCTCGGGGAAGGCGCGCGCCAGACCCCGCTCGTGACCCACGAGCGGTAGGCTGCGCAGGCCCGGGGCATCGGCGATCACGCCGGCGTCGCCCGGCAGCGCCACCATCACGCGCGCAACGGTAGTGTGGCGGCCCTGATCGTCGCGTTCGCGCACACCGCCGGTCGCCAACGTATCGTGGCCCAGCAGTGCATTGAGCAGCGTCGACTTGCCGGCACCCGACTCGCCCAGAATCATGGCGCAGCTCCCAGCGGGCACGCAGGAACGGACCTCGTCCAGGCCGCGGCCCTCGGCAGAGGACGTCACGATCACGCGCACGTCCGGACCCACCAGGCGGCGCACGCGGTCCAGATCGCGCTCGAGCTCCTCGGCATCGCAGCGGTCAGCTTTGGTGAGCACCACCACCGGCTCGGCATCGCAGTCGAGCGCCAACACCAGCGAGCGCGCCACGCGGTCGAGCAGCACCTCGCCAGCACCGAGCGCCTGCACGATTAGCACGCTATCCACGTTGGAGCAGAGCACCTGGCGCTCTCCGCGGGCACGGCCGCGCCAACGTTCAAAGCTCGTATGGCGCGGCAGCACGCACTCAATCACGCCCATATCGTGCCCGGGAGCGCGGCGCACCGCCACACGGTCGCCCACGGCAGGCAGCAGGACCTCGTCCTCGCCGCGCGACTTGGCAAACCCCACGGCATGCTCGGCGCGAAAGGTGTCGTCGGCAGCAGCCACCAGCGGAAACCCGCGATCCAAGCGCACCACGGCGCCAAGCTGCATCTGCTCGGGCTCCTCGGCATGTGCGCAGAAATCATCAAAGGCAGTCTGCTGGGCTTCATCGACCGGCAGGTCATCAAACGCCGGAACGTCCTGCAGCGCGTCGAGTCCCGGCACGCTTGCCAGCAGCTCCTCAGCAGATGCGGGAGCCTCGGTCGCGAGCTTCCGGCGACGATCGCGCTTAGCCCGCGCCCCCGTCGTCTTTTTCTTCGCTTTAGCCTTAGCTTTGCCCACAGATTCCTCCCAGCACAAAACCACACAACTGAGCAGGTATTTTAAAACAAAAAGAGCTGGCCGGGCAAAGCCCGACCAGCTCACAAACTTTCCCTCAGCTTATGGTCCTGAGAGGTTATCCGAAGGCCCACCCGCCGGGAGGGGTTTCCCAAGGGCACATCCCGCAGCCGCAAAGCGGCGAGGACGTGCCCGTGGAAACCCCGCAGGCGGTCGGGCCGGTGGGAAGGATAGCCTTTCGACCTACTCCTTCTCCACGGCGCGCATGATCGCCTTGTAGATCTCCATCAGCGGAATGATCAGGAAGGCAAGGCCCAGCGCGGCGATAACACCCTTGAGCTCGAGCGTCACGGGACCAAAGAACATCTCGGCAAGCGTCGGCTGCACGGTTACGATCACCGTCAGTACCAGCGCCAGCGCGGCGGAGGCCCACAGCCACTTGTTCTGCTTCTTCATGGTGAACAGCGACGCACGACGGCTGCGCATATTGAAGCAGTGGAAGATCTCGACCATATTGAGCGTGATGAACGCCATCATCACGCCTTCCTCGTCGGCATTGCCTGCGATCATATCGGCGATGTGGATGTAGCCCATGTCAAAGTACACGCCCACAAAGAAGCTCGCCAGCACCAGCACGGTAATGATCAGGCCCTGGACCACGCAGTCCAGGCCCATATTGCCGGCAAAGACGCCGTCCTTGGCGTTGCGCGGCTTGCGCTTCATGATGTCGCCCTCGGCGTCCTCCATGCCCAGCGCGAGCGCGGGGAAGCAGTCGGTGACCAGGTTCACCCACAGCAGCTGCACCGGCTGAAAGATGGTAAAGCCGATGAGCGTGGCGATGAACACCGAGAAGACCTCGGCAAGGTTGGCCGAAAGCAGGAACTGGATGACCTTGCGGATGTTGTCGTAGATACGACGGCCCTCTTCGCAGGCACCGATGATGGTGGCGAAGTTGTCGTCGGCAAGCACCATGTCGGCAACGTTCTTGGTAACGTCGGTGCCGGTGATGCCCATGCCAACGCCGATGTCGGCGCGTTTGATGGACGGGGCATCGTTGACGCCGTCGCCCGTCATGGCCACGATCTGGTCGCGCGACTTCCAAGCCTCTACGATACGGGTCTTGTGCTCGGGCTGGACGCGGGCGTACACGCCGTAGTCCTCGATATGCGCGTCGAGCTCCTCGTCGCTCATGCGATCGAGGTCGGCACCGGTGATGGCATGGCTGCGATCGGTGACGATTCCCAGCTGCTTGGCAATGGCCACGGCGGTATCGATATGGTCGCCCGTGATCATCACGGTGCGAATACCGGCATCGTGGGCCTCGCGGATGGCGTCGGCGACCTCGGGGCGGACAGGGTCAATCATGCCGGACAGGCCGCAGAAGACCAGGTCATGCTCGAGCGCAGCGGGACTGCAGTCGGCGGGAACCTCGGTGTAGGTGCGGCTCGCCAGCGCCAGCACGCGCAGGGCCTCGTCGGCCATGGCTTTGTTGGCCGCCACGAGCTCGGCACGACGCTCCTCGGTCAGGGGGACGACCTTATCGCCCTCGTAGATGTGGGTGCACAGGCCGATCACCACGTCGGGCGCGCCCTTGGTGTACTGCTCATACTCGCCGTCCAGGGTCTCGACGACCACGGACATCATCTTACGACCCGAGTCGAACGGGGCCTCGCCCACACGCGGATGCTCGGCAGTCAGGCCGGTGAGGCCCGCCTTGCCGGCGTCGTTGACAAGCGCGCACTCGGTCGGCTCGCCCACGGCCTCGCCTAAATCCTCGTCCCACTGGGCATCGGAGCACAGCGCCATACCGGCCAGGAACTTCTCCTTAGGCGCAGCAAGCTCGTGCTTGACGACGGTCATCTTGTTTTGAGTAAGGGTACCGGTCTTGTCGGAGCAGATGGTCTGCGTGCAGCCGAGGGTCTCGACGGCAGAAAGCTTGCGGATAATCGCCTGGCGCTTGGCCATCTTGGTCACGCCAAGCGACAGCACGATGGTCACAACGGCGACCAGGCCCTCGGGGATGGCAGCGACGGCGAGCGAGACGGCGACCATAAAGGTGTCGAGCAAAGCGGTCGGGTCGGTAAGGACGTTGCCCACGCCGTGGCGGAGGATATCGACGCCAAAGATGACGACGCAGATGACGATAACCATGATGGTAAGGATGCGGCTGAGCTCGGCGAGCTTCACCTGCAGCGGCGTGAGCTCTTCCTTAGCCTCGGCCAGGGCGCCGGCAATCTTGCCCATCTCGGTGTTCATACCGGTGCCGACCACGACGGCGCGGCCACGGCCGTACACAACGGTGGAGCCCATGTAGCACATGTTCTTGCGGTCGCCGAGCGGCACGTCATCGGTGCCCGCAGCAAGCTCGATCACGTTGGCGTGCTTCTCGACCGGCACGGACTCGCCGGTGAGTGCGGCCTCTTCGATCTTCATCGTGGCGCTCTCGAGCACGCGGCAGTCGGCCGGGACGGAGTCGCCCGCCTCGAGCATGATCACGTCACCGGGCACGAGCTCGGCGCTCGGCAGGTGCACGAGCTTGCCGTCGCGCAGTACCTTGGACTGCGCCGCGCTCATCTCTTGCAGGGCTTCGAGGGCCTCCTCGCTCTTGGCCTCTTGGACTACGCCCAGCACCGAGTTGACGATAACGACGAACATGATGATGGCGACATCAGCAAAGTCGGGCTCGCCCTTGACCATGCCCGTGAGCGCGCTGATAACCGCGGCCGCGATCAACATGATGACCATGGGGTCGGCCATCTGCTCAAAGAAACGCTTCCAAAGCGGCGTTTTCTCGGCTTCCTCAAGCTTGTTAGGGCCTGTCTTGGCAAGACGCGACGACGCCTCGCCGTTGCTCAGGCCGAGGTTCTCATCGACACCTTGGTCGCTGAGCACCTCCGCCGCGGCGGACAGGTATTCCTTTTGCATATAGAGTCCCCTCCTGGGATTCGGGCCACTCAGCAGATTGATGCCCGATCATAATTCCCAGGAGAAGGGCAAGGGCTCATCAAGGCTGCCGTGCTGAGCGGCAGTTGATAGTGGAGCTATGGTACCCCAAAGCGACGCGTCTAGCCAAAACATTCCATCTGGAAACACGGCACAGGCGCAACGGTGCAGACAGTGTGATGCTCGAGATTGATAAAACGTTTTTTCTTCAGCGCATCGGCAAACTGAAATATCGCCCAGATAGCAGCGGTAAGACCGCTTGGTAAAAGTTTTTCTTTAGTCTTTTTTGACTAAAAGATGAACTTCTAAATCGGCGTACGGTCGATTTTTTGGGGTATTCGGTCGTCATTTCGTTATAATCAACTCAGTTTTATTTCTTATGGTTTATCTATCAGCGCAAGACGATGTCAGATGGAGGTCTGAATGTACAAGCGCACTAAGATTGTATGCACCATGGGTCCCGCCTGCGATAGCGACGAGACCATCCGCGAGATGATCAAGGCGGGCATGAACGTCGCCCGTTTCAACTTCTCGCACGGCTCTTACGACGAGCACCACGGTCGCATCGAGCGCGTCCGTCGTATTTCCAAGGAGCTCGGTCTGCCCGTCGGCATCCTGCTCGACACCAAGGGCCCAGAAGTCCGCACCGGCCTTCTGGTCGACGGCAAGAAGGTTGCCGTCAAGACCGGCGACAAGATCGTCGTCACCGCTCAGCCCACGTCCGAGGATTTCCACGGCACCGCTGAGCACATCTCCCTCGACTACCTGGCTCTGCCCTCCGAGGTCGAGAAGGGCTCCCTCATCCTGATTGACGACGGCCTGGTTGCCCTCGAGGTCGAGTCCGTCGACGGTCAGGACATGACCTGCGTCGTCAAGAACGACGGCCTGATCGGCGAGCGCAAGGGCGTCAACATGCCCAACGTCAACATCTCGCTGCCCGCCATCACCGAGCGCGATCGTCAGGACATTCTCTTTGGCCTGACCGAGAACATCGACTACATCGCCGCTTCCTTCATCCGTGACGGCGAGTCCGTCCGTGGCATCCGCAAGCTTTGCCGCGAGAACGGTGGCGAGCACGTGACGATCTTCCCGAAGATCGAGTGCGCCCTTGGCGTCGAGAACTTCGACGAGATCCTCGAGGCTTCCGACGGCATCATGGTCGCCCGTGGCGACCTGGGCATCGAGATCAAGCCCGAGCTCGTTCCCCACATCCAGAAGGAGATCATCGCCAAGTGCAACGCGGCCTACAAGCCCGTCATCACCGCTACGCAGATGCTCGACTCCATGCAGCAGAACCCGCGCCCGACGCGCGCCGAGGTTGCCGACGTTGCTAACGCCATTTACGACGGCACCGACGCCGTCATGCTGTCCGGCGAGTCCGCTGCCGGTAAGTACCCGGTCGAGGCCGTTAAGATGCAGGCCAGCATCGCTCTCGAGACCGAGAAGTACCTCCCGGCCCACGCTCCGCTCGAGGTTCCGGCTGACGCTCACGGCACCCGCGTCGTCAACAACGTTGTGGGTATGTCCGCTGTGAACATGGCCACCACCGTTGGCGCCAAGTGCATCACCGTGCCGACGACCACCGGTCGTACCGCTCGCCTGATCTCACACTTCCGTCCCAACATGCCGATCTGCGCGTTCTCCCGCCACGAGTGGGCCGTCCAGCAGATGATCATGTACTGGGGCGTCATCCCGCACCAGGCAGAGATTACCCAGGGCACCGTCAACGGCACGATCGTCAAGGCGATCGAGACCGCCAAGGAGCTCGGCTACGTCGAGGCCGGCGATCTGACCGTCGCCACCGCCGGCGATCCCCGCATGAGCGTCCAGCTCGAGGACAAGGTTTCCTCGACCAACGTCGCTTACGTCGCTCAGGTGCGCTAAATCGCACTTGCAAGCAGATTTGCATTGCAAAGGGCCCGGAAGGCTTCGCCTTCCGGGCCCTTTTTCTGTGTGCCAATACCTGCACACGGCAAAACACGCACTCATTTCTTTACCAAAAGCGCGAAATCCACCCTTCAGGGCCCAAATAATAAAGTCCCAAGCGCTAAAAGTGTTCGCCCGGTGGCAAACCCACACCTTAACCGACGCTGCTAAATCGTTTTAGCAAGGTCAAAAATGACTATGTTTTCGGAAGTGCGGGGAAAAATTGCTCACCCCCAAGCACAAGCCCTTTTATTTCAACAAAACCCCTGATAAAGTTGGCTCAAATACTCCTTGTGCTTTGCCTGCTTCTCTTTTTCCCCGCACTTCCGAAACCGATAGCCTTTCTAGCCCAAACAACGCTCAAACGATCGGATTGCTATGTCATTTCTCGCTTGCGGACCCTCGGCTTTCCAGTACTATCGCATCCCGCCCCAGATACTGGGACTCTATCCGGCAATCCTGCCGCCCGACCATGACCATCGCTTGGTGCATTACTCAAAACAGCCAGTATTTGAGGATCTACTCGACAAGCCGGTCTGGAGATTCGTGGGCGAAAAGGGTCGCCGCGCGAACGGCAAGCTTTTTCGCAGCCGCCTGCTGACCCAGGAACCACCTCCCGGGTCGTTTAGGCAAACTGAACATGGATTTGATGTCACATCGCCCGAGTTCACACTGCTCAACCTTGCTACGCAGGTCTCACGCAACCAGCTGCTCATGGCGTGTTATGAGATGTGCAGCTCATTTGCAGTATTTACGCCCTGCGAGCGTGCGCAAAAGCAACTTGATGAGGCAATATCCCTTAAGCTCATTCCACCCGACTGTGGCTGGGAGCGCGTTGTTGACACCAAGGGCAATGGCACCAATTTGTGGAAACGCGCGCCGCTCCTCAGCGCGGCGGATATCGCCGCGTTCGCCAAGCAGGCCGCAGGCCTGCGCGGCGTCAAGCAACTCCGTTGGGCCGCCAAACGCATGACAGGACAGACTGCCTCACCCTTCGAGGTCCAAACATCCATGCTCATCTCACTCCCCCGCGACGAAGGCGGCCTGGGCATAGACATCACCAATAACGCGCGCATCCCGCTCAGCGAAGCCGCACGTTCGCTGTATGACAAAACCTGCTGTTACGCCGACATCCTCATCGAAAGTTTCACCGACAGCATGGGTGTCATTCTGGAATGCCAAGGCCGCTCCGCTCATGACAGCGAAGCCGCGAGCCTCTCCGATGCCGAGCGCGCCACCGCACTCACAAGCATGGGCTACGACGTCATCCAACTTACCTATGACCAGATTAAGGATAAGAAGAGCTTCGACCACATAGCCGAGCTCATCCATAAAAAGGCTGGGCTTCCCTACACCCCAAAGACCAAACAGGAGTGCGACGCCGAAGATGCCCTGCGGCAAAAGCTATTTGTCGATTGGGACGAGCTGTTCACTACCGGGCCGGCCAGCTAGCAGCTAGCAATCAGGGGCAGTGCGGGTGTGCCGGGAGCGGCTACGCGCTCGGCAAAGCCTGCCTCGGTTAGCTCGATGACCTCGGTAAACGTTGCATCGAAAAATTCCTCGGTTAGCAGGCGATACGGCGGATGATCGGGCTCACCGGGGTTTTCGCGTACAATCTCGTGCATGACGCCGATAGTCTTGAGCACATACTCCTTATGGATGGGATACTGCCCAAAACGCGTCGCCGCGGTATACAGGCGATTGGTCGCACGCGGAATCGAAACAATGCCCAGCGTCTTGCCAAACCAGTCAAAGTCGCCTTGCTTTTTAATGCGGAACTCCTCACACGGCTTGCCGCCGTGCGCCTCCAGATACTGGTTCACACGCGTGTTCCATACCGTGTCGGCCACCAGATGCGACCAGACGCCCAGCGTTAAATCGAGCAGCGACTGCGCCACATCTTCGGACGCAAGCGAGAACTCACTAGCGCCGGGACCGGCAACCGGCTCGGCATACTTGTAGCGCTGGGGATAGTGCACGCGGTTCAGTCGCTCGCGTTCCTCGACAATCGACGTCGCCGCAGCCGGCGCACCTATCGGCATACCCTTGAGCAGCGGCGCCACATAAGTGTCCCAAAACTCCTGCTCACGCGGCTTGGGGATAGGCTCGGGCTTGGCAAAGTGCGTAATGCGGTACGGGATGGGATCGGCGATGCCAGGGACCATATAGCCCACGAAGATATCCGGAACCACGCAGCCAAACAAAAAGGCATTGCGGTCGCGCACACTATCGGCAAGCACACTGGTGCGATCCAGCAAACGCTCCGTCTGAGCGATATGAATGTTCCAGCTTGGCATAGCCACCCCCATAAAAAACCTGGATAACTATACCATCACGGCAAAGCCGCGCAGGCGGCTACGCACGCTTTACGCAGCAACTAGTCCGTAGCACCGCTTTCGGTTCCATACGACGGCGAAGGCGCCTCGACCACATGGTGATATCGATCGATATAGATGGCGCGGGCACCCAGGCGTCGCACCAGATCCTGGTGATGCGTACTCATCAAGACCGTCTTACCCGCCGCGACGTAGGCCAGCAAGAAGTTGACCACGATGTCGCATGAATCTTCGTCGAGTCCATTGGTAGGTTCATCAAGGACCAAGATATCCGGGTTCATCGACACGACGGCCGCCAGCGCCACACGCTTCTTTTGCCCGCCCGAGAGCTGATAGGGAGAGGCGTCGGCAAGGTCGGCAACCTGGAACAGCCCCATGGCATCGCGCACGCGGCGCTCGAGCTCGTCTGCCGGCAGCCCCATCTGGGCGGGGCCAAACGCGACCTCCTCGCCAACCGTGGCGCAAAAGAGCTGCGCATCGGCATTCTGGAACACAAAGCCCACGCGCTGATGGAACCGCTGGGCCGTCGCGGAATCCTTGAGATATGCCGCATCGACCGCATGCCCGTCGAACAGGTACGCACCCGCGTCCGCGAGTTCAAGACCGTTAATAAGGCGCATGATCGTCGTCTTGCCGCAGCCATTCGGACCAAGCAGGGCAACGAGCTCGCCACGATCGACCTGCAGCGACACACCATCGACAACCGTATGCCCCGCATAGGAAAACACCACGTCGCGTAGCTCGATGAGCGGCGCGACCTCGGCGCCCGCACCGTTCGTGCCCGCCGCATTATTCATATCGATCGTCAAAACGCCGCCCTTCCCTACTCACATCGACAGTTCGACCGTCCGCGCTACAACACCGCGCACAACACGACGAGCAACGCCACAACGGCCGCGTAAACGGCATCGCGCCAGCCAAACCCGGCGCGCGCGGGCGCCGGATACGCACCGGCAAAGCCGCGACAAAGCATAGCCTCGTCCATCGCGCGGCTGCATTCCATCGCCTTGATAAACGTCATGCCCATGATACCCGCCAGCGAGTCGGTGCGCGAAAAACCCGCAGGCGCGGATCCGACGCTGCGCAGCATGACCGATTCGCACAGATCGTGCGCCGTGAGTCCCAGCACCTCGATATGCTTGAGCGCCATATCAAACGTAAAGATAACTTCGTCGGGCAGATGCAGCATCTTGAGCGCCGCCGACATGCGGCTCCAGGTAAGCGTCCACGAAACGCCCAGTACCAGCGACACATTAATGAAGGTCTTGAGCGCGATCTTGAGCATGGCGCCCGTGGCAGAAGCGCCCAGCAGCAGAGCAGGCAGCGCCAGAACCACTGCGAGTCCCGCGGCGCCGAGCGCCGGCACAAAGGTCGCGCGCAGCCCGCGTACAGGGCGCACGGCAACGAGCACCAGCGCGATAGCCGCCATCAACATGAGATACAGCGGGCTTTGCGTCAGACACACGCACAGGACGCAAACGAACATCCCCACCAGGCGCACCGGAGCCGAAACGCAAGAAAGGGCGCGGTCGACCATCGACCCGCCCTCGTGCGCACCTCCACCCAGGCGAACCCGCTCAAGCAGGCTCGCCAGGTGCAGGACATTCTTTTGCATCACACGATGCCGAGCCCCCACGGGCTCGTAACGCTGCTCGACCGTAAGCCAGCTAGGCAGCTCGGCTATTGCCATGAGCACCGCTTTCCTTGACCGTCAGCGAGACCAGGCGGAATGCGATGGTAAGCACCGCCACGCCAATCACGCCCGAAAGGATATACATCGCGGCCTGGCCGGCAAAGCCAAGGCCCTGCTCCTCGGAATAGACCTGCAGGTAGTCGCCCGTGGGCAGCGCATCGGCAAAGGTCGGAGCATCGAGGCCGACCGAAGCCTGCAGACTGTCGTCACCAGCCTCCTGAACGGCGGTCGCGGCGCCCTCAGCGTCCCACTCGCCCCAGGCGTCACCCGTGGCCAAAAGGCCCAGCGGCGTGGCCAATACAAGTACGGCGACCAGAATGAGCGTGGGGATTAGGGAAGTCTTCTTGGCGGTACCATCGGCGGCAAGCTGGCCATCGACGGCCTCGGGCCCGACGATAATGCTCGGCGCCGTCTTCTTAATGAAACCGTAGATGGCGGCCGTCGCCACGCCCTCGATCACGCCGGCAACCAGCATATGCGGAATCAACATAGCCGGAATAGCCACGGACAGTGGGAAGGGGCAGTACAGCGGCGCGCCCGAAACGTTGGTAAAGAGCATCGGCTGAATACCAAACTCGATTGCCGCGCACAGGGCCGCCAGGCACAGGCCGACCCAACCGCTCACGACGGCAGAAACCGAGGTGCCCCAGCTCTTGTCGTGCAGACGACTGTTGAGCGCACCGAACACGATAGCAGCGACAAACGGCAGCACAAAGGCCATGTTAAAGCAGTTGGCGCCAAACGACAGAACGCCGCCGTCGCCAAACAGCAGCGCCTGCAGCGCCAGCGCGACCGAAACCGCGATGGCAGCGGCCTCGGGACCCAGCAGCAGTGCGATGAGCGCACCGCCGACGGCGTGACCCGTGGTGCCGCCGGGCAGCGGCACGTTGAACATCATGAGCAAAAAGGAGAACGCGGCGCAGATGCCCAGAAAAGCCATGTGCTCGCGATCGAGCGTGGCGCGCACCTTCTTGATGCAGTGAACCCAAACGGGCACCATCGCCACCGCCATGACGGCATCGGTCTGCGGGGACAGATAATTATCTGGAATGTGCATGTATGCCTCCCGATTGTCGGCACGCAATCGCAGCGCCGTTTGAATCACCTTGATAGTGTTACGTATTGATAGATTCGTAACACGCCGCCGGCTATCATAGCAAACGGCGCACTGCCAACAAAGCAGTGCGCCGTTTTGCAATACATTCGTCACAGACGCAAGCGATCTTAGCCGCGGACCTCGCCGTTTACGCCCTTGCACACCTTGGTGACGATCTTCTGGTGCGCCTTCTCGACCTCTTCGCTGGTGAGCGTGTGATCGTCGGAGCGATACGTAAGCGCAAAGGCCATGGACTTCTTGCCCTTGCCAATGCGGACCGGATCGCGGTAGACATCGAACAGGCGCACGCCCTCGAGCAGCTTGCCGCCGGCACTGGTAATACGGCGCTCGAGGTCCTCGCAGGTCACGGAGTTGTCGACCACGATTGCAAGGTCGTGCTCAACAGCCGGGTACTGCGAGAACTCACGGTAGTTCTCCTGGTTGCGGGCACCCTTGATCAGCTTGTCCAGATCGAGCTCAAAGGCAACGACGACCTCATCTATGCCGCAGGCCTCGCGCGCCTCGGGGTGAATCTCGCCGACCCAGCCCAGCACGGTACCGCCAGACAGAACCTCGGCCGCACGGCCCGGCTGCAAGAAGGCGTAGCCCTCGCCCTCGGCGGGACGGAAGCGCACCTTCTCGATGCGCAGCTGAGCGAGCAACTCCTCGACAATGCCCTTACCAAAGAAGAAGCGCAGCTTGCGATACTTCATGTTCCAGGACTGCTCACTCCACTGGCCCGAGAGCACACCCGCCACGGACTTGGTCTCCTTGGGCAGGCTGGCGTTCTCGCGGCCGTGGAACAGGCTGCCGACCTCGTACAGGTGCACGTTGGGCGTGCCGTGGGCCTCGTTGTAGGCCACAGACTGCAGCAGACCCGGCAGCAGCGAGCGGCGCATCTCGGTCTGCTCGGCCACCAGCGGGTTCATGAGCACCACGGGGCAGCCGCGGCCCTCGGTGGACATGCCAATCTTCTCCAGGTCGCCCGGGGCGGCAAAGCCAAAAGTCGTGGTCTCGTTGAGGCCGCAGGCGCGCAGGATCTCGCCAACCTTGCGGGTGAGCTTCTGCTCGCGGGTCAGGCCGCCGATGTGGTTCTTGGCAGCCGGGATGGTCGCCGTCACGCGGCCCATGCCCCACAGGCGCAGGACCTCCTCGATCAGATCGATCTCGCGCGGCAGGTCAGGGCGGAAGCTCGGCGGGGTAACCATAAAGTCCTCGCCGTCGCGCTCGACGGTGCAGCCCAGGCGGGTGAGCGAGCGCTCGATAAAGTCGGGCTCGATGTCGGCGCCGCAGATGGCGTGCACGCGGGCCAGGCGCAGCTTAATGCTGTCGATGGTCTTGGGCGCGGGGAAAACGTCGACGTAGCCGGGAGCGACCTCGCCGCCGGCGATCTGCTCGATGAGCGCGCAGGTAACGTTGGCGACATCCACGCAGCCGGTCTCGTCGACCTGGCGCTCAAAGCGGATGGAGGCATCGGAGATCAGCGACAGGTCGCGGCTGGTGTGCGAGGTGCGGCCGGCGTTGAAGCAGGCGCTCTCGACCATCACGTCGACGGTGTCGTCCTCGATCTCGGAATCCATGCCGCCCATAACGCCGGCCAGCGCCACGGGACGCTCGCCGTCGGTGATGAGGCCCATGCCGGCGTCGAGCGTGCGCTCCTCGCCGTCGAGGGTCGTGAACTTCTCGTCCTGCCGGGCGGCGCGAACCACCACGCGGCGATGGCCCTCGCGCTCGGCAAAGGTTGACAGGTCAAAGGCGTGCAGCGGCTGACCGGTGAGCATCATCACGTAGTTGGTGATGTCGACGATGTTGTTGTGCGGACGCACGCCCAGGGCGTTGAGGCGCTTGACCATCCAGTCGGGCGACGGGCCGACCTTCACGTTGCGCACGATGCGGGCGACATAGCGGTCGCACAGGCCCTCGTCGGCAATCTCGACCGAAAGCTCGTCGTCGGTCGCGCGGCCGGTCTCGGCCTTGATGGCGGGCAGCTCAACGTGAAAATCGCGGTCGAAGATGGCACCGGTCTCGCGGGCCATGCCGATCATGGACAGGCAGTCGGGGCGGTTGGGCGTGATCTCGCAGTCGAGCACGGTATCGCTCGAGCCCACATACTCGGCAAACGGCATGCCGCAGGGCGTATCCTCAGGCAGAATCATAATGCCGGAGTGGTCGCCGCCCAGACCGAGCTCGCGCGCGGAGCAGTTCATGCCCATGGACACGACGCCGCGGAGCTTGCTCTTCTTGATCTTGACGTCGCCGGGCAGAACTGCGCCGATCATGGCCGTGACGATGTGGTCGCCGGCCTCGAAGTTCTGCGCGCCGCAGACAATCTGCAGCGGGGCGGGATTGCCGTCGGCGTCGAGGTTCTTGTCACCCACGTCAACCGAGCACACATACATATGGTCGCTATCGGGG
The DNA here is from genome assembly GCF_003474365.1 of Collinsella sp. AF38-3AC. NCBI lineage: Bacteria > Bacillati > Actinomycetota > Coriobacteriia > Coriobacteriales > Coriobacteriaceae > Collinsella > Collinsella sp. AF38-3AC. Next base: position 82,569 of record NZ_QROM01000004.1, read on the forward strand.
TGCGGGGTCTTGGTGAGCACCTTGGCGGTCACCACGTGGTCGAAGGACTCGCCCACGGTGTCAATCGCCTCAACCTCGGTGCCGGTGCGGATATACTCGTCCGAAAGGGTCTTAGGATCTTCCGGAATATCGATCATGGTCTTGAGCCAGTCGTAAGAAACGCGCATCTAACTGGTCTCCTTTCATAAATGCGGCTTTGAGCCAAAAACTGCAACGGAGACGGGTTTTCCAAGTGCCGCAGATTGCCTTGAAAGAGGAGGGCCGCGTACTTAGGTACGCAACCGACGATTGAAAGGCAAGGTGCGGTGCTTGGGAAAGCCGCCGGGCCTAGAACTGATTTAAGAAGCGCATATCGCCCGTCATGAGCGTTCTGAGGTCGGGCAGGTCGTAGCGCAGGGCCGCGACGCGCTCGGCGCCAATGCCAAAGGCGAAGCCGGTGTACTTCTCGGGGTCGATGCCGCAGTTGATGAGCACGTTGGGATCGACCATGCCGCAGCCCAGGATCTCGATCCAGCCGCTGTGCTTGCAGAAGTTGCAGCCCTTGCCGCCGCACACGTGGCAGCTCACGTCCACCTCGCAGGAAGGCTCGGTGAAGGGGAAGAAGTGCGGGCGGTAGCGCGTCTTGCGGTCCTCGCCAAACATGCACTTAACAAAGTAGTCGAGCGTGCCCTTGAGGTCGCCAAAGGTGATGTCCTCGTCGACGACCAGGCCCTCGATCTGGTTGAACTGCGGCAGGTGGCAGGCGTCGGCCGTGTCGGGACGATAGACGGTGCCCGGGCAGATCATGTAGATGGGCGGCTTTTGCGACTCCATGGTGTGGATCTGCACGCCCGAGGTCTGGGTGCGCAGCAGTACGTCGGACTCGCCATGGGCGTGAGCCTCGGGGTGCGCGACGCTGCCGGGGTTGTTGTCGACCACGTAGAAGGTATCGCGGGCCGAGCGGCTCGGGTGATCCATGGGCGCGTTGAGCGCGGTGAAGTTGTAGTAGGAGGTATCGACCATGGGGCCGGACTCGACGGTGTAGCCGATGCCGCAGAAGATGTCCTCGGCCTCCTCGATGATCTGCTTGATCAGGTGCTGGTGACCGATTTGCGGACGGATGCCCGGCAGCGTAATGTCGACGGCCTCGTGCTCGAGTGCGTGCTTGAGGGCGGCGGCCTTCATCTCGGTGGTGCGCTCGTCGAGCATGCCCTCGATCAGCTGGCGCATCTCGTTGGCGCGCTTGCCCATGACGGGACGATCCTCGGGAGCGAGCTTGCCCATCATACGCATCAGGCCGGTGATGCGGCCCTTGCGGCCGAGCAGCTCAACGCGCGCAGCCTCGAGCTTTGCGGCGTCGTCGGCGCCTGCGACGAGCTCCTTGGCCTCTTCCTCGAGTTTGACCAGATCATCAATCAGACTCATGTCTTCCCTTTCGTCTCTCGCGTATCCGCGCTCCGGGACGGCTGACGCCACCCGATGCTGCGGATGCGCGGCCCGGTTCGGTAACAAAAAAAACCGCCCTCGGGCATGTGCATTGCCCAAGGACGGTTAAATTCCGCGGTACCACCTTGTTTGACCCGGCGGATGTCTGGCCCGCCGCGCCCACTCTGCGCCTCTTGTCGCGAGGCTCACGGCTTCCCTACTGGGGCTTTGCTGCCACTGGCCGCGCGCCCGTTGAGGTCGCTGCTCGGGAGTGAACGCTTGGCCCTTGCCACCGCAGGAAGGCTTGCAGCCCATGACCTTCCCTCTCTTGCCGGCGACACGGCGGGCAAAACCCTCTCCGTCAACGCATTGGGCTATAGGATAACACATTTCGCGAACGCATCGCCGCGTTCCGTTTTGTTCGCGCTGGGTACAAAGCAGGTAGCTGTGCAAACTGGCCGTGCACCCGCCTGCGGTGCTCGGCCTGCGAGATTAAGGATACGATATGGGAAAGAAACTCGATAAGAAGGCCAAGCCCGCAGCGGGCAAGACGCCTAAAGGCATGAAGGTCGACAAGGCCGTCAAAAAGTTCCGCAAACTCGAAGGCAAGCTGTGGACTCGCGAGTACCTGCTCAAGATTGCCGAGTTCGATGGAGCGACGATTGCTCCTGCCAACGGCGCTGCCGCCCGTGCCGACGCCATGGGTACGCTTGCCGGCGAGCATCACAAGCTGCTGACCAGCGAGAAATCCGTTGAGCTCGTACGCTCGTTAGCGCGCGAGACGGTTGCAGGCGGACATGTAGACGACCCGCAGCTGCTCGACGAGATCCGCGTGCTCGGCCGCGACCAGCGCGAAGCGAGCGTTGTCCCTACCGAGGAGGCCGAGGCCTGGACCAGGCTCACCTGCGAGGCCGACGCCGTGTGGCACAAGGCCAAGACGGCCAATGACTGGGCGAGCTTTGAGCCCTATGTGGACAAGATTGTGGGCCAGCTCAAGCATCAGGCCGAGCTTATGGACCCCAAGCGCGACCCATACGACGTTTGGCTCGACCAGTACGAGCGCGGCCTTTCCGCCAAGAGCTTCGATGCATTTTGTGACGAGGTCAAGGCCACGGTCGTGCCGCTCGTGCACGCCATCGGCGAGCGCGGCCAGCAGCCGGCCGCCGACTTTTTGCACGCCCACGTGCCCGAGGCTGCTCAGCGTGCCATGAGCTTCGACCTGATGAAGCTTGTCGGCCTGAACCTGGACGACACCACGCTTGCCTTTACCGAGCACCCGTTTAGCGAGGGTTTTGCCGTGGGTGACGCGCGCATCGCGACGCACATCTACGAGGACGATTGTATCTCCAATGTCTACAGCATCATCCACGAGGCGGGACACGCCATGTACGAGCTGGGCGTGAACCCCGCCTATGCGCGCACGTGCCTGGAGGGCGGCACCTCTATGGGCATCCACGAGAGCCAAAGCCGATTCTTCGAGAACACCGTGGGCCGCAGCCGCGCCTTTATGGGGCCGCTGCTCGAGGTACTGCGCCGCCACGCGCCCGAGGTCTATGGCAGCGTGGACGAAGACACGCTCTACCGCGCCGTGAACATCGCGCAGCCGTCGCTGGTCCGCACCGAGGCCGACGAGCTCACCTATCCGCTGCATATTATGGTGCGCTACGAGATCGAGCGCATGCTGTTTGCCGGCGAGGCCACGGCCAAGGACATCCCCGCGCTTTGGAATCGCTTTATGGACGAGTACCTGGGCATTCCCGTTCCCGACGACACGCACGGCTGCCTGCAGGATACGCACTGGAGCGGTGGCTCGTTTGGCTACTTCCCCACCTATGCGCTGGGCAGCGCCTACGACGCCATGTTTGTGCCGGCCATGTGCCGCGACGGCGTCGACCTTACCGATGCCTGCGCGAGCGGTGATCTGGCGCCCGTCCGCGCCTGGCTGGGCGAGCACATTTGGCAGTGGGGCCGCGCCAAAGACGCGCCGGAGCTCATCAAGGGCGCCTGCGGCATGGCATTCGATGCTCGTTACTACTGCAGCTACCTGCAGGACAAGTTCACCACGCTCTACGAGCTGTAAAGCTTAGGCGACACGCCAACGCAAAGGGGCGCCGCAGGATCTATCCGCGGCGCCCCTTTTCCACCTAAGCCAGAGACCCGGCACTTGGGGACGCTCCTTTTATGCCGGCACAATAGGAACGTCCCCAAGTGCCGGAAAATGAAATTGAACGTCAGATTGCCGCTTGGAGCCGTTTGCAGCGTCGATCGGTTACGCGGTTTGGTAAAAGCGCGTAACTAAAGGGCTTCGAGTGCGGCGGCGATGCGCTTCATGGCGGCGTCGGCGGCCGGTTGGTCCGGAGCCTCAGCCAGCACGCGAATCACCGATTCGGTTCCGCTCTTGCGCACCAGCACGCGGCCCTCGCCCGCCAGTGCGGCCTCGGCCTCGGCGATGGCGGCCTGCACGCCCATGTTGTCCAGTGCGGCGTCCTTGTCGGTCACGCGCACGGCGACCTGCGCCTGCGGCAGCAGCTTGCACGGAGCCGTGAGCTGCGAGAGCGTCTCGCGCTCGGCACGAATCACTTCCATCACGCGCAGCGAGGTCATAATGCCGTCGCCCGTGCGCTCGATATCGCCAAAGATCGTATGACCCGTCTGCTCGCCGCCCAAGCTGTAGCCGCCCTCGCGCATCTTGGCATACACGTGACGGTCGCCCACGCCGCTAGTCACGGCGCTCAGGCCGGCAAGTTCCAGCGATTTAATCAGGCCAAAGTTGCTGGCGATCGTCGGCACCACGGTACCGCCCGAGAGGCGCCCGTGCTTGTTCAGGTACACACCGCACACGTACAGGATCTGGTCGCCGTCGACCACGCGACCGCGCTCGTCCACGGCCAGGCAGCGGTCGGCATCACCGTCGTAGGCAAAGCCCACGTCCAGGCCCTGCTCCACCACGTGGCGCTGCAGGCGCTCCATATGCGTGGAGCCACAGTCGACGTTGATGTTAAAGCCATCGGGCGCAGCATTGATCACGCGCACGTCGGCACCCAGCGCGTCGAACACCGGCTTGGCGACCGAGGAAGCCGAGCCGTTGGCACAGTCGAGACCGATCTTGACGCCCTGCAGCGAAAAGTTCGCGCTTGCAATGAGCGAGGCAATATAGCGGTTGCGACCCTGCATGTAGTCGACCGTGGCACCGATGTGGTTGCCCGTGGCCAGCGGCACCTCGCTCTTGTCATCGATGTAATCCTCGATGAGCTCCAGTACGTCCTCGTCCATCTTAAAGCCGTCGCTGTTGACGAGCTTAATGCCGTTATCGCAAAACGGGTTGTGGCTCGCACTGATCATGATGCCGCAATCGAAGCAGCCCTCCACGGCCTGATGCGCCACGCCCGGAGTGGGGATCACGTGCAGCATGTAGGCGTCCGCGCCGCTCGCGACCAGGCCGCTCACCAGCGCCGCCTCGAACATATAGCTCGAGCGACGCGTATCCTTGCCCACGATCACGCGCGCCTTGGCCCCGCGGTTGGCGCCGTAATACCAGCCCACAAAGCGGCCGATCTTATAAGCGTGCTCTACCGTCAGCCCAACGTTGGCCTCGCCGCGAAAGCCGTCGGTGCCAAAGTACTTCATAAGAGATCCTCCCTATAGACAAAGGCGCGCCGCCAAAGCAACGCGCCGCCAGCCTATTATCCTTTAAAGCAACCGCAGGGGCTACACCGTGAGGAACATCATCACGATGATCATGGCAAAGCCGATAAGGTCGGTCGGCAAAAACACCGTGCCCAGCATAACGGCGCTGGTGATGGTCGCCGAAACCGGCTCCACAGTTCCGATGAGGCTCGCACGTACCGAGCCGATGTCCTTAACGCCCTGCATATAGAGCATGTAAGCAAAAAACGAGCCGATAACCACGAACACCGCGAGCGCCTCGACGCCGGCAGCGTCGAGCGCCGGCATATGCGCCCAAGGCTGCACGAAGAAACACGAGACCACGCCCGCCGTGAGCATTGCCGAGCCCGTGACGGTAGGGCTGCCGTATTCGGGCAGGATCTTGGCGGGAATCACCGCCATGCATGTAGCGCTGACCGCACACATGAGACCCGCGATCAGGCCGAGCGGCGAGATATTCAGGCTGGTGGGGTCGCCACCGGTGGCGATTAAAAAGGTGCCACCCAGAGCCAGACCGATGCCGATGACTTCGCGAGTACGCGGCATGCGGCGATCGGTCACGCAGGTGTAGCCCATGATGATAACGAGCTGCAGGCACTGGAGCACCGTCGCGGTTCCGGCGTTCGTCAGACGCACGGCCGAAAGATAGCAAAACTGATTGAACAGCAGGCCAAAGGCGGTAAAGAGCAGCAGCTGCCTGCGATCGGCGGCTGTGGTCCAGAGCTTAATCAGGCGCTCGCGGTCGCGCGTAACAACCACGGCCATAAAGAGTAGACCGGCGAGAATCTGGCGCACGCTCATAAGCCACAAGGTGTCGACGTGATAGGTATCGAACAGAAAACTCGCGCTGGTGCCCGAGAAGCCCCAAAACGAACCGCCCACCAGCGTAGCCAAGACGCCCATGATCAACTTGCGCGTCGAAGCGCTGTTCAGGCGGTCGCGCCATGCACGGCGGGTGCTGCGGCTGAGCTCGTCGGTGCCCTCGGGCACATCAATGTTCGATATATCGGTCATCGGCACCGAAGCTCCTGCGCCTTCGACCTGCTCGACGCACTCTTTGCTCATTCCACTCCCCCGAAACAGCCTGGAAACAATTCGGCTTACCTTACCACGGCGAAGGCACCAGCCGGAGGCTTGTCCGCTTATCGGTAGGACAATTCCGCAGGCGTCTTTCCATAGCTCGGTACCGCAATGGCCTTGCATTATGCGACAGTCAAATCGCGGCAGCAGGCTCTTTTGAAATGGATATGACAAAGCCCCCGAATTCCACAATGCAAGGGTTGATTTCCGATCTCAGCCGAACACATTGAGCAGATAGGCCGTTCCCGCACCTAGCCGAACGCCCCCGCGGCCCCTCCCGGGGCCCGGGGGCGCCGTTTTCCCAGTTGAAGGAACGGTGGAGATGTGTTTCGATGGGTCCGGTGGCCATGCTCCGCCCGCCGCCCGGCGCCTCTTCCCAGACTCAGCCGGACGGTCGGTTCCGTCTATTCCGTTTTCCCTTAGGCTAGGACAGCGGGGCATCGCCCCTTTCCGCGCGCGCCCGCGCGATGAGCCCCGGCGTCAGGTCGAGCTCGCCGATGGGCACGTCCTCCACGCCGTACGCATCCAGCAGCGCCTCCGCGTCGGCGCCGAGCATCGCCCGGAAGGCGCGGGCGGGCGTCGCGAAGCCGAGCGCGCCGCGCAGCTCGGAGTTCACGTGCGACATCGCCAACGACAGGTCCGCCGGGGCCAGCCGGTCGAACCTGAGGCCGCGGCCCTTGGGGGCTGCTCGAAGCAAAAACGAACGATCCCACGGACCTCGCGCGCGCCGTCGAGCTCATCGAGATCGGCGGGGGCATCGACGCGTGTCGTGATCTCGCACTCAAGCTCGCGCAAGAGGCGCAAGACACCAGCCGTGCGCTCGCCGAGAACGGCGTCATTTCGCACAACGCCGCTGACCTGCTCTGCTCCATGGCCGATTTCTTCATCAATCGGAGCGTATAGCGGAGTCGCAAGCGCGTAAACCCTCGAAACCTCCCCCAGCAGTGCATTTTGCTCGCGTTTCCGCAAGATTTCGATTTCAGAATGCACATGTTGGGGAGGTTTTGGATTGCTGTGGCGACCGGCGGTCCGATGTAGCCGCAAAAGGCCCATCAGCCGCCGTACATCCTCGCCGGCCGCCTCAGCTCGCCTTGGCACGCAGGCGACGATACAGCAAGCCGCCCAACGCCACGCACAGCAGTGACACGGCAACGACGACACCAACCACCAGCCAGTTTCCGCTGCCCGCAGCGGATGCCGCGGCCGTCGAAGTCACAATGGAGGGAATGCGCCCAAACGTTGCGATGAGCACCACGGGGGCGAAGCGCATCTTGGTGAGGCCGGCGAAATACGTCAAGAAGTCCTTCGGGGTTCCCGGGATCAAGAAAATCACCAGCATGACCAGCTCGAGTCGCTTCGCATTATTGAGCCACGAAAACCGGTCGAGAAGGCTGCGGTCGAAGAAGAGGCCAACCAGGCTCCAGCCCCATCGACGCGTCGCCCAATAAATCGCCGACGTCGCCAGCCCCGAGGCGACGAGACACAGCGCCGTCCCCTCCCAGAAGCCAAACGCGTAACCACTCGCCAGCTCCACAGGCTCGCCGGGCAAAAAGGCCAAGAAGATCTGAGTGACGTTGATTCCAAGCATGACGAGACGACTTATCACGCTGTGGTCGGTGACGAACGACCGAACCGCCTGAGGGTCTGCAAGCCATGCCAAGATCCCCGGAAGATATTCCCAGCATGCAGTCGCGAGGATCGCGGCCGAGGCCGCAAGCGCCAAAAGCACGCGACGGCGCAGGATTCGACGGCGGGCATCGAGGCCATCGTCCTCTGCGACGGCCTCGGCCGACATTGCCGCAGCGGTCGCGAATGAGGGGGCGTTTGCGGTCCGCGCGCCGGCAGAAGAGGCGTCGTCCAGCGCGTCATGAGCGCCCGCGACTCGATTGCGAAGCTCGCTCAAAGCGCTTACGTCAAGACGGCGAGCGGCGCCCCCGCAAGAAACCTGATCGGAATACCCTTCGGCTTCGGGCTGCATCCTCATCATCGCGTTACCTCCTTGTGTACCTGACAAGGACAGTTTCGCAACTTGGTGTCTATGTTTTGTCTACCAGCAATGACAATTCAGTAAGCCTTACGTTAAGGTAAGTCATTCTTAAGGTAATAGCAGGTAACTGGTTCGCCGACGGCTCGATGAGCCCGGCGACGCCCGCGCAGCGCGCGCCCTCGTCACAACTCCCCCGTTTCGTCCCCATCGCCGCCCGTGCTAAACGTCGCCGTCACACGTGCCCCGCCGGTCGAACCATTCCCTAACTCAAGCGCTCCCCCGTGTAAACCGCACAAAATGCTCGACACATTCAAGCCCAGCCCAAAATGCTCGGCAGATTTGTTCTCGCTAAAGAACGGATCGCACCCGCGCCGCAGGGCTTCGGGCGTAAAGCCCGGACCATCATCGGCAACGCTCAGAGCCAACCTGCCCTCGCGAACAGAAATCTCAACCTCGATGACGCCCTTCGCATGGCCGCACGCATTGCTCAAAAGGTTGTCGAGGACCTCTTCGACCAGGGGTAGGTCGATGTAGACCATGTCGGGACGGGCGCCATCTTCACCCTCGTCGATTGCAACCCTCAACGCGAGCCCTTCCCCGCGCGCCGCAACAACCTCGTTCGCATGCGACTCGAGCTCATCCATAAGAGACCGCGACGCCAGCGGCTTGCGGTCTACAGGCCGATCTTCGAGCTTGCTCAGCCCTCCCATCTCCGTTGCGTACCGCTCCAAACGCACCACCTGGGCCGACAGGGCATCCAACGAACCAACATCGAGCTCATCGCCGCGACGCAGGCGCATCTGCGCCATCTCGACCGTCCCCTTGAGCACCGTGATCGGCGTTCGGAGGTCGTGCGCAAACGCCGCATTGAGCTGACGCCGCCCTTCGGCGGTGCGCCACAGCTCGCGCTGGGCATCGAGCAGCGACGCCCTCATATTCTCCAGCGTCTCAGACAGGCGACCAAGTTCTTTGCCCCGCACGCGCTCGATCGAGAAATCCAAATCCTGACCGGCGATGCGCCCCGCGGCGCTCGCCAGCTCCCCCAAGGGCCCGGCGATGTGAACGCGGTAGAAGTGCTTGAACGTGAGCCAACCCAGGCCGCCGTACGCCAAAACGGGCACAAGCCCCGTCGCAAGCGTGAGGACCCAAGGCATCGGACCATCGGGAGGCGGTGAAGCCGCATAATAGGCAGTGTTCGAGACGAGCCCTTCGCCAAACGTCTCCTCAAGATCGGCTCCCGTCATGTTTTCAAACAGCTCCACGCTCTGCGCGCGGCCCGCGCGGCTCAACGCGTCATAGCGGGCGAGGTTCTCCGCCGGAATCGTGCTGTTCACCTCGAGGATCTCCTCCTGCGGATAACCCTCGTTGTAATTGAGCCCCCAGTCGTAGAGGTGCACCTGGCCGCTACGAACCATGTCGACGGTCGCGTACAGCGTGCTGATGGTGCGCCCGCCCTCCGGCACGTAATCGCTACCAGTCCCCCAATCGCCCGTCGCAATGAAGACCGCGTACGGCCCATCGCCTGGCAAGTTGAGCTCGGATGCGGGAAGCAGCTGCTGAGAGGTGGGGTCGTAGATGTATGGGCCCGAATCGATCACGCCGTGCTCGGTCAAACCGTTATCGAGCGTCACCTCAAGTTCGTAATATCCATTATTCCAAGCCGCGAGCACCTCGATGGCACTCAGCGCAAGCACCGTGGCCACAACAAGATAGGCGACCAGATACGCCGTGAAGATCACGCCCAACGGCCGCAGGCTCCACCAGGTACGCAGGCGCTCTTTTCGCGGCAGACGTTTCAGCTGTTCGCGCTCAAGCTCGCGGGCCGCGCGTCGCTCGGCGCGGCGAGCTGCGCGGCGGTCGCGCCTGCGGACAGAACCGCCATTGTCCCGACAACCGTCCTCGCAAGCGACAACTCGGCCGTCTTCGTGAGGCGCATGGCGCCCGCGTGGGCCCTTACCAAAACCTGTCACTTTGCCACCCACTTGTAGCCCACGCCCCATACCGTTGCGATCGGATCGTCCGCGATCCCCGCCGACGTAAACTTGTTGCGAATGCGGCGAATGTGCTCGCGCACCTGCGACGGGTCACCCGCGGCGTCCCATCCCCACACGCGCTCGTAAATCACATCGCGGTCAAACACCTGGCCAGGGCGCTTGCTCAACAGGGCGATGATGTCGAACTCGAGCTTGGTCAAGTCGACGGTCACCGCGTTCGAATCGCCCCCGGCGGACGAATCCCGATTACCACCCGCACCGTGAACCTCAACGATGCGTTGAGCGTAATCGATGGTCATCTCGCCAAAAAAGCGGACGGCGCCGTCGCTTTGCCGATCGCGAGCCCTTCCCTCGCGCGCCATGTGCGCCGCCACGCGACGACCCAGGACCTCGAGAGAAAAAGGCTTGAGCACGTAGTCGTCGGCACCCGCCGCAAAACCATCAAGCTGGTCCATATCCTCAACGCGCGCCGTTAGAAAGATGATCGGGCAGCTCACATGCTTCCGCACGCGGCGGCAGACCTCGAAGCCGTCCATCCCCGGCATGTTTACATCGAGCAGCATGATATCGGGGGCGGGGCCAGAAGAAGCCGCCGCCAGGGCCGACGGCCCATCATGGGCAACCGAAACCTCGTAGCCCTCCATGTAGAAAAACTCCGCGAGCATATTTGCGATATCAGCCTCATCATCTACGACCAGCATGTTCATTGTCGGCCCCCATACTACTCAAACAACGGCACACGCCTCGTGCAATCGTGCGCAAGACGGCGAAGCCAGCACATACTTCCCTGAAACCTTGCCACAAACCTGTCTACGCTTTGTCGATAATTTGACCGCAAACGGTCACCTGCAGGCGGCGAGCGGCTTTTTCTCACCAGACCACAATGCAAGCGATTTTTAAAAATGTTCTTGCCACCGAGTTCAGGCTCCGTTATATTATCCCTTGCGCACTTGCGCACCCTTGATCGGGCGTTTAGCTCAGGGGGAGAGCGCTTCCCTGACACGGAAGAGGTCAGAAGTTCAAATCTTCTAACGCCCACCAAATGTTCACAGCTCAGAGGCTATGTCTCTGGGCTGTTTTGTTTTATGTCGCCAAATCCGCTGGCAGCTCCAACCATCATCGCAACGTAGCATCAATTCACCTGACGAATGGCTGCCAAATAAATACAATACCCCAACATCAACAATAGCCAGGCACAAAACTGCGCCGCAAACTGCTCCAACCGCCCAATAGCCACCGAGGCCGAGACCAACGCGTCTCGAACCCATCCGAACCGCAACTTCTCAGCAAAACGCCGCGATGTCTGCGCTCTGCGGTATCCTTGAGCCACTTGCACCTGCAGCACCAAGGAGCCGCCATGCGCACCGAGCTCGATGTTCCCTTTTCGCACAAAGAAGAAGCCAAGGCGCTGGGCGCCAAATGGGACCGAACCAAGAAGATCTGGTATGTACCTAGCGGCGTCAACCCCGAACCCTTTGCCGAGTGGCTGCCCGGTGTTGACCGATCCGACCTCTCGGCGCCGTATATATATCTAGTACTGGGCAAGCGCGAGTGCTGGAAGTGTCACAAAGAGACCTCGGTCGCGGCCTTCGGCATTCCCTATCGAACCGATAACGACGAGAGCATCGCCATCGCGCACGCACCCAACGAAGCCGGGCACATTGCCATCGACACGGCCAACGCCAACGCACTCGCCATCGTGCCCGCTCTTGGCTGCGCGCCGGGCGAGATCCGCGACTACCTTCATAAGCGCTGCGGCTACAAGCCCGTGGGCGCGCGAGCCTCCAAAGCCCCGTCGCTCGGCAACACGTGCACCAGTTGCGATGCGCTGCAAGGCAGCCGCTATCTGTTCGAGGAGCCCTCATCCCCGTTTGCCCTCACTGCCATCAACAAGCTGCCGGCACTGGAGTTTGTGCGCGTCGAAGTTGCCGGCGTCTTTGGCGTCCCGGCTACGCGCACTGACTTTGACCAGGCGCTCTTTACCTGGGCACGTGACCATCACGCCGAGTTCCACAAGCAACTCGGTGAGGGGATTTATTTGTAGGGACGGAGAGGCCTTCACAGCCAGCTCCTCCGCATCACCTATCCCTCGTCGCCGGCGTCGTACACGATATCGAGGCCACAAACAGGGCATTTCTCCGGGTACACCGGCATATGAACGCCTGTCCGTTTTCTCACTTCGTCACTGAGTCTGTCGCGCGCATCGATGAACCGAATGTCGAGACACGGTATTTGCGAGCCGCAACAAGGACAGGCGACGACAAACGACCCGCAATCAACTTCTACGCTCGGAAACATATTGTTGTCGATAAGGGCACGCGGCAGTTTTCCGTACTTCCCCATCACGACATCGCCTCGCCAGCTCACGCTCGCTCCCTTCCCGTAATTGAAACCAGGAAGAGCATGCACCAGCAAGTGCGCGCGAAATTGCATCGCCACGCGATCCGATCAAACAACACGATCTTAAAAGACCACCAAAGCCAAATACGCTAATACGGCAGAATCCCCGCCTTTTCACGCTTCCTTTCCGAGCGATCGAACTCAATGCGATGGGCCTCAAGAAACGCCGTATTGGGTCGCCACTGACGCTCATTCGGCTGCCTTAGCGTCGCACCTGCAAAGGAAGCGTAGTCGGTCTTATCCAGCAGGTACGATCCGCACAGCCGATATTCACCGCAAACAGGCTCAAACGAAATCAGATGAGCATCAAATAGGGAATGTAAGTCGCGCCGAAGCAGAATGCCATTGCTGGCAACTTGCGATTTAGGGCCCGAGTAATTCTCGATATGTGCAGCCTCCAGAGCTTCGCTGACGCCGCAGTCCGACACCGCGCAACGGCCGTCATAGGCGGCAACGAGCTGCTTGCGGAACCATTGTTGCCCCAGTCGCTCGCGCCTTAACGCATAGCGAACTTTTTCGTCATCGGTCGCATCCCGTCCGGCAAACTCAATGTCGACTGGCATGTGCTTCAGATAGCTCATGTCGGACGCAAAACGAGGGTCAGGCCCGCCTTTATGAACGGGACCATGCAGAACAAACCAGCCGTTTTCGGGCTCGAACCGTTCAACAAACGCAAGGCCAAGCACCTTATAGCCCACCTCAGTTGCAAATATGACTCCAACTGGAACGCCACATTCCATGCAGTTGAGCATTTTCCGGTTATAGTCTTGGTCTCGAGAACCAACGGTGCCCGGCGCTTGAACCGAATACTTAATGACCCACGTGCCGTCATCCAAATAGAGCGGAGGAACATCGGTATAGAAACTCTTTTTAGAGTTATGAACCGAGAGCGCAAAGATCTTATCGGGATCTTGCTTCACCCGATCCTGGCCCGGCCAGAAGATCCCTGAATCCCGCGTTACGGGAAAGAAGTCCGAGCCAATTCTCAAACGATACTGATATTGAGGGCTATCTTCCTTGGTGTGGTGCGGAAGGCTGGTCCAAACGCCGCCGCGCTGCTCCTCACCCAGAAACCACTCCCATGCCTCAACGTATTCGGAAGGCACGAGACTGCAGGCACGGTCATAGCTTGGTCCATCCATCAACGGAACAGCAAGGTCAAAGTCGTTCATCGCCAGCACCTACAACCATACGAACACGAGTCATGCCCTTCAATAATATGGCCGAGAGTCAATTATTACGAGATCTCATTCCGCAATCGGCACATCGTTGATGCTCTCGGTTTGCCGCTGGCGCGCCCGCGCCCCACTACCCCACTCCCCTGTATACTGATGTAGCACGTGTTTCGTCCGGGCTTGCTGGGCCGGATTGTTCATGGGAGGGTCTTATGGCTGCTTCGAATCCGCCTAAGGGGAGCGTTTCTTCTTCGCCCATCAAGCCGGTGACGCGCAAGGCCGTGCGTTGCCAGCGCGAGGTCGCTTGGCTTGTCACGCAGGCGGCGGGCAGGATTGTGGCGACCACTCAGGACGTCAATGCGCCTACGCCGAGCTTTGTGTTAGCGGCGGCGCTGGATTTTGTGCGCCAATTGGAGCTTGCCGCACAGGATGTCAGCGGCCACCTCGACTACCAGAATGTTATGGCACCCGACCTGTTGACCTTTTGCCGCATGGCCAAGTTGCCCGCCGCACCCAATGCGCTTTCGGACGCAGGCTATATGTTTACGCTTTCGGGCGCGGACCTTATCCGCGACATCTATGCATACTGCAGCGAGCTCGCCGAGCGCCACGTCTTTGACGCGGCAGAAGTCAAACCGGGATATGTCATCAAACTGGTTCTTAGGCTGTTCTTGATGGGCGGGTTCGGGGCCATGCCGGCGTAAGCCGAGTCTTTAGCATCACCGTCGACTGGGCAACAACTGCTTTACCCTGGTGGGCGCCAATCGAGAGTCGATTAATGGGTCGCCTCGTCCACTAACGCATTTATTCCACGCGCTCTGACAGTCGATATTTGCGGTTGCGGCTTGTCGACGGCGCCGTCGGCTCAAGCTCACCCTGCGCAATGAGTGCATTGACGCGTGCCCTAACCTGGGAAACCGTGAGTCCCGTGCGCTCCGCCAGTTCGCGCGTCCCCAATTCGCCGTAGCGCTTGAGTGCCGTCATAATCAAGTCCCCGCCATGATCGACCGGCTCAACCTTTGAACGGTAAAGTACGACCTTGAACCGATCGAACCCCGGGCAGAACAGGGGATCGGCCAGACCATGCGCGCGCATGGCATCGATCATCATCGGGATGCCCGAGCCATTTCCCTCAGCCGGCGAGCCTGCGCCATCCGGCAGTGGAACAATCGACATGAGTTTCACGAGCGTTGCATTACGACATCGGGAGCTGCCGTCAAACAAGTTCTCGCGAGTCTTCCCTCCATAAAGGCCGCCGGGATTCGTCACCTCGATACGGTCGTCAAAAACGTCGACGGCGATCGATTGCCCACAGAACCGATCCCCGTATTCCCTGTGGATAACCGCGTTGGCGACTGCCTCGCGCAGGACCTCCTCGGGAATCTCCAGCGAGTCGATACGCGAGATGCCTTGGACGGTCGAGGTGCGGCGCAGGTTTTTGGCGACAGCCGCGACGGCATCCGAGATCATTTCGCCCAACGTTCCCTCGCAGATCGTACGGTCCATGAACCTCAACGACCCCGCCGCGCCCTTCTGCGTTCCGGCATAGACCGCCACATCGATAAAGAGCTTGGGATAGAACTGCTGAGGATAGGCACCCGCGGCCAGGAGCCCGGCCTTAGTAACATTGCCCTGGGAGTCGAGGAAATTCAGGCGCTCCAGCTTCGTTTTCTTGTCCGGCGCGCCGCGCATTGCACGGGGTGTCAGCGAGAAAGCACGCTCTATCGTGCGGTCGACCAGGGCCTCGTCAAGATCGCCTGCGACCGCGCCGGGTACTGCATCGCGATCACTGGGGCTCGTCCGTTCATACGATGACAAGGACAGGACCTCAGTCGACGAAAGCGGGACATCTTTGTCATCGATGCGTTTGTAGCTGCCGCCTTGAGCGCCCCGCTCTATGACATAACAAGGCTTGCTCGACGGGTCGAGCTCCTCAATCGCGATGACCAGAACCACGGTGCCCTGAAGCTCCACGCGTTCAATGGTGTATTTGGGCGGATTGGCCAGTTTTCCGCGGCCGCCGGCATCACCCATGCCCGCTACGAATTGGTTGAGCACCTTCTCGGTCTCAAAGTTCTCAACCGGGACAAAGCCCGCGCGCTCGCTCACGCCGAGCACGATAATTCCGCCAGCGGTATTCGCGAATGCACTAACCGTTTCCCATACGTCGCGGGAAAGCGTCGTGGCGCTCTCCTTGACCTCGACGTTAAGATCGTCCGAGCCCATGCGCCTTAAAGACTCGAGCAGACCGGTCAGCTCGTTTTCGTTCATCTGCATGTCCTTTCGCTCGATCCTGCGGGTGTACCCCAGACGGACACTTCTCATCTCTCGGTTATCTCTCATAAGTATCTCTCATCTTTCTGTTATCTCTCATATTAAAGATGAGTGAGAGATGAGAGATAGGATGTCTGCTAGTTGCTTCATTTAAACATGTTTTTGCTGGTAGAACAATCGATATTGAAACAATATCACGATTGCTTTTTCTCTATTCTGTTCAGTTATCTCTTATAATTATCTCTCGTCTTTCTGTTATCTCTCGTATTAGAGATGAGTGAGAGACGAGAGATACGTGAGCGTGGATTTTTGGACGGTCGGAAAATGAACGTGGATATTTGGACGGTTTTTGGGCGTTTTGAGGCTAATTCCGTCCGAAAAACCACTGTCATTTGGCGGGCGTCCGAATTTCCACGCTCGTGTGTCCGAAAATCCACGCTCATCCGGCAGATTGGTCGAGGGCCCCATATGGGTATACTCTCGAGGATTCGACTCGATTCGCCCCCGCTGGGGCGTCAAAGGAGACTGCATATGCCCACCACCTCAACTGACCCTCGCGCCGCTGCTGCCGCGCTGCTGGTGCCCGGTACCACCTGCCACGGTTTTGCCGTCGAGCGCTGCGAGACCGTGCCCGAGCTCGACTCGGACGCTTACGTGCTGCGCCACACCGCCTCGGGCGCTCGCCTGCTGTACCTGGCATGCGACGACGAAAACAAGGCCTTTGCCATTGGCTTTAAGACGCCGCCGGCCGATTCCACCGGCGTGTTCCACATTCTTGAGCACTCGGTGCTGTGCGGATCGGCCAAGTTTCCCGTCAAGGAGCCGTTTGTCGACCTGATCAAGAGCTCCATGCAGACGTTCCTCAACGCCATGACCTACCCCGACAAGACCATCTACCCCGTCGCCACCACCAACGAGCAGGACCTGTACAACCTGATGGACGTGTACCTGGACGCGGTGTTCAACCCAGCCATCTATACCAAGCCCACCATTTTTGAGCAGGAGGGCTGGCACTACGAGTTGGACCTGCCGGAGAGCGTCGAGGACGAGGGCGACGGCGGCTCCGCGAGCCTGCGCGAGGGCACGCTGCGCTATAACGGCGTGGTGTTCAACGAGATGAAGGGTGCGCTGTCCGACCCCATGAGCGTGCTGGACGACGCCGTCAACGCCGCGCTCTATCCCGACACCGCCTATGCGCACGAGAGTGGCGGCGACCCGCGCGCGATTCCCGCACTCACCTACGAGCAGTTCCTGGACACGCACGCGCGCCACTACAATCCTTCCAACTCCTACATCACGCTCTACGGCGACCTGGACGTGGACCGCGCCCTGGCCTTTTTGGACGAGCGCTATCTGTCGCAGCCGAGTGCCGCGAGCCGCCGCATGGACGCAGCCGTTGCCGCCGGCGAGGACCCGTCCGCGCTGGCGCCCAATCCGCTGGGCGTACAGGCGCCTGTGACCTGCGAGTACAAGCGCATCGAGATGGCTACCACGCCCGAGAACGCCCTGGTGGGCCTGGGTCTTGTGCTGGGCAGCGCGCTCGACCGCAAGCGCACGATCGCGGCGGACATCCTGTTCGAGGCGCTGCTGGGCTCCAACGAGGCACCAGTTAAGAAGGCCATTCTGGCCGCCGGCCTGGGCGGCAACGTGGTGAGCTACACCGCGGCCGAGAGCCTGCAGCCCTACGAGCTCATCATGCTGCAAAACGCGCAGCCCGGCGTGGCGCGCGAGCTGCGTCGCGTGTTCCAAGACGCTTGCCGCGACCTGTGCGAGCATGGCGTTCCGCGCGGGCGCCTGGAAGCCATCATCAGCAGCAACGAGTACGACCTGCGCCAGCGCGACTACGGTATCGCCGACGGCGTGGCCATTGCGTGCGACGCGCTGAGCACCTGGCTCTACGATGACAACGCCGCGACGCTGGCGCTCAAGTACGGCCCGGTGTACGAGGAGCTGCGCGGCGAGCTGGACGGTAGCTACTTTGAGGACCTGCTGCGCGAGCTGGTGCTGGAAAACGACCACATGGCGCTCGTCGAGCTGGTGCCGGTGGACGCCGCCGAGGGCGCAGAGGGTGCCGAGGCCGCCGAGCTGGCAGCCAAGCGCGATGCCATGACCGATGCCGAGCTGGCCGACGTGGTCGAGCGCACGGCCGCGCTGCGTGCCGCGCAGGAGGCAGAAGACACGCCCGAGGCCAAGGCCACGCTGCCGCGCCTGCGCGTGTCCGACATTGGCGAGGCGCGCCCCGAGCCGCCGCTGGTCGTAGACACGACCGCGCCCATCCCCTGCCTGCGCCACGGCATCCCCACCAACCGCCTGGCCTACGCCATGCAGTATTTCGACCTGAGCTGCGTCGCGTTTGAGGACCTGCCCTATGTGACACTGCTCTGCCGCCTGCTTAAGCAGCTGCCCACGCGCGAGCACTCGGCCGAGGAGCTCGATAATCTCATCGCCGGCAAGCTGGGCTTTTTGAGCTTTACGACCGATGTCATGACGCAGCCCGACGTGGACGGCGTGCGCCCCTACCTGCTGGTAAGCGCCGGCGCCCTGTCCGAGAAGATCGATGCGCTGGCAAACCTGCCGCGCGAGGTGTGGTCGAGCACGCTGCTGCTCGATGCCGACGCCGATCGCGTGCGCGACGTGCTCACGCAGATTCGCATTGGGCTTGAGCAGGGCTTTATCAACAACGGCCACTCGGCAGCACTCGGTCGCGCGATGAGTTACAGCTCGCCTTCGGCCGTGGTGCGCGAACAGCTCTCGGGCGTGGACTTCTACCTGTTCTTGCGTGATCTGCTCGAACACTTTGACGAGCGCTTGGATAGCCTGCGCGCCAAGTTTGCCGAGCTGGCGGGCCGCATCTTTGTGGCCGATGGCTGCCTGGCGAGCTTTACCGGCAGCGACGAGGACTTTAACGCGTACTGGGCCGCCGCGGGCGACCTGGGGTTGAGCGCGGACGCTGGCGGCGGCGCTGCCGGCCGCGACGCGCTCGTGGTGCCGGTGCCGCGCGACCGCCACGAGGCCTTTGTCATCCCCAGCGACATCTGCTTTGCGGCAAGCGCGTGCGACCCGCGTCGTCTGGGCATCGACGTGACGGGCGCCTGGGCGGTTGCCGCCAACGCGCTCTCCTACGATTACCTGTGGAACGAGATCCGCGTAAAGGGCGGCGCGTACGGCTGCGGATTCCGCGCGGCCGGCGAGCGCCAGGCGGCGTTCTACACCTACCGCGACCCGGCAATCGATCCCTCGATTGAGCGCGTGGCGCGCGCGGGAGAATGGCTCGGCAGCTTTGAACCCGACGAGTCCGCCTTTGAGGGCTTTATCGTGAGCTGCGTGAGCGGCATGGACGCGCCGGTGAAGCCCTACGCGCTCACCAAACGCCGCAACACGACTTACCTGGCCGGCCTCGATCCCGACGCGCGCGAGAAGCGCCGCGCCCAGATGCTCGCCGCCACGCCCGGTGAACTGCGCTCGCTCGGCGCCGATGTGACGCGCATCGCAGCCGAGTCGCCGACCTGCGTCTTTGGCGGCCGAGACGTCATCGCCAAGAGCAACGCCGACTTTAACGTCGTCGACCTGATGGGCTAACGCACGGCAAAGGTAGATTTTTGGGGCATGTCTGAAAATCTACCTTTTTTCTGCGGTTTGAGCGGGGCGGCGCAGCCCACCGCGGCGGTTTGTCTCAATCTGTAACATTTAGGTCCAATTTTGCCGAGTTACTGTTACAGATTGAGACAAACCGCCGCAGACGCCCACTCCACAGCACAGACCACCACAAAGGTGCCTGTCTCCTTCCTCAGTTGTGATTCGAACACTTGTTCTATACGCACACATGTTCTATAGTAGAGGTGCTTGCATCAAACTGAAATTGCAACTAGAATATAGTTGCAGAATGTGAGGCGGGATGACTCGATCCGATAAACTCATCGCCCAGCTGCTTAGCTGTCCTTCAACGTATAGATTCGCTGACTTTCTTAAAGTTATGGCTTCATATGGCTTTGAAATGGACAGCAAAGGCAAGACATCCGGATCGCGCGTTCGCTTCTACAGGCCATCAGATGGCAGGATGATCGTAATGCACACGCCTCATCCATCTGACGAATTGACAGCGGGGACCATTCGAAACATCGTTCGCTTTCTGCAAGATGTCGGAGGTAGTCATGAGTAACGTTTTGGCATACAAGGGTTATTTCGCCCCAGTCGAGTTCGATGCCGAACAGCATGTGCTAACAGGTATGGTCGCCGGCATTAGGGACGCAATCGTATTTGAAGGCTCCACGGCTGAAGAAGTGGAGCAATGCTTCCACGACGCCGTCGACGATTACCTTGAGTTTTGCGCCGAGAAGGGCAAGGAACCCGAGCGGGCTTTTAAGGGCTCGTTCAACGTAAGAACGGGCTCTGAGCTCCACAAGCAAGCAGCGCTGGCGGCGGCAAAGAAGGGTGAGTCACTCAATAAGTTTGTGACTGAAGCGATCGCTGCGGCGCTGTGAAGCCAACGTCGAGTCGAAGCCGCCACAAAGGGCGCCTTTGCGGCGGCTTCGACGTTTGCCCAGATAAAACCTGCCAAAATAAACCTGTCCCTTTTTGGTAGGTTTGGGAGAGGGAGCTGGGATGGATAAGGCTGAGTTGCGACGGGCGGTGATTTCCCGGCGCGATGCTCTTGATTTGGATGTGCGTGCGGCAAAGTCCGCCGTTATCTGTACGCGGCTGGTTGAGCTGTTGGATCGCTCGGATGCCGCGGTGCCGCACACCGTTGCCATCTATGCCGCGATGGGTTCCGAGGTCAACCCTGCCGCGTTTGCCGCTGCGGTCGCCGCGCGCGGCTGGCGCGTGGCCTATCCGTGCATGCTCTCGGCAATTAATGCCGCAGCTTGTGGCCAGCGCATGTGCATGCGAGCAGTTGCCGCCGACGATGCGTTCGCGGCTCCGTTTATCGCCCACCCCGCGCGGGCCTTCGCGGCCACGGACATCGACAGCGACCGCTTCCCCATCGTGCCTGCCGAAGCACTCGACATGATTGTTGTGCCGCTCGTGGCCTTCGATCAAACCGGCGCGCGTCTGGGCTACGGCGGCGGTTGCTACGACCGCTACCTGCCCATGCTCTCACCCGCATGCCAAATCATCGGCATCGCCTTTGATGAACAACGCATCAACCACGTCCCCACCGATGCCCACGACCTGCCGCTGCCCAACATCATCAGCGCCTAATCGCCGCCACATCAGCCACGGCTACAGCAGTACCATCGCAGTCTAGTGCTCCTCGCCGGCGCGGGCCAGGTCGTAGGGCGTGGTCTGGTAGACGTAGTAGTTGAGCCAGTTGGTGTAGAGCAGCTGAGCCTGGCTGCGCCAGACGTTGCGCGGCTCGGCGGTGGGGTCGTCGCCCGGGAAGTAATGTGCCGGCACCTCGGGATCAAGCCCGCGCTTCACGTCGCGCTCGTACTCCAGACGCAGCGTGTCGGTATCGTACTCGGGGTGGCCAAATACAAAGAAGCGGCGACTGTCGGTCGACTTGACGATGTACAGGCCCACCTCGTCGGACACGGCAACGACCTCAAGCTGCGGCTCGGCTTCCACGTCCTCGCGGCGCACATCGGTATTGCGCGAATGCACGGCATAGAAACGGTCGTCAAAGCCGCGGACCAGCGGACTCTGCGGCTTCACCAGATAATGCTCAAAGACGCCACTCGCCTTTGCCGGCAGATCGTGCTTCTGGATACCGTAATGATGGTAGAGCCCCGCCTGTGCGCCCCAGCAAATGTGCAGCGTAGAGTGCACGTGCGTGGTAGACCAATCCATGATCTGGCAGAGCTCGAGCCAGTAGTCGACCTCTTCGAACGGCATCTGCTCCACCGGCGCGCCCGTGATGATCAGGCCGTCGTAGTGGATATCGCGGATGTCGTCGAACGTGCGGTAGAACGTCTCCAGGTGGCCGGCGCTCACGTGCGTGGCCTCGTGCGTCTTGGTGCGCAGCAGGTCCACCTCCACCTGCAGCGGCGTGTTGGAGAGCTTACGCATGATCTGCGTCTCGGTGGCGATCTTGGTGGGCATGAGGTTGAGGATGAGCACGCGCAGCGGACGGATGTCCTGGTGCAGCGCGCGGTACTCGGTCATGACAAAGATGTTCTCACTCTCGAGCTGCGCGGCGGCAGGGAGGGCGTCGGGAATGCGAATGGGCATGGAAGCTCCTAACGAGTCAGTTGCAGCTATGGTACAACGAGCGACCCCATCCGCGCGAGCACATCGCCCAGCGGTAGATTTTCGGGTAGGTCCCAAAAATCTACCCTCCAACGCCGCAAAAGAAGAAATTAAGGCATGTCCCAAAAAACTACTGCACTTTAGTCTAGCAAAGTGGCAACAGGACGCTACAATGGTTCGACGCGAAAAACTCGGCCGGAAGGATACGTATATGTACCAGACGCGTAAGATCGGTGTGGTCGGCCAGGGCCACGTAGGAGCACACGTTGCCAACAGCCTGCTTATGCAGGGCATTGCCGACGAGCTGTACCTGTGCGATATCAACGAGGCCAAGGTGACGTCCGAGGTCCAGGACCTGCGCGACTCCCTTTCGTTTGTCCCGTACAACACCAAGATCGTCAACTGCTACGACCACTACGAGGAGCTGGCCTGCTGCGACGTCATCGTCAATGCCGCCGGCAAGGTCGCGCTGGCCGCTGGCAGCCGCGACGGCGAGCTGTTCTTTACCACCGACGCCGCGCGCACCTTTGCCAAGCGCATCGTCGACGCCGGCTTTGACGGCATCTTCGTGAGCATCTCCAACCCCTGCGACGTCGTGTGCACCGAGCTGTGGCACCTGACCGGCTACGATCCCAAGAAGATCATCGGCTCGGGCTGCGGCCTGGATTCCGCCCGCCTGCGCACCGAGATCTCCAAGAAGATCGGCGTGAGCCCCAAGTCCATCGACGCCTACATGATCGGCGAGCACGGCTTTAGCCAGCTTGCCGCCTTTAAGGCCGCAACCATCGCCGGCAAGAGCCTCACCGAGCTTCAGGCCGAAAACCCCGACAAGTACGCCTTCGACCACATGGAGATCGAGGAGCTCGCGCGCAAGGGCGGCTATGTGACCTACGCCGGCAAGCAGTGCACCGAGTACGCCGTCGCCAACTCCGCCGCGCGCGTCTGCGCCGCCGTTCTGCACAACGAGCACGCCGTGCTTTCGGCCTCTACGCTTATGACCGGCCAGTATGGCGAGGAAGGCATCTTTACCTCCCTGCCGTGCGTGATCGGTGCCGAGGGCGTCGAGGAGGTCTACACGCTCGACCTTTCCGAGCACGAGCTCGAAGGCTTCCACAAGAGCTGCCAGCACATCCGTGACAACATTGCCCAGCTCGACTGGTGGGATGCCGAGGCCTACGACGCCAAGTAGGTCGTCGGTTGACGCGATACCCCCACGCATGGACGCAATGCAGAGCGGGCCGCGCCGGAAATCCCCGGTGCGGCCCGCTATTTACGCACGCTGTTCGCTTGCGAATCGAAGGTGAATACTTTTCCCGGTACCTAGTACTGCTCGACACCCATATAGCGACGAACCTTGGGGCTGTGGTCGAACACCTTGCCGCGGGCGGCGCGCAGCTCGCAGCTCATCGCGTAGAAGAAGATCGGCTCCAGGAACGAACGCACGCTGGCCGGCACCTCGCCCACGCCGTACTCGAGCGCATCGAGCACCATGACCGTATCGGTATGCGTGTTGAGGAATGCGAGCGCGCGCTCCTCCATGGGACGGCACTCGCCCGATCCGAGCTGCACAAAGTAGAACACGCCGGGCTCGGTGGCCTCGAAGGGGCCGTGGAAGTACTCGCCGGAGTGGATGTAGCAGCAGTGCTGCCACTGCATCTCCATGAGCGAGCAGATGGCCATAGCGTAGGTCTGGCTAAAGTTGGGGCCGGAACCCAGGATGTAGAAGAACTTGTGCTGCTGGCAGAGCTCGGCAAAGCGGTCGCCCAGCTCCGCGTTGACCTTCTCGCGGGCGGCGGGCAGCAGCGCGTCCATCTGCTTAAGGCCGGCATACATGTCGGCGAGCGCCTCGTAGCCTTCCTGCTGATCGAGCAGCTCGGCAGCCATCAGAACGCCGATGCCCTGCGGGACCTCGGCCTGCGACTCGCCCTTGCCCCACGGATAGACCCAGGTGGTCCACTTGCCGTTGTCGATCTTGGAACCCGCATAGTCGGTCATAGCCACGACCTCGGCACCGGCAGCCAGCGCCATCTCGCAACCGTCGACGACCTCCTGCGTGTTGCCGCTGTGGCTGCAGGCGACGACGAGCGACTTCGGCCCCAGGCTCTTGGGGGCCATCAGGCAAAACTCGCGCGCGGTGTAGACCGTCGAGGCAAACGTGGTGGCCTCGCGCTTGAGCAGCTCGTTGGCCGGCATCAGGTCGATCATCGAACCGCCACAGGCGATCCAAAAGACGTTCTCGATCTTACCTTTGCGCTCGATAATTTCCTGAATCAGATCGTGTGCGTTCACCGTGACGCTCCTCCTTGTGTGGCGGCTTTGAACGACGACAGCTCGTACCTGCGATCGTTCTATGTTGTCCTATTTATAACATGCGAACTGTCACAGGTGAAGTCGTTTCAGCAAATTTGTTCTATGTTGTTCTGTCTATGGGCGTTAGATGTCAAACAAGTAGCGCGAGCCCACGATCTTTTGGCGCCCGAGCAGCAGGGGCCGCCCGTCCGCATCGGTAAAGTACGCCTCCATATAGAAGAGCGGCTCGCCAACCGGCACCTCCAGCAGCGGGGCCGCCTGAGCATCGGCAAGCGCAATCTCCACGGTGCAGGGGTCGGACTTGAGCGGTGCGCGGCCCGAATGCTCGGCAACGAACGCAAAGATCGAGTTATCGGCGAGGTCCTTATCGGCCAACGTCTGCAGGTAGGGATGATCGGCCAGCACAAAGGCGTTGTTCTCGAGCATGACGGGCACGCCATCTGCCGTGCGCACGCGCTCGACCACGATAAGCTCGCAGCCGGGCTCCACGCCAAAAAAAGCCGCGTCCTCGCGCGTCGCCGCGACCACCGTGCGCGACACCAAGCGTGCTCCGGCCACCATGTCGTTGGCGGCGCAGCCCTCGGTAAAGCTCTGGACATCGCCTTTCTGGCGAATCTTGCGTTTGAGCTTGGGGGCGCACACAAAGGTGCCCCTCCCCTGTTGGCGGTTGAGATACCCCGCACGCGACAGCTCCTCAATGGCGCGGCGCACGGTAATGCGCCCCACGCCGTAGGACTTCGCAAGCTCCATCTCGGAAGGAATGCGCGAGCCGGGCGCGTACACGCCGCGCGCGATCTCGCCCTTTAGGTCGTCCATGACCTGCTGGTACAGCGGCACGGCGGACACGTCGGCACGCTCGGTTTTATCGTCAGTTGCCATCGTTACGCTCCATCTCGCGCATGCTCGGACTCAAACTCTTCAATCGCCGCCATAAACTGCTCGCCAAAGGCGTCTGCCTTTTTCTCGCCAATACCGTTGACCTGGATAAGCTCGTCGCGCGTCTGCGGACGCAGGCGGCACAGGCCGCGCAGGGCCTTGTCGGAAAAGACCATGTACGGCGCCATCTCGAGCTCGGTCGAGATTTCCTTGCGCAGGGCACGCAGGCGCTCGAACAGCTCGGCATCGTCGCCCACGCGCGGGCGCTGATCCAGCTCGGCCTCCTCGCGCAGCAGATCCACCGCACGGCGGGCGCGGGCCGAGGCCTTGCGCTTGGACGCGCGACGCTTAACGGTAAAGGCAAACGCCTCCTCTTCGACCTCGCCGGCACGCGGACCCAGGCCCACGACCGGGTACTGCCCCTGCGAGGTTGCCAAATAACCGCGGCCGCACAGCTGGCCGATGATGTCCTTGATGCGCCCGACCGATTCGCTCGACAGTTCACCGTAGCCGCGGCCCTCGTCCAGATGCATCTGGCGAATGCGCTCGGTGTTGCCGCCGTGAAGCACATCGGCGATGAGCGACTTGCCAAAGCGCATGGGCCGCGTGGCCACATAGCGCACGGTGGCGCGGGCCATATCGGTGACGTCCTCGACCTCGAACTGCGTGAGGCAGTTGCTGCAGTTGTCGCAGCCCTCGGCGTCGTCCGTGACAGCGCCGCCTACGGCCGCATGCTCGGCCGCGGCCTCGTCGCCAAAGTAGCGCAGCATGTATTCGCGCAGGCAGCCGGTGGTATTGCAGTAGCCTTCCATCTGGCTGAGCAGGCGGTATCGATTCTGGAGCGCCCACGCGCGCTGCTCATCGTCGAGCGCCTCGTCGGCCGCATCGCCGCGGTCGATCAAAAATCGCCGCATGCGAAAATCGTTGCCATTCCACAGCAGGTGACAGCTGGCAGGATCGCCATCGCGGCCGGCGCGACCTGCCTCCTGATAGTAGGCCTCGATGCTCTCGGGCACGTTGTTATGGATGACGTAGCGCACGTTGGGCTTGTCAATGCCCATGCCAAAGGCGTTGGTGGCGACCATCACCTGAATATCGTCGTCGATAAAAGCGCGCTGGCTTTGGCGACGGGCGTCGTTGCCCATGCCGGCATGGTAGCGACCAACGCGAATGCCGCTGGGGCCCAGCGCCTCGGCAAGCTCGCTCGCGAGCGCATCGACGGTCTTGCGGGTCGAGCAATACACGATACCGCTCTCGCTCGAATGCGCGATCACATAGTCGCGCACCCAGGCGGCCTTAGCCTTGTCGCCCATCTCCTCGCAGCCAAAGTAGAGGTTCTTGCGATCGAAGCCCGTCACCACGCACGCGGGGTTTTGCAGGCCGAGCATCTGCTGAATGTCAGCACGCACGCGCTCGGTCGCCGTAGCGGTAAAGGCCGCCACGATGGGGCGCTGCGGCAGGGAATCGATGAACTCGCGAATCTGCAGGTAGGCGGGGCGGAAATCCTGGCCCCATTGGCTTACGCAGTGGGCCTCGTCAATGGCCACGAGCGGCACGCCGATGCCGCCGTCCGCCGCGGCCTCCTGCGCAAAGGCTAAAAAGCGCGGCTCGAGCAGGCGCTCGGGCGCCACGTACATAAGCTGGTAGCGACCCTCGCGCGCCCGCTTGAGCACGGTGTTTTGCTGGGCCGGAGTAAGGCTGGAGTTGAGATAGCTGGGGCGTGCACCCGCCGCGAGCAGCGCGCGGGTCTGGTCCTCCATAAGCGACAGCAGCGGGCTCACCACAAAGGTGATGCCAGGCAGCATGAGCGCGGGCACCTGGTAGCAAATGGACTTGCCGGCGCCCGTGGGCATAACGCCCAGCGCGTCGCGGCCGCCAAGGATCGCATCGACCATGCGGTCCTGCCCCGGGCGAAACGAGGTGTAGCCAAAATAGGCGCCGAGCGTGTCGAGCGCCATCTGCTGCATGCTATCGGTCATGGTTTCCTAACGTCAGAATCCTCTGCCGCCGATTATACGCCGCCACGCGGACCAGCGCCGAGCTGCCGCTAGCCACGAGCAACGCGTTCCGAAAGGACGAGAGTGGATTTTTGGACACCCGACGAACGAGAGTGGATAATCTCCCACTTTAAGGCCGCCACCGGACCTAAAACGGGAGATTATCCACTCTCGTTTTCTATCCCGAACTACATCACCATAACGTAGCGCGATCCCACGTAGTACTGCTTACCCATCAGGACCGGCTCGCCGTTGGGACCGGTAAAGCCGGCACGCAGGTTGAGCAGCGGATCGTGCGGAGCAATGCCCAGCTCGGCCGCCTGCTCGACGTTAGCTCGAACGGCCTCGACCGTGCGGTAGCCAACCGAGACAATCGGCGTTCCACCAACACGCTCGACCTCGGCAAAAATCGACTTGTCCTCAAGATCGGCCGTCAACAGCTCACGGTAGGCGTCAAACGGCACAAAGATATTCTCCTCAAATATGGGCTCGCCATCGGCCGTACGCACGCGCTTGATATGCAGCAGCAGCGCGTCCTTCTGCAGGCCAAAGAACTCCATCTCGTTTTGACGCGCCGGCACAATCTGGCGATCGACCACGTGCGCGCCGGCCTTCATGCCGTTGTCGGCACATAGCGCGGAAAACGTCTGCAACGTCGAGGCATGGAACTGGCGGTTGATGTGCGGCGTGGAAACAAAGGTGCCGCGACCCTGTTGCTTAACCAGGTAGCCATCGGAGCACAGCTCCTCGACGGCGCGGCGCACCGTAATGCGGCTCACCTCGTACTGCTCGGCAAGCTCAAGCTCGGACGGGATGCGCTCCTTAGGTGCATAAACGCCTTTCTCGATCGCTTCCTTGATCTCGTCGTAAATCTGCTGGTAAAGCGGTGCATTTTTGGGCGCTGGCATATCTGATCACTCTTATCAAAATATCGAAATAACTAATACGTATATAACGTCTTTTTATATGTTACCTCAGCTTGATAAAACGATACACCGCATACAGCAAATCTTTACTTGCCGTCGTCCTGCTGCAAGCTTTCCTGATCGTGCAGACGGGCCTGCCTGCTGGCCATGCGCGCGGGCTTGTCGGGATCGGGCACGGCCGTAGGCATGGGCTCGTCGACATGACCGCCCCACCAGCCGCCCACAAAGTTAAGCGTGTGGAACACATTGATCACGGCGCCGGGGTCGACGTCGCACACCAGCTTGACGATATCCTGGCTCTCGTAGGTCGAGACAACGGTGTGCAGCAGGTACATCTTTTCGCGGCTGTATCCGCCAATGACCTCGGCGCAGCTAATGCCGTGCTGAAAGTGATTGACATAGGCGGTCATGACCTCATCTGCCTCGCGCGTCGTGATCTGCAGCGTCACGCGGTCGTAGCGGCGATAGAAGCTGTCGATGGTCTTGGTCGAAATAAATTGAAACACAATGGAGTACGCCGCGTTGTCCCAGCCAAACATAAAGCCAAAGATCGCCAGGATAAAGCAGTTAAAACCAAAGATGACGCCCCAGATGGTCTTGCCCGTGTGGTTGGAGACCCACAGAGCGATAAAGTCGGTACCGCCGGTGGATGCGCCGGACTTAAGCGCGATGGCAGCGCCCAGGCCCGAGACCACGCCGCCAAAAATGATGAGCATGATCTTGTCGCCCAAAAACGGGGCGAAGTGAAAGATATTGAGGAACAACGACGAGAGCACGACCTGCATCATCGAGAAGATGACGAAGCGCTTGCTGATGCCGCTCCAGCACAGAAGCGCCACGGGGATGTTGAGCGCCAGCATGCCGAGCGAGATGTCGATGTGAACGCCGCCAAGCGAGGTAACGCGATCGAGTAAGACGGCGACGCCGGTGAGACCGCTCGGTAGCAGGTCGGCGGGCTGAATGAACGCCTGGATCAGAAATGTCTGAAGAATGGCGGAAATCGTGACCGCCACGGCAGTAATGGCGCGGCGGACGATGGTGAGGCGGCCGAGCACGAGCACGCGGTCCGTGAGCTGATCGATGGCGTTCGCCACGTAGGCTCCTTTCGAAGGCAGATGTAATTGTGGGGCATGCCGGCGATTGTAGCATGGAGCGCGAGTGGGCGCTTCAATTAACCCTCTCTCGACAACCAAAACGAGCCAGCAGCTCCCCAACCAAAGAGCCAAATTCTAAGTGAGTAGACTTTTTACGATCTGCCGAGCACACCAAAAACTGCCACCTCTGTGACCTGCGGTTTTACTAAAGCAGATACGCTTTGTGCTCGGCATGTGCCAAAAAGTCTACTCACTTAGTCTGAGTCGAAGTCAAACGAATCAAAATCCAAGCCAAATTAAGCCAATCCGCCGCAAAAGACGTGCGAATCTGTACTACTCGTGGTGGATCGACGCTACAAAGCGGCCAAAATGTCGGCCAGGTTGTCGATGATGGTGTCGGCGGCGGACTGGTCCAGGTTGACGCCCTCGTGCGGACGCAGCGCCAGGACGCGGGCGCCGGAGCGCTTGCCGGCCTCAATGCCCATAGGCGAGTCCTCGATAACCAGGCACTCGGCCGGCTCAACACCCAACGCCTCCATGGCGCGCAAATAGATCTCGGGGTCGGGCTTAAACGCACTGCACTCATGGCCGCTGATGGTGTAGTCCAGCACGTCGGCGATACCGGCAATCTCCACCAGCTCGTCGATGAGCTCACGGTAGGACGAGCTCGCGATGGCACACTTCACGCCGCGCTCGTGCAGCTCACGCATCACCGGCTCCGTCTGCTCGTTGAGCAGCTCGGCATACGGAACGGGATGGACCGGGCTGTAGACCTGCTTGTACTCCACGCGCAGGCGCTCGCGCAGCTCAGCATCGTCGGGCACCAGCGACTTCCAAATGGCGGGCTCGTTAGACCCCGAAAGATCGGGGATCTCGTCAAAGTGGAACCCTTTCTCTTCCATAAACGCCACGCGGCGACGATTGTAGAACCACTCGGTATCGACCAGCACGCCGTCCATATCAAACAGCACCGCCTTGATCATACGCATCTCCTCCCACTTGCCAAAAAGGGACAGGTTTATTTTGGTAGGTTTTATCTGGGGTTTTGCGGCGCGTGCGCACACGCCCTCCCCAGAGCAAAAAGGGGACGGGGCAAAACCCCATCCCCTCTCAATCAACCCGTAAGGTCTACTTACTTGTGATTAGTAGGAAAGCTTCCACATGTAGCGACGCATGGTCAGCGGGTGCTGACGGGCCTCGGCGATCTGGTTGCCGTACTCGCGCATAACGGCGAGGTGCAGCAGCGGGTTGAAGTAGGTGACGACGCTTGCCGGCACGGCGTCGGCCAGGCCGTAGTCCTTGGAGTCGATCAGAGCGACCTTGGCGCCCATGCGCTGCAGGAAGGTGAGGGCGCGAGCGTCCATCGGACGGGTGGCACCGTCGGACATGAAGAAGACGTAGGGCTTACCCTCGGTGGAAACCTCGAACGGGCCGTGGAAGTACTCGCCGGTGTTGTAGGCGGCGGCGTCAATCCACTGCATCTCGGTGAACAGGAAGGCGGCGTGAGAATAAGCCATCTTCTCGGAGGCACCGGAGGCCATGAAGTAGATCATCTCGTCGTCCTTGAAGTCCTGGGCGAACTGCTTGGCGAGTCCCTTGGCGGACTGAGCGGCGTTCTCGCAGAGCTCAAAGACGTTGGTGAGGCCGGTGATCATGTCCTCGTAGTGGTCATAGCCCTCGGTCTGCTGAAGGATCTCGAGAGCAAGGGCGATGGCATAGCCGGGCTTCTCGCACTTGGCAGCGTAGTTGGCGTGGAAGCCGTGGACGATGACGTGGTCGGCGTCGACGGTCAGAGCGGAGCCAGCCTTGTTGGTGAGGGAGACGACCGGGCAGTTGTGCTTCTTAGCGGTCTTGTTGGCCTCGACGGTCTCGGGCGTGGAGCCACCGAGGGAGCAGGTGATCACGAAGGTGTGCTCGTTGACCCAGGAAGGCGTGTCGTAGTTGAACTCGTTAGCGGTGAAGATCTGAACGTTCAGCTTGTCCGTGTTGTTGGCCAGGAAGTACTTGGCGGGGTAAAGATCGGACATAGAAGCACCGCAGCCGACGAAGGCGACGCTGTGGATCTCGTGGTTGGACAGGACGTCAGCGACGATCTGCTTAGGGAGGTTAAGGTCGATCTCGTACATCTGACACATTCCTTTCGAATTTTTGCGGCGTCACATTGCCGGACGCTCGCAGGGTTACCGTGGCTAGGACCGAGTCGCCGGCCCGTTGAGGATGCGACAAAGGGACTGTCCCTTTGACACATTTAGGGATGGAAGCCTGCCTGGGGTATGGGATGCCAGGCAGGCCCCCGGGGGAAAGCGGTTAGACGCTGGGTCGCGACTAGGCCAGGATGCCGACCGCGGAGAGGGCGATGCCGCCCACGATGGCGATCACGAGAAGCCAACCGGTGTTGACGTTCTTCTTGATGAGCCAGTACATAAGGCCGGTGAGGCCAAGGGAGATCATCTGGGGCATCATGCCGTCCAGGATGTCCTGGATAACGACGGTACCCTCAGCGAACTGCAGCGGGGTGGTGGCGCCGATCAGCGTAGCGATCATGCCGCCCACGGACATAAGACCCACGATGCCGCAGACATACATGAGCTTCTCCATGAGGTCGCCGCCCTGGAGCTTGCCCAGGTACTCGTGGCCACCCTGGTAGCCCATCTTGGCGGCGAACCAAGTGATCAGCACGGAGGGCACGATGGAGATGAGCATGGCCAGGATCGGGCCCATGATGGAGCCCTGCTGAGCCAGCTGGACGCCCAGACCAAAGGCGATGACGCGGATGGTGCCCTGGAAGAAGGAGTCACCGATACCGGAAAGCGGGCCCATGAGGGAGGTCTTGACCGCGTTGATCGAATCGGGGTCGAAGTTCTCGGGATCCTTGGCGTACTCCTCCTCCATGGAGGCGGCGAGGCCCAGGACGAAAGCGCTCGTCTGCGGGGTGCAGTTGTAGAACGCCATGTGACGATGGTAGGCCTCTTTCTTAGCAGCGAGCTGCTTGGGGTCAGACTCGTCGGGGTAGAGGCGATCGAGCGTGGGAACCATGCCGTAGAGGAAGCCCATGTTCATCTGACGCTCGTAGTTCCAAGAGGCCTGGATGGCCCAGGAGCGCCAGAAGAACTGGCTGACCTTCTTGTTCAGGGACACGTCCTTGGTTGTGGTTGCCATAGTGTGTTCCTCCTTAGTCTTCGTCGTCTTCGAGCGGATCGTAGTCGGAATCGACACCGGCGGCTGCATGGGAACCGTTGAACTTGAAGCCCATGAAGACGACAGCCAGGCACACACCGATCAGAGCGACCGCGATGACGGACAGGTTGAGGTAAGCGGCGAGCAGGAAACCGATGAACAGGAACGGGGTCATACCCTTCTTGATCATCATGGTGAGCAGCAGGGCCAGACCGTAGGCGGTCATGATCTTGGTCGAGACGTTCAGACCAGTGGACAGCCACTCGGGAACCATGTTGACGATGGCCTGGACCAGGTCGGTACCGACAAAGACGGCCAGGAAGATCGGCAGGAAGTACATGATGGCGTACAGACCGGAGCCGGCGCAGATGTGCATGCGGTAGGCGGTCTTGAACTTGCCGTTATCGATCGCGCTATCGGCCACATGGGTGAGGGCGGCGATGATGGAACGGAACACGATGCCGAGGAGCTGACCCAGGACGGCGACCGGGATGGCGATCGTCATGGCGGTCTCGGCGGAAGCATCGGTCAGGCACGCGAAGGCAGCTGCCACGATGCCGCCCAGGACCATATCGGGCGGAACGGCGGCGCCGACCTGCACCAGGCCCATGGACACGAGCTCGACGGCGGCACCGACGGCAAGGCCGGTGGGCACATCGCCCAGCAGCAGACCGACGAGCGTGGCGCCAACGAGGGGCTGCTCGAAGTTAAGACGACCGAGCAGGCGGGAGTCCCACATGCAGAACACGCCGACGAGGCCGACGAGCACCGCACTGATGAACGTATTCATACCCTTCTCCTTTCAGTCAGGCAAAAGCCTGGTTGATTACAGCTTGGCGTCGATGTCGACGCTCTGATACGTGGGGGTCTGCTGGACGTAGAGCTTGATGCCCATGTCGAGCAGCTGGTTGACGTCGGCCTTCTGGGTGGCGTCGAAGAAGACGGAGCTGTCCTTGCCGCCGACCTGATCGGCACCGTCGTGGTTGGCGGTGGCGCCCAGGTTGATGGCGTCGAGTTTGTAACCCTGGCAGAACTGCAGCATCTCGGCCGTGTTGCCAAAGACGAACATGACGCGCTCGCCGAGGGTGTTGAGCTTGTCCATCTTGGCGAGGGCACGCTCGACGGTGAAGACGTTCAGGCGCACGCCCTGGGGCTTGGCCAACTTTAGAGCACCCTTCTTGATGTCATCGTTGGCGGCAGCGTTGTCGACGACGATGATGCGCTCGGCCTGAACCTTGGTGGTCCAGGTAAAGACGACCTGGCCGTGCAGCAGACGGTAGTCAAGACGTGCGAGGACGATCTTGGCGGGACCGGAGCCGTGACGGGGCGCCTTGGCCTTCTTAGTGGGGGCCACGGCAGCCTCGATCGGCGCGTTGGGGTTGGTCAGACCGGTGCGGGCCTCGTTGATGAGGGCCGCGAGCTCGGCGCCCGTGACGGGGACGGGGCTCATAGCAAGCGTCAGTGCCAGCGGAATGTTGAAACCGCTGATCACCGTGAATGCTGCACCGTTGCGGGAAAGCTCGACCATGCTGTTGTTGACCGAGCTGCCGAGCATATCGGTCAGCACATAGACGGTGTCGTCCGCGTTGAACGTGGCGATCAGAGCGTCCACCTTATTGGTGATGGGCTCCTTGTCGTCACGAGCAAGCGACACGACGTGGACGTTCGACACGTCGCCGAGAACCATCTCGAGCGTGTCTTTGGCGCCTGCG
The DNA here is from genome assembly GCF_003474365.1 of Collinsella sp. AF38-3AC. Taxonomy (NCBI): domain Bacteria; kingdom Bacillati; phylum Actinomycetota; class Coriobacteriia; order Coriobacteriales; family Coriobacteriaceae; genus Collinsella; species Collinsella sp. AF38-3AC. Next base: position 116,827 of record NZ_QROM01000004.1, read on the forward strand.
GCCAGGCCGCCATGAGATGCGAGAATGATCTGATTCATCTTGCCTCCTCCTTTTCGTTATGGTCATTATAACGTCTTATACGTTGCGAATATTGATAATTATTATAAGAACCACTCACGGCCAAATATCGACCGTTCGCGGGTTTAACTGACTGGAAACGAAAGCGCCGTGGCTCGTTGGACAGTCCCGCTCAGTTACGTTCCCCAAGGGCTTACACTGCCTCTATCGCACGAAATACCAGGGGCTTTCCTGCACGGTGGGTTCCAGCGCGATGCCCGTGCGCTCCTTGAAGAGATCCATGTCCTGCGATTTCTCCGTCCACCACGCGTTGGGCTTAAAGGTCATGCTCTCAATAACATGGCCGACAAAGGTACTGTTGCGCAGCATGGTAAAATCCGTATTCATGATCACGATGGACACGAGCACCAAGACAATGCCCAATACTTTGATCGTGCCGGCGGGCTCCGCGTAGATACCAATGCCCAGCAGTACGGTGACGACTGTCTCGAATGACATTACGACGGGAACTTTCGACGTCTCGAGCCCCATGGATAGACCCTGCATATATAAGATGTAAGCCACGGCTGTGGGGATGAGTCCAAAGCCAAGGAACAGCAGCAGCAGCTGTGGCGACATTGCCACGGCGACATCCGGCCACGGAGCCGCGATAGCTGCCATAACCGCACCGCCAAAAACAAAGCCCCAAAACGTGACGGCCAGCGGGTGGACCGTCTTGGTTGCTATTCGGCTAAACACCGCGAGCGACGCACCACAAAGGCCCGCAATCACGCCCGACGTGACGCCCCAAACCGAAAAATGGAAACCGGAAAGGTCGCCATTGGTCACTGCAAGTACACAGCCACCTATGTTAAAAGCGATGGCAACAAGCTTGTTAGGGGTCACGTCCTCACGATAAAGCACGCGGCCGAGCACGACGCCAAACACCGGCGAGGTGTAGAGCAGCACCGAGGCCGTGGACATGCCCACCTCGCCCATGCACTCGTAATAGCAGGTGTTGGCGGCGGCCAAACCGACGATACCGACAAGCGCGCAGGGAACAAGCTCTTTAGGGCTTGCCTTGAACAGGGCCAGCGGACCCTGAGCCACGGTAGACCCCTCACCCGGACGGCAGCCCATAAACATCAGGACCGGCGCCAAGATAAGCGCTCCGACCAACAAGCGAAAGGCAGCCATGCTCTGGGACGAAACGCCCATGGCCGAGATGCCGTTTACAAAGATTCCGATGCTGCCCCACATAAGCGCGGCGATCAGCACCAGCACATAGCCCAGATTGCTTCTCTTCAACGTAGCCTCCTTGGCTTTGTTTCCAGTATGTTTCATGCTACGTTATAGTCGTTATATACATTTATCAAGACACAAATCGGCAAACGGGAAATCTCTAGACAAAAGGAGTGTAGTCATTGGGGACGTTCTTAAACGACTAGTCAAACAAAAACGTCCCCGATGACTAGTCACCCAACTGCCGCAAAATGACGAGAGTGAATAATCTCCCACTTTGAGCCACCAAACAGGCCAAAAACGGGAGCTTATCCACTCTCACCTTGGGGCAGTCGTTTAAGTACGTCCCCAATGAGTGACCCGCCGCAGGTAGAGGACGGACAGCGCAGCGTCGAGCCGTTACGCGGTTTGGTAAAACCGCGTAACTCCTAGTAGTCCAGCTTCCACATGTAGCGGCGCGTCATGTAGTCCTTGTGGGTAACGGCAGAGAGTGCACGCATGTACACGTTGTTGAGGATCGGCGCAAAGATCAGGTGGTTGAAGTACTCGCTCACGCTGTCTTTGATGTCGTTGAGACCGAGCTCCTTGGCATCGAGCTGATAGACGCGCTCGCCACCGTACTGGTTGACAAAGCGGATGCCGCGCTCGTCATTGCAGCGGCTGCGGCCGACGCTGATGAGCTGGAACAGCGAGGTGCGCTTGTCCAGGATCTCGAAGGGGCCGTGGAAGAAGTCGCAGGTGTTGATGGTGCAGGAGTCGATCTGCAGCATCTCCTGCACGTTGCAGATGCTAAAGACATAGGCGGCACCAAAGAGCGGACCCTGAGCCATGACGTTGATGCAGGGCTTGTCAGCGTTCTGCTCGGCCCACTTGGCAGCGAGCGGACGGGTGTACTCAACGGCCTTGCGATAGATAGGATCGACCAGGTCGAAGGCTGCCATAGCGGTCTCGTACTCGGCATAGCCCTCGGTCTGCTGCGTAAGCTCCATAGCGATCATGGTCACAACGGCGGAGTTGGTGCGGCCCATGCAGGACTCGTCGACGGCCAAGCTGTCGTACTGAATCTTGTAGTCACAGACCTCGGTGAGGGCGGACTCGTCAACATAGATGGCGATGGTGCTGGCGCCGTGGTCCTTAGCGACCTGAGCGGCGACAATGGTCTCCTTGGTGCCGCGCATGGAAACGACGACGGCCAGGGTGTTCTCGTTGACGTAGGCCGGGGTGGCGTGCACGAACTCGTTGCTGGTGTAGCTGGAGCTCACGACCTGCGTAGCCTCGTGCTCCATAAAGTACTGGGCAGGATAGTTGCCGCCGTTGGATCCGCCGGCGCCAATCCACACAACGCGCTTGATGCCGCCCTTGTCTGCCTTGTCAGCCAAAACCTGGGAGACGACATCCTTAACCTGTTCCTGAGTAGTCATCGTGCATCAGCCTTTCTTCTCATTTGATGCTCTTGATGGCATACAAGTTACATACATGTTTTAGCGATGTCGACTAGTTGTATGCTATATTTGTCTTAGATATTTTGCTGATACGGTATATAAATACTCGTTACCAGCGGTTTTGTTGTTGAATTGGATACATGCTTGATTAGGCAAGCATACAGGTTAGATACAGGTTGATCGCATGAGCGCTTCATCTAAAAAGAAACTGACCCAATACGAGCGTCTGGCGGCCACGCTTCGCGACCGCATCGCTGCCGGCATCTACGCCTGCGGTGACAAGCTGCCGTCCGAAATGGAGCTCATGGACGAATCGGGGCTGTCGCGCAGCACTGTGCGCCATGCCCTTAAGGTGCTTGTTGACGAGGGCCTGGTTCGCACCGAGCGCGGGCGCGGCGCCTTTGTGGCTGACACGCCGGCGCTCCACGAGAACAACCTGGTGTTTTCGAGCTACACGGCGCAGATCCAGGGCCAGGGCATGAAGCCCACCACGCGCACGGTGGACTCGGGCTTTGCCAAGGCTGCCGGCGACGTGGCCAAGTTTTTCGATGCCGCCGTGGGCAGCAAGCTCGTCAAGCTCGTCCGTCTGCGCTATCTAGACGATGCGCCGCTGTGCTTGGAGACCACCTATCTGCCGCCAAGTTTTGAGGCGCTCATCGATCGCGATATCAACGGATCGCTCTACACCGCACTGCGCCAGGAGTTCCATCGCGCGCCGGCGCAGGGGCACAAGACCTTTGAGGTGTGTTATGCCTCGCAAAACGAGGCGTTTTTGCTCAATGTGAAGCGCGGGCAGGCGCTGATTCTGATCACCGACTACGTCTACGACACCGACGGCCGCCCGCTGCACATCTCCAAGCGTATCCAGCGCACCGACCGCGCCAAATACACCGAGCCCATCGGCTAACCACCACCAAAACCACCACAATGGGGACAGGCACCTTTGTGGTGGTTTTTAAGGTTAACGCGCCAAAAACGGCCGATTTTCGAGAGAAACCACCACAAAGGTGCCTGTCCCCATTGTGGTGGTTTTAGGCGAGGAGGTCGGGGAACCAGGTTGGTTTGGGTTGGTTGGGGACGCGCTCGGCTAGGACCAGCTCCATCCAGCACATGTCGTACCAGCGGCCGAACTTTTGGGCGCAACGGTCGAAGGCGCCCACCAGGCGATACCCCATATGGGCATGGAAGTCCTGGCTGTTGTGCGTCAGATACTCGTCGTCTTTGTCGTGCGGTACGGCGATGAGCGCGCACATGTTGGTGATGCCCATCGCGACCAGGCATTGCTTGAGCGCATCGTGCAGCTTGCGACCCAGCCCACCATGGCGCACATCGCGCGCCAGGTAGATTGACGTCTCGACCGACCAGTCGTATGCCTCGCGGCTGTTGAGCGGGCTCACGTAGGCATAACCCACCGGACGCCCGTCCAGCTCCATCACCAGATACGGATAGCGCTTGAGTGTACGCTCGATGCGCCCGGCGAACTCCTCAACGCTCGGCACCTCGTATTCGCAGGTAATCGCCGTCTGGCGCACATACGGCTCATAGATGGCAAGCAACGCCGGCGCGTCTTCGGGCGTCGCCAGGCGAATCGTCGGCTCGGACATCTCGGCCATACAACCCTTCCCTCTCAAAAGCAAAGGCCGCCCCGCGCCAAACCCAGGTGCAAGGCGGCCCCTCGTCATTACATCAACCTACAGGACAGCCGCCAGCGCGTCGATGTCCTCCTGCGTCGTGGCCCAGCTGGTGCAAAAACGTACCACGGTGTGGGCCTCGTCGTACTTTTCCCAGTACTCGATCGAGGCATGTTCGCGAATGCGGGCCATGTCCTCGTTGGGCAGAATCACGAACTGCTGGTTGGTCGGCGTCTCCAAGAAGAACTGGTAGCCGCGCTCGTGCAGCACGCGACGAAGCGCCTGCGCGGCCTCGATTGCCTGGCGACCAACCTCAAAATACAGGCCATCGGTAAAGAGTGCCTCAAACTGCACGCCCGTCAGGCGGCCCTTGGCAAGCAGCGCTCCGTGCTGCTTAATGCGCGGAATGGGATGTGCCGGAGCGTGCATGCCGCAAAACACCACGGCTTCGCCGCAAAGCGCGCCGCACTTGGTGCCGCCAATGTAGAACACGTCGCACAGCTGTGCCAGCTCGGGCAGGGTAATGTCGCACTCATCGGCTGCCAGCGCATAGGCCAGGCGGGCGCCATCCACAAACAGCGGAATCTGGCGCTTCTGGCACACCGCATGAATCGCCGCGAGCTCGGCCTTGGAGTACAGCGTGCCGTACTCGGTCGACAGGCTCACATACACGGCGCCCGGGAATACCGTGTGCTCGTAGCTCTCGTTTTCGTAGAACACCTGGATATAGTTTTCGAGATCCTCGGCGTGCATCTTGCCCTCGTAGCCAGGGATGGTGAGCACCTTGTGGCCGCCAAACTCGATGGCGCCCGCCTCGTGGCAGGCAACGTGGCCAGTCTCGGCAGCAACGACGCCCTCGTACGGCGCAAGCAGCATGTCGATCACCGTCGCGTTAGCCTGCGTGCCGCCCACCAGGAAAAACACGTCGGCGTCAGGCGCCTGGCAGGCCTCGCGAATAAGTTGCTTGGCACGCTCGGTATGTGCATCGGTACCGTAGCCGGGTTGCGGCTCCATATTGGTGTCGACGAGCGCCTGCAGCACCGCCGGATGTGCGCCGTGGGAATAGTCGTTGTTGAACGCGAGCATGATAATCCTCTCTAGCCGGGCACGAGCCCGATGATTCAGATGGGGCTATTGTACGCCGCCCGGATAAGCAATGCGCGCGGCAAGGCACTCGAGCGCCAGCACCAGGGCAAAGCCGCAGCTCACGTCACTCAAAAAGTGCGCGCCAATCACGATGCGACCAAAGGCGACGAGCGCCGCAACCACAGCGGCGACCCAAAAGACCACGCGGCGGCGCGACGGCTTTTCCTTAAAGGTCGCCGCGGGAAGCCCGGCGAGCATAAGACCGATCGCCGCGTGCGCCGTGTGTCCGCTCGCAAACGACTTAAAGCCGTCCTTGATCACGCCGGCGGCGATATAGGCCCACTTGTCGGGGTTACCGATCACCCACCACGGCTGAAAATCGAGTCCCTGCGTCACCGCGATCACGCGCATGCGCGGGCGCGACCACAGCGGCTTGACGATCACGTTGAGGATGACGGCCTGGGCGACCCACACGGCAAGCACCATCAACGCCCAGCGCGTGAGCTCTTTGGGATCGGTATCGCGCGTGAGGCGGCAGACGATAAGGTTGGCGGCGATGACCAGCACAAACGTCAGCACCAACTGTGCTGCGACAAGTTTGCCGCCAACCCGCAGGGACGAAACGACCTCGTAGCCAGTCAGACCGACGTTGACAAGGATGCCGAGCACGGCGAGCCATTTGCTCCCCCTGGAGTCGGGACGCACCGCGCGCACGAGCATAACGCCCGCGATGCTCGCCGTCAGCTCGAACGGCAGCTCGCCGGCGGCCTCGATAAAGCGGCCGTACATGCTAGCGATGTTAAACAGCGCGCTCGAGATCTGATAATCGAAAAAGCTGCCCACGCACAGACAAAGGCACAGGACAACCGCGATAGCAGCGGCATCTTTCTTGTAAATGTACCCGAACATGCTTTCCTTTCGATGGGGCGAAGGGTCGACCCGCAACGTGGTGGGACAAAGTTATCAGTAGTTTTTGTCCCAGGGTTGCTTGCGTTGACAGGCTCGATGCGACTGTCGCACCTGGGACAAAACTACTGATAACTTTGTCCCACCGACTTACTTGTTAGTCGTCGTCGCTCGCACCCAGCTGCTGCAGCAGCATGAGTGCGGCCGCCACGGGGCCGGTGCCGTCGTCGGCGTCGAGACCACGGCCCAGGCCGCTGCCTGCGCCGGCGCCCGCCTTGTAGGGCACCGATAGCTTGCGGCTCTTGGGGAAGTTCACCGCGCCATAGCGGGTCTTGAACTCAAAGGCCACCTTCTTGGGCACGTCGACGCCCAGGAAGGTAATGCGCCCGCCGCTGAGCGTGACACTCTCGAGCCCCAGGCGCTCGCCGCGAATACGAATGCGCGCACGGTTGAACAGGTTGAGCCCCGCCAACGGCAGCTCGCCATGCGCGGCCTCGGTCTCTTCCTGCACCTCGTCGATGCTCTCCAGGTCCTCGGCCGCCGCGAGCTTACGGTACACGAGCACGCGCTGGTCCACCGCCGGCAGGTACTCCTCGGACAAGAAGTAATCGGCCGGCAGGTTAATGCCCACGTTCGCCGCCTCCACGCCGGCATCGTCGTCGCCGCGCGCCTCGGCCACGGCCTGGCCCAGCATCTGCGTAAACAGGTCAAAGCCCACGCTCGACAGGTTGCCGTGCTGCTCGGCGCCCATAAGCGAGCCGGCGCCGCGAATCTCCAGGTCGCTCATGGCGATGCGCATGCCGCTGCCCAGGTCCTGGAACTCGGAAAGTGCGGTCAGGCGCGCCGTCGCCTCCTCGGTGAGCGGCAGCTCGCCCGGGAACATAAAGTACGCGTAGGCCTGCGTGGCCGAGCGACCCACACGGCCCTTGAGCTGGTAGAGCTGTGCCAGGCCCAGGCGCTGCGAGTCCTCGATGATAAGCGTGTTGGCGCACGCGTTGTCGATACCGCTCTCCACGATGGTCGTGGCAATGAGCACGTCGATCTTTTTGGTCGCGAACTCGATCATCACGTCCTCGACCTCGCGCGGGCTCATCTTGCCGTGCGCCACGCCCACGCGCGCCTCGGGCGCGGCCTCGTGCACGCGCGCCACGGCGTCGTCGATGGTCTTGACGCGATTGGACACGTAGTACACCTGTCCGCCGCGACTCACCTCCAGGCGAATCGCTGCACTCACCACGTCGGGGTCGTACTCCCCCACGTGCACAATCACGGGACGGCGCCCGGTCGGCGGTGTGGTGATCAGGCTCATGTCGCGCACGCCGCTCGTCGCCATCTGCATGGTGCGCGGAATGGGCGTTGCCGAAAGCGTGAGCACGTCGATCTGCTCGCGCAAGTTCTTGAGCTGCTCCTTGTGCTGCACGCCAAAGCGCTGCTCCTCGTCGATGATCACCAGGCCCAGGTTCTTGGGGTTCACATCGGCCGAAAGCAGGCGATGCGTGCCAATAAGCACATCGATCGTGCCCTCGGCAAACGCCTTGAGCGCGCGCTTTTGCTGCGCCGGCGTGCGGAAGCGGCTGAGCACCTCGACCTCAAGGCCAAACGGGGCAAAGCGCTCAAAGAACGTCTCGTAGTGCTGCTGGGCCAAAATAGTCGTGGGGCAGAGCACCATGACCTGACGGCCGGAGTCCACGCACTTAAACGCCGCGCGCAGGGCGACCTCGGTCTTGCCAAAGCCCACATCGCCGCACAGCAGGCGGTCCATGGGCTTGGGCGCCTCCATGTCTGCCTTAATGTCGGCGATGGCCTCCAGCTGGTCGCGCGTCTCGTCGTAGGGAAAGCTCTCCTCCATCTCGATCTGCTCGGGCGTGTCGGGTGGGCAGGCGATACCGGTAATCGAGGAGCGGCGCGTATACAGATCGACCAGGTCAAACGCCAGCTTTTTGGCGTTCTTGCGCGCCTTGTTGGTGGCACGCGTCCAGTCGGCGGTGTTGAGCCTGGTCAGGCGTGGCTTGTCGCCGTCGGGGCCAACATAGCGTGTGATGCGGTCGACCTGCTCGAGCGGCACATAGAGCTTGTCGCCGTCGGCATATTCCAGCAAAAAGTAGTCGCGCTCCTTGCCGCCCACTTCCTGGCGCGCAATCTCGCTAAAGAGCGCGATGCCATGCGTTGCGTGCACCACGTAGTCGCCCGGCTTAAAGGGGAAGGTGATCTGCGTAATGTCGACCTTGCGGCGGCTGCGGGCACGGTTGGCATCCATGCGGGCGTTGAGGTCGGCGATCGAGAACACGGCTAGATTGGCATCGGGCACCACCACGCCCTGCGGCAGAGCGGCATCCACAAAGGTCACGCGCCCGCGCGAGATGGTGGGCACAGCGGCACCGGCGGCAGCCTGGGCCGCGCCCCCCCCCCCCC
>NZ_QROM01000004.1:125552-163255 GCF_003474365.1 Collinsella sp. AF38-3AC
CCGCGCCCGCCTCGAGCGGGCGGGCGTTGAGCGCGTCGGCATGGCGCTCGCGAATCGAGGCATGGGCCCCCTGGCGGGCGGCGCGGTCGGCAGAATCCGCCGCCGCCACACGTACACGGTCGCCGATAACGCCGGCGTTTTCGGGGGCGGCAGTCAGCGACTCCTCAAAGGTAATGCCCGCATCGCCAAAGGTGAGCTCCATCGACTCGCGCGCACCGCGGTCGGGAATGGCAAACACGCAAGCGTAGCGCTTGCCCACAACCTCCTGAATGCGCGTCATAAATCGATTGTCCGAGCCCGCAATGGCCGGCTGCTCAATCTTGAGCTCGGCCGTAACCGCGCCGCCGGCACGAATCAGGCTCACGTAGTTCAGACGCTGCTGAGCACCAAAGTCGAGCTGCTGGGCACGCACGTACAGACCGTCCAGACGGTCAATCCCCGCCTCGTCGGCACGGGCTTCGATATCCTCGTAGGCACGTAGGCAGTCGTCGAACAGCGAGCGCGGCTCGGACAGGACCACAAGTGCCTTGCCGCTCACGTGCGCCAACGGGCTCACGGTCTGGCCGTACATCACCGGCAAAAAGCGGTCGAGCTCGGGCGTGACGATGCGCGCGTCCACCATCTCGAGCAGCGCCGCCAGCTTGCTGTCGTCCTGGCTGGCGCGGTAGAGCGCCACATGCATGTTGTGGACTGCCTCGTCGGTGAGCGCCAGCTCGCGGCAGGGGAAGATCTCAATGCTGTCCTCGTTGCCGATGGTTTGGCCCGTGGAACTCACCATGCGACGGATGCGGTCGATCTCGTCGCCAAAGAACTCAATGCGCACGGGTGCCTTCTCCTGCGCGGGAAACACCTCGACGGTGTCGCCGTGCACGCGGAACAGGCCGGGCGCGTCGGCGGCACCGGCATTGGCGTAGCCCATGCCCACCAGGCGCTGCGGCACCTCGTCGAAGGGAATCTCCTCGCCCACCGTAAAAGTAGTGGACTCCCAATAGCGGCTCTCGACCGGCGGCACGCAACGCAGCAGTGCGCGAGCGGAGGCGACCATGATGCAGTTGTCCCCGCGCACGATGCGCCCGAGCGCCTCGCAGCGCTGGGCTACCACGGCGTCGTCGGGCGCCTGCTCGCGCCAAGGGTAGTCCTTGCGCTCGGGAAAGCGGCACACGTGCGCCAGGCCCACATAGGCGGCCAGACTGCGTGCGGCGCGATCGGCCGCATCCTCGCCACTCACAATGTAGACCGTGGGGCGCGGGCGACGCGCAAACTGGGCTGCCGCCATAAGCGTGCGACCCGACTGCGACACGGCCAGCGTCACGTCCTCGCCGGCATCGAGCCCCGCCTCAACGGTCTGCAGCGCCTCGGCAGTGTAGAGCTGCGCGGCTATACGGTGAATGAGCATATGGTCCTCCGGCATCGCAACGCCAAAAGCCCGCCGGGGCAGGCTCAGCGGGTCGTACGTCAAAGTTCATTGGTTTTTATGGTAGCGCACGGGCCCGTGCCTCAAAGCCAAAGCGACAGCATGCCAAATGTTGCCCACAACGGTCGTGCCGGCGCGCTGTCCCAGCTTATTAATCCACGCTGCCCTTATTTCTATTTGCTACCTTTCGAAAGCGATTTACGCCGTTCGTGCCCCCTGGCGAGCATTTCGAACCGCAAAGCGCCTATAATTGATGGTATTTCCCATTCTGTCCACTTTCATTGAGGGGGGGGGGTAAAATTTAATGGTCGATACTCCATCTTGTGTACTGTACGCCGGGCTTAAGTCGCTCGGCCGCATCAACAACGGCTGCGCTGCGCAAATTCTCATGGCCAGCAACGCCCGTTACGGTGGACGCCTCGTTTCCGAGCGTCTGACGGTCCCGTCGTTTATCTCACGCGAAATCGTCCACACTCAACCCGGCGACCTTCCCGAATCCCTATTTGCGCCCTTCGAGCAAAGCGCGCGCCAGATACTCAATCTCATCATGCAAAACCGAGGCTCCGATCCCCAATCGCTGAGCAAGGTCGTAAAACGCTATATGGAGTCGTGCGTCCCAGACATGCAGGATGCCCTTGCCAATTGCGGCGTCGACGGCATGCTCTTTAGAAACGGTGTCGAGCGCATCGAAACCGCCGCCAATAACGACATCAAAGATCGCCTCTACATCCATCTGCTCTTTTTTATCGTTACCGGCTGCCTGGGCGACCCCGCCCGCGCTATCGAATACACCGAGTCCTTTGTGTCCGACCAGATGCTCTCGACGCTCGGCACGGTCGAGACAACCGTCACCTCGTTTTTCTCGGCGACTGCGCGTCCCACGGGCGACATTCGCTTGGGGCTGTTGCGCGTCGTGGGCAACTCGGCGCGACCGCCGTTACGTCCCCTTACCACCGACCCGGTAGGCAGCATTATCGGGTCGCTGACGGGCGACGAGAACGCCATCACCGACGTCGATTCCGATGTCTCGCGCCAACATTTGCGCGTTTGGCTCCAAGACGGACACTGGCTTGCGCAGGGCCTCGACTCCACCAACGGATCGTTTTTGATCTCGGGGGTCGATCGCTGCCGGCAGTGTATCGAGCCGCCCCGCCGCGACCGCCCCGCCAACTTTGCCAACACTCCCGTCGAGATTCACAACGGAGACACGCTCTGCCTGGGCGCCACGACGCGTTTCTTGGTCATTCGCATCACAGACTAGCCCGCCCACACATCTTCGACGCACAAGGTGCCGTTATTTGCATCATCCCCTGCAAATAACGGCACCTTTTCGATTAAGGCAACGGTTGCGCTACCTTTTCACTAACATTATGGCTATGCACTTTTTCTCGAAAGGATCGCCCCGTGACGTACGACACGGACATGAATATCATCGCGTTGTCCCCCCTTTGAACCAAACGCCATGTTTGCGACCACCGAAGACCCTGATACCATTCGCCGCTTTACCACCCTGTTGGATTGCGGGGCAGTCGGCGGCGGTTCCCACCATCTTCACAAGGTCGCCAACACCGAGGGCGAGACCTTTGCGCTCAAGACGCTGTGGCCCCTCAGCGGCTGTGGTGAAAATGGCTCCGCTGTCAGCCCCTCGGGCATCAAGACGCTTACCGAGGAATATCGCAATCTTGCAGCCGTCTCACTGTTGGGCGGCTTTCCCAAAACCTATGGCTACGGTTATACCAGCAACACGCCGGTCATCCTTATGGAGTGGATTGAGGGCCTGCCCCTTCGCGATGCCGTGGCAGAGCTAACCGATCCCGCCGAGGGCGGCCACATTCCCGCAAACACCGTCGCCGCAATCGGAAAACGCCTGGGAGAGATTCTCCTGGGTGCTCAAAAGCTCGATGCGCCGTTTGTGCACCGTGATATCTCCTTGCGCAATATCATCATTCGCACAACGCGCCGGCCCCTTGCCCAGCAGATTGCACACTGCAGTTTTGACCTTTGCCTGGTCGATCTGGGCAGCTCGAGTATCAAGCGCTCAGACCCCTCGTTTACCATGTCCACCGGCATCTGGCGCAACGGCACCCCCGAGTTCGCCCCGCCCGAGATGCTCTCCAGCGACATCCCCGAGCTGGCGCCGCTGCGCACGTCGCCCAGCATTGATACATACGAGCTCTGCAGCGTGCTCTATACGCTCTATGCCGGCCACACGCCATATCGCCTAAGCGAGCATATGGACCAGTCGCCCTACCTGTACAAGATCGAGCACGAGCCCGAGCCGCTTGAGGCGCGCGTGCCCGGCGATCAAAAGCTCGTCGATGTCATCATGAGCGGCATCCATAACGAGCAGTCCCAGCGCGCGCCGCTTTCTTCGATTGTCGGCAAGCTCGATGCCTGGATCAAAGACATCGATTTTGAGCCGCGCACGCCGCTGCCCACCCCTATCGACGCCAGCCAAAAGCAAAAGGCATCCGGCTCCGACAAGTCTCAGGTGCATCGCCCGCTCATCTCGCGGCGCGCCGCGCTCGTGTTCGGCGGCGTCTGCGTTGCCGGCATCGCAGCTTCCGCCATTGCCACGGGGTGCTGGGGGCTTATCGACCTGGCACACGGCATCAAGCCGTCACTCGACGATTACACCTGGGAAGAACTCGCCCTGATCTCCCGCAAAATCCAAGAGACATCCTCCAACAAAAAGGCGCTCGAGATTGCCGAAACCTACCACCTGGTAAACAGCAAGTATTCGCTCGAAGACGAGAGCACCAAGACCATCAGGCTTTCCGACGGAACACAGGCGCAGGTCCAGATCGTCGGCTTTAAGGCAGACACACTCACCGATAATGGTTCCCCCGCGGGCATCACCTTTATGTTCCGCACCCCCATCGCCATGCGTCCTGTCAACGACAGCGCCGCGTCGGGCGGCTGGGAGCAGTCATCCCTTCGCGCGTGGCTGGCGGACAAGGGTATGGCCATGCTGCCCGACGATCTTCGCCATCAGATTCGCTCGGTGCGAAAGCTCACCAACAACACCGGTGGCACCAAAGACGCCGGCAGCATCACCACCACCGACGACAAGCTGTGGCTGCCGTCCATGAGTGAGCTATGCGGCTACCAGGCGCCCGAAACATTCGCAGAAGGCTACGAGTACCTTTCTGCCCTCTACAGCGGAGAAGGCGACCAGTACCAGCTCTATCACGAGCAGGGCATAAGCGGCCTGACCACCAACGATGCCATGATCCGCACCGTCGACGGTAAGAAGATCTGCTATTGGGAGCGCACTCCCAGCGCCGACTGCAGCGAGGAAGCCGACTCGACGTACTTTAACCGCGTTGGAAAAGACGGCGACGTGTTTAGCTGGGCAACGCCCGGAAACAAACCGGACCAAATGACCTATGTCCTGCCCGGCTTTTGCATCTAACACCTTCCGCGGATACCAGAAAGGAGCCTTGCATCATGCGTGCGGAAACACCTTCCGAGGTGCTCTTTGATTTCCTTAAGTGCGACCTGCAGATCAATAACCGCGAAGCGGCGCGCATCTTGATTTCGGACAAGCCGATGGGCTCCAAACCGGCCCCAAGGTTTCGCATTACCGAAAAGACGTTCCTATCGCGACGCGTGGTGCACGTCGTTCCGGGTACCGACAAGATCGACCCCGAGATGTTTGCCGATTTTTCGCAGAGCGTCCAGAACTTGACCGCCGCTGCAAAAGTCGGCGGCGACAGCGGTCCAGCGGCCGCCAACGCTCGCCAGCAAGCCATTACGGCGCATGCCCTCGAGCGCATGGCAACGTCGCTCGAACACTGGGAGCTCGATGGTTCCATCCTGCGCAATATCTTTGACCGCATCGCCGTCATGCCGGGCCTCAAGCAAAGCGACCGGCGCCTTTTGGAGTTCCTTGCGCTAACAGTCTGTGGATGCCTAGCCGATCCCAATGCCGCCGCCTCCAAGGTCAAAGACTTTGCCATAACGCAGCTAGCCCAGACCTTTGGCACGCTCGAGACCACCGAGGTCGTCCAGGCGCAGGATACCAACCACAAGGTCAACGAGCCTCCTGCAAAACTGGGGCTGCTCAGGCTTGCGAAAGACGGCTCGGCCTTGCCGCCGATCTATCCCTTGAGCCTCGATCCCGAGGGTACAGTTCTAGGCTCATTCGCACACGACAGAAACGCCATCACCAATGTAGGACCCGATGTATCCCGCCGGCACCTGCGCGTGGCGTTTTCTAACGGCACATGGCTCGCAAGCGGCCTTCACTCCACCAATGGAACGGTGCTGGTGACACGCAGCGGCGCGACCACCGTTATCGAAAAGCCACGCTCGCTGCGCTCCGCCGGTGACGAGGGCAAGCAGATTCCTATCCACGACGGCGACCTGCTCAAGCTGGGCTCCTCGACCGATTTTTTGGTGCTGAAGATCTCCTCGAACGTACGAGCATTGGCCTAGGGCCGAGCTCGCCCAATAAGAATCAACGCAAAAGAGCGCCGCTGCACACATCGCAGCGGCGCTCTTTTGTACAAAGGCGCCCCCGGCATTGTAACCGGGGGCGCCTATAAAGGGGAAACGAGCTTAAAAAGCTACATTAGGCATTAAAGCGGCGGCGGGTAGCACCAGCGGCGATGGCAGCAGCACCCAGACCGGCGATGATCGTAACCTGAGCGGCGACGCTATCACCAGTGGTGGGGAGGGCAGCCTCGTCGGCCTTCTTCTCGTCCTTGGCGGGAGTCTTGGTCGTCGTGGTGGTCGTGGTAGTCACCTGCGGCTGAGTGGGCTCAACATAGGGAACCAGGGAATCCAGGACCTTCTTGGCGGCATTGAGCTGAGCCAGGGCATTAGCCTGGGCCTGCATGGCGAGCTGGTGATTAGCATAAGCGTCGAGAACATCGCTCTGGGCCTGCTCGTACTTGGCACCAGCAGCAATAGCCTCGTCGGACTTAACCTCGAGGTTAGCGTTGGCGTCCTCGAGAGCCATAGCGGCCTCGTCCTTAGCCTTCTGAGCGTCGGCGAGAGCAACCTGAGCGGCGTTGGCGGCGGCAAGAGCCTTGTTCCAAGCAGCCTTCTTGGCGTCAAGGGTATTCTTAGCCTTCAGGGCCTCGTTCTCGAGGTCGTTGTACTCCTGGCCCAGCTTATCAGCCTTGGCAGCGGCAGCCTTGAGCGCATCCTCGGCAGCCTTAACGATCTGCGGCTTCTTCTTGGCCGCGGCGAGAGCCTGGTTAGCCTTAACCTGCTCATCGATGGCAGCATCACGGTCGGCCTTAGCATCCTCGGCAGCCTTAGCAGCCTTATCAGACTTGTTCAGAGCCTCATTGTAAGCCTTACCAGACTCGTCCGCCTTGTCCATGGCAGCATCAAATGCATCCTGAGCGTCCTTGACAGTCTGCTCCTTGCCCTGAGCAGCCTTCAGGTCAGCCTCGGCCTGAGCCTTCTTGTCGGTCGTCTTGTGCCAAGCAGCATTAGCCTCATCGGCAGCCTTGCGAGCCGTCAGAGCCTCGTTGTCGAGCTCGTTGTACTCCTGGCCGAGCTTGTCGGCGTCGGCCTTGAGATCGTCATACTTATCTGCAAGCGCGACCTTATCAATCGCGGCATCCTTCTGAGCAGCGAGCTCTTCGAGCTCCTTGGTGTGCTCCTGAAGCGTTGCATATGCATCGTTATTGGTGTCCTGAGCCGTAGTGAACGCAGTCTGGGCGTTCTTCACGTCAGCCTGAGCCTTCTGATAGCGATCGAAGCTACCACCCTGACCATAGGCCTGGTTATACCAGTACTGCTCGCCATCCGAATTACCGCTATCGGTAGCAGAGAACATATTGTTCACATCGCTGTCAAAATCTACCTTTGCAGCGGTGCAAGCATCCTTGGCAGCAGCGAGCGCTTCGTTGGCAGCCTGCAGCTCATCGATGGACTTGTTGTAGGCTTCCTGGTCCCTGCGGACTTCGTTGTCCTTGTCGCTCCACTTCTGATAGACCTCGTCGCGCGCAGCCTCGTTTGCCTTACGGTTAGCGACGGCAACCTGAGCCTCGTTGGCCTCGGCGAGCTTAGCGTCCCAGTCACTCTTCTTAGCCTCGCGCGCCTTCTCGGCAGCGAGGGCCTTGTTGTCAAGCTCGTTGAACTTGGCAGCAGCCTCATCGTCGGCCTTGGTGGCAGCCTTAAGGGCAGCCTCAGCATCCTCGACAGAGGGAAGCTTCTTGGCAGCCTCGAGAGCAACCTGGGCGTCGTTGGCGACCTTCAGGTCAGCCTTCATCGTGGCCTCGGCATCCTTGGCAGTCTGCTCAGCCTTAGCAGCAGCGTTGTCAAGGTCGCTCCACTCCTGATAAAGCTTGTCGGCCTTCTTGGTGGCAGCGTCGTAGGTGGCCTGAGCCTCCTCCTCGGAGGTCAGGTTCTTGGCGTTCTCAAAAGCAACCTGAGCGTCATTCTGAGCCTTGACGGCCTCGTCCCACTCAGCCTTCTTAGCGTCGGCGGCGGCGCGAGCGTCCTCGGCCTTCTTCTCGTACTGGTTCTCGTTGTACTCGGTACCGAGCTTGTCGGCCTCGGCCACAGCGTCCTCGTAAGCCTTCTGGGCCTCACCCAGAGCCTTCTCGGCGTCTGCAAGCTGAGCCTGAGCAGTGTACACGGCCTCCTTCGCGTCCTCAAGGGCGTTCTGGGCCTCCTGGTTGCTGGCCTTAGCCTCGGCCTCAGCAGCCTTAGCCTCGTCGTAGGCCTTCTCGGCCTTCTCGACGTTAGCCTTAGCCTCGTCGTAGGCCTTCTGAGCCTTCTCGACGTCGGCCTTAGCAGCAGCGATCTCTTCCTTGCTGGCCTGCTTCTGCTCGGCCTTGACGTCGTCGTTGGCGTCGGTGCCGGACTCAGCGAAAGCAGCGGTCTGCAGGACCGGAGACAGTGCGAGGCTGGCGGTAACTGCCATGGTTACCGCAGGCTTAGCAAGATTGAGCTTGGGTTGCGCTTTTTTGTGCGCGGGCTGATACTTTGCCATGTTTTCCCCTTTGTTCAGATACAGCCCGTCTCGAAAAAACGAGACAGATTTACTAATGCATGGTCTATTTAAAAGGGAAAAAACGCGAATTGGTTGCGCAACCAAGCTATATCTAAGGTTTGAGACTTTTTTGCAAAAAAGTTTGCAAAAAGCTATTGCACCACCCGTACGCTGGGGCAAAGGTCTGCCAGCGGGCACTCGTCGCACTTAGGTTTGCGAGCGTCGCGCAAACTGCACGGCGGCCATCAGCACCCGTTCCGCTCACCCAAAACGCGCATGCCCAACGCCCTCGGTACAAAACATCCTGATCGAACAGCATCAATTATCAGCTGCCACCTGCACTACTTTGTAATTATGGCAATTCCTACTTTATAGTTGTGGTAAGTTCTACTTAGTAATTATGGTTGTTTTGCCTGACAAAGTGGCAAATCCCAAAGACCTGCCACGATGCCCGGCGGATACCCACAAACTCGGCACGAGGTTTTCGAACTAAAAGCATGCCTGAGAGCGTGCGATACAAGGCACGAAGGGCGTTAAAAATGATTGAGCGAACCATGGCCCAAAAGCTACGCGACATGTCAGAATGGTTTCCCGTCGTCTCGCTTACAGGGCCACGCCAAAGCGGCAAGTCAACTCTCATCAAGGCCGTCTTTCCTGAATATGAATATCTCAACCTCGAGAACCCGGAAATCCGTCGCGCCGCACTCGATGACCCCGTCGGCTTTATCAGGAGACGACCCGATCATCTAATCATCGACGAGGCCCAATATGCACCGGAACTGTTCAGCATGATTCAAGTCGCCTCCGACGAACGCGTAAAGGCCGGCCAGTATGTATTGTCCGGCTCGCAAAACTTTTTGCTCATGCACAATATCCAGCAATCGCTTGCCGGGCGCGTCGGCATGCTCAAGCTCCTACCCCTCTCCTACCAGGAGCTTGGCGATGCGCAAATCTCGCTTGACACCTACCTGATTCGCGGGGGATACCCGCGCATATATGATGCGGGCATCCCCACCGATGTGTTCTTTCAAAATTACCTTATGACCTACGTAGAACGCGACGCGGGCGGCCTTCTCGACGTGCGCAACCTGAGCTCCTTTAGAAAAATGATCGGGCTGTGCGCGGCTTGCGTGGGAGGACTGCTCAATCTATCAAGACTCGCCGCCGATGTGGGAGTCGCCACGGCGACGATCAACTCGTGGCTTTCGATCCTGCAATCAAGCTATTTGGTGTTCCTGCTTCAGCCTTATGCCGGAAACATACGCAAGCGGCTTACCAAAGCGCCAAAACTGTACTTCTACGACACGGGGCTTCTTTGCCATCTGCTTGGCATTCACGACGAGCACAGTCTCATGAACCATCCCCTAAGCGGGGAAATTTTCGAAAACCTCGTTGTCTCGGAACGCCAGAAGGCGTATCTCAACAGAGGTATCGAGCCAACGCTCGCCTTTTATCGCGACGACAGCAAACGAGAGATCGACCTCATCGATCTAACAGAGCCGGCTCGCCCTCAGGCGTTCGAAATCAAATCGGGCGCTACTTATCGCGACTCATTCGCTCGACACCTACGCTCCGTTGGTTCCGAACTTGGCATTCCCGCAAAGGACCGAGCCGTCGTATATCACGGCTCCGAGAGCTACGATACCGAGGGCACATCGGTTGTGCCGGCAGAAGAGTTCTTGCTTCGGGAGCCGTAGCGAGCGTCGCGGGAACCGGCCACGCCTTGATTTGCGCAGCTTGGAGGCACGCAAGGGCGGCGGCGTCACGCCCTTGCAGCCTAGCTCACCCGTACGCTGGGGCAAAGGTCTGCCAGCGGGCATTCGTCGCACTTAGGCTTGCGAGCGTCGCAGATCTCGCGGCCAAAGGTGATCCATTGGTGGTTGACCGACTCCCAATACTCGTGCGGCAAAATCTTGAGCAGATCCTGCTCGGTCTTGAGCGGCTCCTTGGCGTGCGTCTTGGGACTCAGCATTAGGCGATGCGCGATGCGGTTGACGTGCGTATCGACCGCAATGCCCTCGACAATGCCAAACCCCACGTTGAGCACGATGTTCGCCGTCTTGCGCCCCACGCCCGGCAGCTTGACGAGCTCCTTCATGTCGGCCGGCACCTCGCCGCCATAGTCGGCGACGATCATCTGCGCGGCCTCGACGGCATGCTTGGCTTTGCTCTTGTAGAAGCCGAGTGACTTGATGGTGTCCGCCACGTCAGCCACGCTCGCCCCGGCCATGGCCTCGGGCGTGGGCCACCGGGCAAACAGCCGCGGCGTCACCTTGTTGACCTGCATATCGGTCGTTTGCGCCGAAAGCAGCACCGCGATCAGCAGGCGGAAGGGATTCTCGTGGTCCAAAAAGCACTCGACCGGGCCATAGCGACGGTTGAGGCGCTCACACACCTCGATGGCGCGCTCGCGCTTGGCGGCATTGGTCTCGCGTGGCATAACGACTCCTCGGCTCAACGGCACAATAAACTTATGAGCACAATTGTCCCACGTATAGGGTCGTTACGCTTCCAAAAATGCGCCGGTCTGGCGGCTCCACAGGCTCGCGTACTCGCCGCCCGCCTCGACGAGCTGCACATGCGTACCGTCCTCGACGATCTCGCCATCCGCCAGCACCACGATGCGGTCGAGCGCCGCCACGGTGGACAGGCGATGCGCCACCACAATGGAGGTGCGGCCGCGCATCAGGTTCTCGAGAGCTTCCTGCACCAACGCCTCGGACTCGCTATCGAGGGCAGACGTCGCCTCGTCGAGTACCAGAATCGGCGCGTCGGTGAGGATGGCACGGGCAATGGCCACGCGCTGACGCTGGCCGCCCGAGAGCTTGACGCCGCGCTCGCCCACCATGGTGTCAAAGCCACGGGGCAGGCGGTCGATAAACTCCAGGGCATTGGCCAGGCGCGCCGCCTCACGAATTTGCTCGTCGGTGGCGTCGGGGCGGCCGTAGGCGATATTCTCGCGAATGGAGCGGTGGAACAGCAGCGCCTCCTGCGGCACGTAGGCAACCTGGCGGCGCAGGCTCTGCTGCGTGCAGCGCGAGACATCCTGACCGTCCACGAGTACGCGGCCGCCCTGAACATCGTCCAGGCGCAGCAGCAGCTTGGTGAGCGTCGTCTTACCCGAGCCCGATTTGCCCACCAGGCCCACGCGCTGGCCCGCCGCCACATGAAGCGTCAGGTCATCGAACACGCTCTCACCCGCCGCAGCGTCACGGTACGCAAAGCTCAGGTGCTCAAAATCAATCGCGCCCTCGGTCACTTTGAGCTCAGGGGCGTCCGGGTCGTCTGCCACCAAACGTGGCTCGTCCAGCACGCGCGTCATCTCGGCGGCGTCACCCAGCGCGCGGTTGATACGCTGCATCATGGAGCTCACGTAGTTCAGACGCATGGTGAGGTTGTACGTATAGGTAAAGATCATGACGAGCGCGCCGGCCGAGATGCCAAACCACGCGTTGCCGCCCGCCACAAACACGCTCACCACGGCCATGGTGATGACGATAAGGCCCGAGGTCGTAAAGTTGCGCTGCATCATGGCGTGCATCGATACCGTCTCAGCATCGCGCGCGGCGCGGTCGGCGGCATCGAACAGATCGTGCTCAAAGTCCTCGCGCCCGCAGGTCTTGACGGCCAGGATGTTCGTGACCGCGTCGGACAGCACGCCCGAGAGCTTGTTTTGCGCGGCGGACGTCGCGGCCGAAAGCGGCATGATGCGCTTGTACATAAGCCAGACAAACGCAATGTAGACGACCATGATGCCCACCAGGATCACGGTAAATGTGGGCACCACCGGGGCGAGTGCCGCCACCGTGCAGACGACCGAGGTGATGGTGGGAATGAGCGAATACACCGTCACGTCCACCAGTCCCGTATAGCCGCTCATAAAACGGCTCGTCTGGCTAACGAGCGATCCGCCAAAACGGCTGGTGTGAAATGTCATGGATTGGTTGGAGAGCGTGTCGAAGCACAGACGCGCCAGGTGATAGTTGCCTGCGATTTCGAGCTTGTAGACGGTGTAGTCCTGTAGCTTGGAGAGGATCTGACCCACCAGGTTAACGAGTACGAGCGCCAGGATATAGGGGCCGAAGACCTCAAACACCTGGTCACCCGCCACGGGACCGGCTTGAACGCGGTCGACAATGAGGGCCATCACATAGGTATTGGCAAACGTCAGCAAAAAGATGTAGCCCGCCGACGAGAACACCGAGAGAAAGACGATCAGCGGCTGTGTGCGCGTGACGTCCCAAAAACGCTGCAGCGTGCGACGCACGGTTGAGCGTTTGAGCGGACTGGTGCTTCTCTGAGACATGGGCTTCCTTTCGCATCTGATAGGGCGAAACACCATTGTTGCACATTAAAGTGCGCTTTAGGCAAGTGCGATGCGAGAAGCGCTGCGCCCCGCACCTGCGCAGACGCCCCGCCGTCAGGTGCGGCTAATCCTCGTCTTCTTGCCCTGCAAGCAGGCCCGCAGACGTGAGCCCCAAGACCTCGTCGGCCTCCTCGGCATCTTCCAGCGCGTCGATGTCCTTGAGTTTGCGCTCCATAACGTTGGTGCGCGTGGTGATGATGCCCTCGACCGTTTTGCCCGCGGTCTCGATCTGCTGCTGGGCGCGGCGCAGCGCCGCCTGATAGCGCGGCAGCTCGGCCTTGACGGCGGAAAGCACGCGCAGCACGTCGTCGGTGCGTTTTTGCAACTTAAACGTCTGGTAGCTCATCTGCAGGCTGTTGAGGATGGCGGCCATGGTGCTGGGACCGGCTACGTTGACGTGATAGTCGCGGCCCAGGGTCTCGATAAGCCCAGGGCGGCTGACGACCTCGGCGTACAGGCCCTCAAACGGAACGAACAGGATGCCAAAGTTGGTGGTCGCGGGCACGCTCAGGTACTTTTCGCAGATGTCCTTTGCCTCGCGCTTCACCATGGTGTCGAGCGTCTTGCGCGCGGCGGCGACGGCCTCCGCGTCGCCCGACTCCTGGGCGTCGAGCAGATGCTCATACGCATCGCCCGGGAATTTGGAGTCGATTGGCAGCAGCACGGGGTCTCCCTCGTCTACCGGCAGCTTGACGGCAAACTCAACGCGCTCCGAGGCGCCGGGCTTGGTGGCGACGTTTTCCAGATACTGGTCGGGCGTAAGGATGTCCGCCAGGATCGCGCCCAGCTGCACCTCGCCCAAAATGCCACGCGCCTTCACATTGCCCAGTACGCGTTTAAGGTCGCCCACGCCGGTGGCGATAGATTGCATATCGCCCAGGCCCTTATACACGGCCTCGAGCTGGTCGCTCACCTGCTTAAACGATGCCGACAGACGGTCGTTGAGCGTGCGGGAGAGCTTCTCGTCCACCGTCGCGCGCATCTGATCGAGCTGCACGTTGTTGTCCTTGCGGATGGCGCCCAGCTGGGCATCGACCGTCTCGCGCACCTTGTCCAGGCGATGCTCGATGCCCTCGCGGTTGGCGCCGAGCTGTTGGGTCGTCTCGCGGCGCAGGTCATCCATACGGTCACCAGCTTGCGAGAACTCGCGTGCGATGGCCAGGTAACGTTGCTGCTCCACGGCCGCATCGGTCGTCTGCTGCTGCGCGATGGCATTGGCCGTGCGGCGGGTTTCAGCCAGCGCGACGTTCAGGGCATCGAGCGCGTTGTTGGCCTGCTCAAGTGCTGCCAGTGTTTCCGCGCTACTGTCGCCACGCTCCCGCAACTCGGCACGCAGGCTCTTGAGCTGGATGGCGCAAGCCACAGCAACCCCCACCGCCACCAAGGCGATCACAACAAGCACAATATCAATAGCAGACATAAACTCCGCCCAACAAACCCAATCGAGCACCAATCAAAACCGCGATCAATCTTACCCCGCCATACACACGGATCACTCACTGCCTTGCAGACAAATTTCTCTTAGAGCCGCGGGCGCTAAAACGCTAGCTCTCCCAGCCGGCGCGGATGGTTGTTATGACGTCACCTAGGCGCTGGCCCAGGGCCGCTAGATGTTGAAGCACCTCGTTGGGCGATGCGCCGTTGAGGATGCACGTGAGGGCATACGACGCCAGAAAGATGGCCGCAAGCCCCAACGGGATGAGCACGATCATCGCCAATGTGCGCAGGCGCTGGCCCAAACGGCGGCGGCGCGCGCGGCGTTTGTCGAACGCGAGCTCCTGCGCATATGAATCTTGCTGTACGGAATAGGCCTCTGGCGCCGATTCACACCCGGGCACAGCTGCAGGTACAGCAGCGGGCACGACGTTTTGCACAGGCGCCTGGTTGGCAACCCCTTGCATTTGCATCTCCATGAGTCGTTGCTGCTGACGCAGCATGCGCTCAGCTTGTTGCTGCGGAGTCTCAAGAAACAGATCCATGTTGGCCTCCAAAATCGGGGCATTCGACGCTTACGGCCAGCATCCCGCACCGCCATGACCGCGGCAACGCAATCGCCGGCAATAGCCACAAAGTTTCTTTTGCTCAAAAGCTGTCGAAAAGCTCAACAACTCCCCTACCAGCACTTTCTCTGAGCTTTTTTCGCCAGCAATCTTTTGGCCTTCCACCCTTACGCCAGCTGACCAAAATCTAACCAAAAGCTTGACGAAAATTGTGGAGACCGGGACCTCAAGTAAAACGTGACAGCCCCAAGCGAAGCAGCCTGGACAGTTAGTTCAGATATGTATAAATCAGACCCCCCACAGAAGGGCCGACACGCTCCGTTTGCCGCATTTTAGTCCCCCATAACGGACATCAAAGACCCAAAGTCAGGCGTAACAGGCATCCAAATGACGCCCAACAGACCTCCAAGGACCCAAAAGACAGCCATCGAGCGATTGGAAAATACGAATCTGAACTAACTGTCCACCCCCACACAAAACGTGCCGCCCCATAGGGGACGGCACACAAACTTTAATATCAGCTTTTCTGTAGCGAGCACGCGACGACCCAACGCCGGGGCGCGGGGCGGGGAGATGCCTTTCCCTCGCGCGACTCTGCGAAGCCGTGAGCGAGAGGGAAAGGTATCTCCCCGCCCCGCGCCCCGCAGCAGCCAGCGCCACGCGCTAGTAGTTCACCACCTGCTCCTCAAAGTACGCCTTCGGGTGGTTGCACACCGGGCACACCTCGGGCGCCTCGGCACCAACATGCAGGTGTCCGCAGTTCAGGCACTTCCACACCTTTACACCCTCGCGCTCAAACACCTCGCCCGACTCAATGCGCTCGACGAGCTTGTTGTAGCGCTCCTCGTGAGCCTTCTCGACAGCAGCGACGCCGCGGAACTTCGCGGCGATCTCGGCAAAGCCCTCCTCCTCGGCGGTCTTGGCAAACTCGTCGTACATCTCGGTCCACTCGTAGTTCTCTCCCGCGGCGGCATCGCGCAGGTTATCCAGAGTGCTGGGAACGGCGCCATCGTGCAGATACTTAAACCACAGCTTGGCGTGCTCGGACTCGTTGCCCGCCGTCTCGGCAAAGATATTCGAGATCTGAACGTAGCCGTCCTTTTTTGCCTTGGATGCATAGTAGCGATACTTGGTGTGCGCCTGAGACTCACCGGCAAAAGCAGTCTCGAGGTTCTTCTTGGTTTGAGAGCTCTCAAAATCCATAGGTGTACTTCCCTTCAATACATGCCGCCCATAGGCTTTGAGCGGCCTTATTTTATGGTACCCCCTGCCGAAAATCTAAACCTTAAAATTCGAGCGGGCTACACACTCAGCCAACGATCGTCCTCGGAGCGACAAAAGCCCTCGCGCTCCAGATCGGCCAGAATACTCGCGACCAGCTCGCGCTCGACCGACTCCCGGCCGGCCGCCGCCTCCATCTCGTCAACGCCTGCGACGGCCTCATCGAGCGTAATCCCCGCCGGCTGGCCATCGCGCGCTGCCAGCAACATGCGCACGATATGCGCGCGCTTTTGGCGACGCGAGCCCTCAAACTTTGATTGACGGCTATAGCCCGCCGAGCGCCTGGACGGATTGGGCAACGTCTTTTTTAGATATGCGCCGTAATCTAGCAACGCGTAATACCACGCGCGCGGCGTGTCGGCATCATCGAGCGGCATGGCAAAGGGAGCGATCTCGTCGGGCACCGCACCGGGGGCCGCCGGACAGGCCGCCTGAATTAGCGGCACCAGTTCGCGATCGGGAACGGCGGGCACATCGGGAAAGAAATGATGCAGAAAGACCGTGCGCACGTTAGTCTCCAGATACACACCCGGAAGATCAAACGCAAATGACCGGATGCCCTGCGCCGTCGCCGGGCCAATACCGGGCAGCGCGACCAGATCGCGCGTCTCACGCGGAAACTCCCCATCCCAGTCCTCTGCAACGCGCTGAGCGGCCTTGTGGAGCGCCAGAGCGCGTCGGTTGTAGCCCATGCCCTGCCAAGCGTCTAAAACATCGGAAGGCGCGGCCTGAGCGAGCGCCCGGACGGTCGGAAAGCGATCGAGCCACGCCGGCATGCGCGTCTCCACGCGCGGAACCTGTGTCTGCTGCAGCATGACCTCGGAGAGCCAGATGATATATGGGTCGCGCGTGCGGCGCCACGGAAGGTCGCGATAACGCAGGACCCCTTCCGAACGAATCATCGAACGAAAGGGGTCCTGAATCATGGCAATGCTCCTTATGCGGCGCTATTCCTCCCGGCAGGCGCACGCACAGGTGGCGTACTCGGGAAACGCATCGCGATCGGCGAACTTGGGATCGACAGCCGGGAACTGGCGATGGGCGACGATGTCGCCGAGCGAAACGGAATCGAGGTAGTCGCGCATCAACGCCTGGGCTCCGGCCCACAGGGGATGATAGCAGCACGTGCCCATGCGCGCACAGTCACCATCGGGCGCGGTGCAATCGTTCATAACCATAGGGCCCTGAACAGCCTCGACGACCTGGCGGATGGTGACATCGTCCGGACTGACCTTGAGACGCATTCCACCGTGGACGCCACGCAGGCTCTCCACAATACCGGCCTGGACCAAACCGTGTTGGATCGAACGGGCAAACGAATACGGGACATTGACCTCTTCGGCAGCGGTGCGAACAGAAAGCAAACGCTCCGGATCCTCGGTAAGCATCGCCAGCATACGAAGGGCGTAATCAGTCTTCCTCGATATGTCCATTTTTCCCCTTTCAAGGAATACGAACAGCTCGAACGAGCTCCGGGGCCGAGCTTGTGTCGAGACGCTAAATGACCGCTAGGACATCCAAATGATAAATAGGATATCCACTGAGTGCCGCGCTTGGAGCGAAATGCATCAGATGCGGCCTACAGTGCAATTTAGTATAACCTAACCCCCTGTCTCGTTGAACAGGTGTTGCGCAACAAAGCTGCTGTTTAGACAGATATACTTATTGGATTTTACTTGCGTTCCCGAAGGTACGGGGATTCTGGGCGAAGATGCGCCAGGGCGATCGTTCTATCGAAACAAAGTGCATCAAACGCAAAAAGCCACGTCCGAAGACGTGGCTTTAATTGCGTTGGCGGGAAGTACGGGGCTCGAACCCGCGACCTCCGACGTGACAGGCCGGCGCTCTAACCAAACTGAGCTAACTCCCCAGGCAGGCGTTCGCGTTTGTTTCCGCTCGCGTGCGCTGCGGGGATTAGTATACACAGAAGTCTGTCCGGCACGCAACAACTTTTTTGAAAAAATTTTTCGGTCCCTCCGGGAGGGTCTCCGGGGCTGAGGGCGGGGGTTAAGTTTGCTGCTCTACAGTCCTGCGCAAGACGGAAAGCACATTAAGTGCTTTCCTTTGCGTGCGGGACTCGCGACAAACTTAACCCCCGCCCTCAGCCCCGGAGACCCTCCCTGCCGTCACATTATTCAACCAGTTTTGTGGGCGTGCGCCGCTGCGCGGCTAGCCCGCGTGCTCCTCGGCGGGGTTGGTCTGATGGATCTTGTTGAACTTTGACCTTTGGCTCATAAAAAACGGGAGATGCGATCTGCATCCCCCGTTTTTGTTGCGGTTACTCTAGGTCAATAAACTTGGTACTTATGATTTGGCCGTCGTTGACGAGCATTCTGGCCATAGTGGGACCTCGGGTACCTCTGGGGTAGCTGGCGCTGCCCGGGTTGAGGACCAAGCAACGGCCCACTTGGGCTTCTTTGGTTACGTGGGTGTGGCCGTTGATGGCTACGTCTACGGATCCCACCGGGAGGTCTTCGCGGTAGTGGGCTACAGCGAATTTGAGGCCTTCGTAGGTAAAGAGCGCCAGGCGATCCACATCGGGGCCGTAGTCGCGGTAATAATCGTTGTTGCCCAGTACGGCCCGCACAGGGGCGATGGTGCATAGATGCTCGTAGTCCATCTCCGACGTAAGGTCGCCGGCATGGATAATCAAATCCGCACCTTTAAGCTCATCTAAGAGCGCGGGCGAAAGATAGCCGTGGGTGTCCGAGATGATGTCGATACGCTTGGCGCTTGCACTGTTCATGGGATCCCTTCCGCAAAAAACGATTTGGCAGATACATACAAAAAGGCCCCACGGCTCCGCAGACGATAGGTCCACAGGGCCGCGGGGCCAGTGTGCTAGAGACTCAGAGCCTTCTTGAGCGGCACGACGCGGCGGCGCGAAACCGGCACGCGTTCGTCGACGCCCGTAATGCCCAGCTGGATGGCGCCCGAGGGCACCGTCTCAACGTCGGTAACGCACGCCAAGTTGACGATATAGCGGCGGTGAACACGGAAGAAGCCAAAGTCGCAGAGCTTGGCCTCAAACTGCGCCAGCGAGGTCGTCGACAAAAAGCGATCATCGACGGTATAGATGCAGGAGTAATCGTCCTTGGCCATGATAAAGCGAATGTCGTCCACGGGAATGAGCACCTTGCGGCCGCCCTTTTCCACCGGGATACGCTCGATGGTCACCTTGCTGTCCGTAACCGGCTTAGCGCGTTGCATGACCTTCTCGATCGCGCGATCCAAGCGAGCTTCCTCGACCGGCTTCATCAGATAATCGACAGCATCCACGTCGAATGCCTCGACCGCATGGTCGCTATACGCAGTCACAAACACGATCGCCGGCGGATTTTTGAGCTTATGCAGCGCCTCGGCAAGTTGCAGGCCCGAGGCACCGGGCATCGAGATATCGAGAAACACGACATCCACGCGACTTTCCATAAGCATCTCGATGGCGGAGCGGACGCTCGACGCCTCCGTGATCGTGCCGATCTTGCCCGTTTGCTCGAGCAAGAAGCGAAGCTCCGAGCGAGCCGGCGCCTCATCATCCACAATCATCGCACGCAGCATAGGGATAAAACCTTTCGTCAACTAACTACGCCGGGCATCCGTCGCATGACGTTGAGCCCGTAGCCTTTTATTTTACTCTTGAATGTCAAAGATGCTCTCTGACAAATCAAGATGAAGAAGCACTTTGGTGCCCTTGCCCGGCGCCGATTCGACACGCGTATAGGAGTGTGGCCCATAAAAGCGATGGATGCGCTCCGAAATATTGTGCATGGCCACACCGGCGCCGCCGCCCTGGGGAGAGCTGGCGTCGGGACGGGCAGAGCGCTCGTCAAACAGTCTGGCGGCGGTACCCTCATCCATGCCCACGCCGTTATCAGCAACGGCAATCAAGATTGCATCCTCGCCGTCTTGGTGAACGGTCACGTCGATCCTCAGGGCGCCGTCATCGCCCATACCATGACGCACGGCGTTCTCGACAATCGGCTGAATCACGAACGCCGGCACCAGCGTATCTTCCACGTCCTCGGACACATCGAACGTTGCAAGCACGCGGTCCTCGCCAAAGCGGGCCTTCTCAAAGGTAAGGTAGCGCTTGGTCTGTGCGACCTCGCGCGAGACCGGAATAAGCGATCCCGAGTTGTCGAGCGTGGCGCGATAGAACGATGAGAACTCACGAAGCAGTTCGCGGGCCCGCAACGGGTCGGTGCGCGTAAACGATGCAATGGTGTTCAGCGTGTTGAACAGGAAGTGCGGGTTAATCTGTGCCTGCAGCGCACGCACCTCGGCGCGCGCCGTGAGTTCCTTTTGCACCTCGAGCTCGTGGATGGCGAGCTGCGTGGACAAGATCTCGGCAAAGCCCGAGGCAAGCGCGTACTGAGTACGGTCGACGGCGCGCGGGGTCTTGTAGTAGAACTTGAGCGTGCCGACGGTACGATCGCCCACCTTGATGGGAGCGATAATGCCGGCGGGGACTTGGTTGTGCGATCCGTCCGAACCCACGACATCCACCATACGGTTGAACGACTGCACGATGCCATGTTCGATAACGTAGCGCGTTGCAAGCGTGTGGATGGGAGAATCTGGCAATAGTTTTTCCTCAAACTCGCCCGCGCAGGCAAGCACGTTTTCCTCGTCGGTGATGGCCACCGTCATGGCGCGCGTCTCGGGCAAAATGCGCTGGCACACCAAACGCGCCGACTCCTGCGTCAGACCGCCCTTAATGTCCTCGAGCATGGCCGAGGCCACCGAGAGCGTCTCTTCGGTGTACTGCGAGCGCACCGAATCGGGATTGAGCGTCAAAAAGATAAAGATGCACAGAAAGATGCACAGCAGCGCGCAGGCAATCACCGTGGCGATCGGCTCGATGCCGGTCACCAGGGCAAAAATAAAGTACATCAGCACGCAAATGGCGCAGGCAACGGCAATGATGCGAAAGATTGATAATGAACTATCGCGCTGGGCGCGGCGGTCGATCATTCGGCCCCCTCCAGGATACTGATCAGTTGTGCGTCACGCCAAAGCCCGTCCATGATCTTTGGCCAAAAGCTCTGGAAACGCAGGTAGCTTGCAGCGTTTTGGCGCGCATAGGCCTTTGCCTCGTCGATACCATGGCGCCAGATGCGCAGGTAGCCCTCATGCTCGCGGGTAAACACGCTGCGGACCATAGCGGTCTTGCGCACGCGGTCGTCGAGCTCGCGCGAAATCCACGGGCCCGGGTAGGGCATGAGCGATGCCGCCGTAACAGGAATGAGCTCCTTTTGATGCGCGGCGAACGTCAACTTGGCCCGTTCGTAGTACCAACGGTATACATCCTGCATAAAGCGCGGTGAGCGCTTTTCGGACTCCGGAGGCAAATGGCGCACGGTCCACTCGTTATCGAACCACACGTCGTAGCCAAACATGCGCATGTTAAAGAGGTAATCCAAGTCCTCGCCGCGGGTGATAAACGGGTCAAAGGCCACACGCGTAAAGGCGCGGGCGTGCAGGGCCATCAGGCCGCCGCACACGTAGTTGGAGCGCGAGATGCGGGTGCCCGAGAGCGCCTTTTTCATCCAACGGTTGAACTCGATGCGCTTGGTCCACCAACGATGGCAGATGCCCGCCTTGTCCGTGGGAGCCAGCGGCGATCCGTCGCGATCGTAGAAATAGCCGCTCTTGACCAAGATCGGCAGGCCCTGACGCGTCTGCTGACCCAGCGCGTAGGTCGCGCGCTTCATAAAGTCGGCATCGATGACAGTCTCATCGTCATCCAAAAAGATAACCGCGTCATGCCCCAGCACAGCGGCACAGGCCAGCCCCATGTTGCGGATGGCGCCGTAGCCTCGCAGACTCACGCACTCGCCCGAACCCTTGGGCGCGATCTGAGCAACCCGGTCTGCGATGCGCGAGGCCTGGGTGTTGGTGACAACGGTGACCTTGAGCGTGGGATGCGCGTCGACAATCTCGTGCACGCGCAGCGACACATCGGCTGTGGCAGAAACGGGACAGACCACCAAAAGGATGATGCGCGGGATGTCGCGCACCTGTTCAAGCGAGGCCAGGCAGCGGTCGAGTTCGGGATTGTCGGCGTTGAGTCGTGTCGAATGGTCATAGGTGCCAGGGGCGTTTGCGCGAGCGTCATCGCCCGCCCAATACGTTGGAATCACGACCGTGGCGTTCATGCCTTACCCTCCCTGCAACACAAAAACGGGACGCCGCCAAACACAGGCGACGCCCCGCGACCTAGCTGACTCCATCATACCCACTTGGGCTAATCATTGTTCGAAAGTCAGAATGTTTATTGCGGATAGCCCCAAAAGAGTATCGCGGCGGACGCAATTACCGGCAAGTTCCTATGCGGCCTGCTCTGCCGTTTGAGACATGCGGGACAGACGGACCAGCAGCGCAAAGCCCACCACCAGCAGCACGCCGATAGACAGGACGCCCAGCGAGGGGTTGCCGGTCAGCGAGGTGACGACCGACACCAAGAAGGTGCCCATAACACTTGCATAGCGGCCAAAGATATCAAAGAAGCCGTAGTACTCGTTGGACTTTTCCTTGGGAATAATGCGGCCAAAGTAGCTGCGGCTGAGCGCCTGCACGCCGCCCTGGAACAGGCCGACCAAAATGGCAAGCACCCAGAACTCAAAGGCGGTCTTGAGGAAGAACGCGGCAAAGAGCACGATGCCCATATAGGCGGCGACTGCCACCAAGATCATGTTGAGCGTGCCCACGCGGCCGGCGAGCTTGCCGTAGATGATGGCGGACGGGAAAGCCACAAACTGCGTGACGAGCAGCGCCAGGACCAACTGGGTCGAATCGATGCCCAAGGCCGATCCGTAGCTGGTTGCCATGGAGATGACCGTGTGCACGCCATCGATATAGAAGAAGAACGCGATCATGTAGACCAGCACGGTCTTGTTGTGGGCGATCTCGCGCATGGTGTGTCCGACCTCGGAGAACACGCCGCCCACAATGTGGCCGATGGTGTCTTCGGGCTTGCGCTCGCGACCGTATTTTTGCTTATAGGTGCGGATGAGCGGCAAGGTAAAGATGAGCCACCAGGCGCCGGTGATAATAAACGACAGGCGCGTGGCCAACATGGTGGGGACGCCAAGGGCCGGACCGCCCATAATGAGCGCCAGGCAGATGATGAACGGCACGGTGGAACCGATGTAACCCCAAGCGAAGCCCGAACTCGACACGGCGTCCATGCGCTCATCGGTGGTGACATCGGGCAACATGGCGTCGTAGAACGTCATAGACGAGTTGAGGCCGATGGCGCACAGCACATAGACGGTCAAAAACGCCATGGCGGACATCGGGATAGCCTGTGCAAAGCAAAGCACGAGACCCGTCAGGAAGAAGCCCAAGAAGAACTTGATCTTGTTGCCGGCGTAATCGGCAAGCGCGCCCAGAATGGGCATGAGCATGGCGATGACCAGCGAGGCGATCGTCTGCGCATTGCCCCAGGCGACCACCAGGTCGGCCGAGGAAGCGCCGGTATTGATGGCGTTAAAGTAAATGGGCACCACCGAGGTATTGAGCAGCACGAGGGCCGAGTTTCCCACATCGTACATGACCCAGTTACGCTCGAGCTTGGTGTATTTCATGGACAGGGACCCTTCGTATTCGCCCGATATGCAGTTAATTCATCGTACCCCAATTGTCCAGAAGCACCGGTAAGGATTCGGCAAAGGGGCACGCATGGGCCCTATTCCTCGCGGTCGAACTCCTCATCGACATTGAGCACGCGACCGCTGTAGTTGACGTGACTGGTCACGGCCTCCATGTCGCCGGTCTCGATAAAACGCGCGACCGTGCACTCGTAATCGACCAGCGCGCGATCAAAGACCTCGGGGAAACTCTCATTCGAGACCTTATCGGTAAAGGGATTCTTCCATGTCAGATGGCCCAGGTTACCGGTGCGCTCGGGCAGCTCCGTCGTCACGCGATGGGCAAGGCCGTCGAGCAGCGAGTAGTCGTGCACCAAGCCCTCAACCAACGAGATCGCGCGCGTCTTTACGGAGCCGGCCGGCTCAATCGCGCGGTAAAGTCGCTGCATATTGGCAACGGCGGCACCGTATTCCCCCGCCGGAATGTCAATACCGTACACGCGTCCGGCAACATAGCTCATCAGCACGCCGGCAACGCGATTGATACGGTCGGTGGTGACGATCTCGCCCGCCGGCGGGTAATCGTCGACCGTAGCGCCATCGCGTTTAAGCTGCAGCATCAGTACATCCAGGTCGCTCTCGATCACGGCATGGACCTGACTGCTCGAATCCTCAAGCTCTGAATCGGACTCCACGATGCCAAACTGTTGCTCATAGACAAAGGGGTGGGCGTTGCGGTCGAGCACGTAATGAGACAGCAGGCCCAGCGCAAAGGCGCGACCCAAGCTGGCGTCGCGCGGCAACAGATGCGACACGCCGTCGCGCAGGCACGCGAACTGGCGAGACATACGCGACCGATGCATGACCTGCGCCAGCAGCGTGCAGTCGGAAACACGCGGTGTCAGAATGTGAAAGAAAAACGGGTCGGGGCCTTGGTTGCCCAAGATAAAGGCAATGCGCTCTTCATCGGACGTGATGACGCCCTGCGGAAGACGGTCGATGCTTTCCTCGCCAAACAGATGATGGGTGATAAGCGCGGGCATAATGATCCTTTCGATTTCATTCGATGCCACCCATTATGCCCACCGCGCGCCCATGCCAAACCTGCGATGGTAAACGACGGCACGCAGACCGTCTACGCAAGCCCCAAGTGTGCTTTAACCTCGGCAGCGCGACGGCGGGACACGGGCACCGTCGAGGTTACGCGATCGAGCCTGAGCTCCATAAGACCCGTGGAACCGATCTCGACATTGTGCACGTCTTCCAAATTGACCAGATAGCTGCGATGAACGCGAATAAAGCCCTCGGAGACCAAGCGACGCTCGAGCGAAGAGATCGACTCATTGATCAGGTACGTTCCCTCGGCGCAGATGGCGTTGCAAAAATCGGCGCGCGCCTCAAAGTAGCAGACGTCTGCGGCGGGAATGAACACCTTTTTGCCCCCGCGGTCCACCGTCAGACGCAAAGGCTGGCGCGGAGCGTGGATAACACGACGGACACCCAAGGCTGCCTCGATCTTGTCGAGTGCCTTTGACAGGCGTGCGTCCTCGACCGGCTTGACGACATAATCGACGGCATCGAGGTTATAGGCATCGGCCGCATACTCGGCAAACGCCGTCACAAACACAACCACCGGCGGCGTCTTTAGGTTCTGCAGCGTCTCGGCAAGCTCAATTCCCGAGCGACCGGGCATGGTAATGTCTAAAAACAGCACGTCGGGCTTGTTCGACAGAATCGACTCCACGGCTTCGGTGACATTGCCCGCCTCGGCAATCTGGCCCACACGCGTATCCTTTTCCAACAGATAGCGTAGCTCAGCCCTAATGGGAGGTTCGTCATCAACCACCAAGATGTTCCAGCCTTCGGACATATGTGCTTCCCCTCTTTTTCTCTCAATCCAACCGCGTGCTACGCCGTCAACGGCGCCGGCTCATGCGGCTCGCCGTTCAGCTCGACGATGACCTGCGTTCCCACGCCCCCCTGGGACTTCACGCGCATGCCGGAATCTTCTCCGTAAAAGAAATGGATGCGCTGAAGCACGTTGAAGAGCGCCAGGCCGCAACCTCGCTTGACGGAGCCGTCGGCGGTAATGCTCTCGGGCTCCTCCAGGCGATGTTGCTCAAACAGATGTGCGCAGACCTCTTCGCTCATACCGATGCCATCGTCCTCGACGATGATCTCCAAACCGTCATCGGTCTCGAAAGCCCTAACATGAATAGAAAGCGGCTCGGTCTCGCGCTGCGCGTGCTTGATGCAGTTTTCGAGCAACGGCTGCAAGATAAACGGCGGCACCATGCAATCGCGCACCTCAAAGTCGATATCGACCGAGACGCGCAGACGGCCGTCGCCATAACGAGCCTGCATAAGATTGATATAGCGAGTGCCCTGTTCCACCTCGTGCTCGAGCGTGGTGAGCGTATCGGAATCAGAAAGCGTCTGACGATAGTAGTTGGAGAAGTCGATCAGCAGCGACCTGGCCTTGTCGGGCTCGGTTCGAACGAGCGACACGATGGTGCTGATGGTGTTAAACAGAAAATGAGGATCGACCTGCGATTGCAAGGCACGCAGCTCCACGCGGGCCGTAAGCTCGTCCTGGCGCTCAAGCTCAAAGCTCGCAAGCTGCGTGGAAATGAGGTCGGCAAAGCCCGAGGCAAGCGCCGTCTGGCGCATATCGATGCTGCTCAGACGGGGATAATACAGCTCGAGCGTGCCCACGCAATGCCCGCGCACGGTAAGCGGTGCGACAATACCGGCGCGCAGGCGCGGAAAGTAGCCACCCGTCTCGGTCGAGGCATCGCGCGAGAACACGCTTTGCTCACCGCTGTTGATCACGTTGAGCGTAGTCCGCAGTACCACCGGGGTGCCCGCGGGGCATTTTGCCGAGTCCTCGCCCCAGCTTGCCAACACCTGCTTGCCGTCGGTAAAGCAGATGGCAGAGGCGATAGTTTCGGACAGGATGATCTTAGAGGCGCCCAGGGCAGCTTCGGGCGTAAGGCCGCGCGACGTGTAGGCGAATATTTTTGAAGCGATGGCGAGCGTGCGGTCGGTTGCGCTCGATGTGAGGTCGTCGGGAACGACAAAGACGTACGAGAAGAAGAAGCACAGCATGACCAAGCCGGCAATGACGACAACGGCCGGAACGGGATTGGGATTATCGGTTAGATCCCAGATGAGCAGCAGGATAAGCAGCGGAACGACAATACCGAGCAAGATGGCTTGAACCACATGCTGAGCGGTACGAAAGACCTTGGTAGAGTTGTAGCTCTTGCCCAGAATCAGCCTATTGAGATCCACCGTCATCCCCTTCTTACTGACGCACCCCATAGCAATAAAGAGGGCCGCAAGCGACCCTCTCCATTGCATTATGCAATCAAATACTGTGTTTTACATCCAGCCATCGATGAACGGTAGCTTAGGCGCTGTACTTGTTTGCCTCGCCGAAGCTGCCGGCTTCGACAATCCAGCCGTCCTTCATGATGACGTCCATGTTGTCGGTGTTGAGCACGTGGATGTCGGCGGCGACGTCACCATTGACGACCAGCAGGTCGGCGCACTTGCCAGCCTCGATGGAACCGGTCTCGTCCTCGATGTGGCACATCTTGGCACCGTTGAGGGTGGCGCAGGTGATAGTCTCGACCGGGGTGAAGCCGATCTTGTCGACGAACTCGTACATCTCCTCGATGGAGCAGGTGCCGTACGGGGTGACGAAGGAGAAGGAGTCGGAGCCGATCGTCATGACGACGCCGCGCTTCTTGGCCTCGCGCAGGCAGTCGTAGTTGCGCTGCAGTTCCTTCTCGACCAGGGTGCCCTCGTACTTGTCGTGCAGCTCGGGGACGTAGACGGGCGGATAGGTGGCGTACCAAGTGGGCAGGAAGGCGATCGTCGGGGTGAAGAAGGTGCCCTGCTCGGCCATGAGGTCCATGGTGCGCTCATCGATATCGAAGCCGTGGATCAGCTGCTCGCAGCCAAAGCGGACGGAATCGTAGGCAGCGGCGTGGTTGTTGTAGCAGTGGCTCCACACGGGGATGCCGACCATCTTGGCCTCTTCGACCACGGCCTGAATCTCCTCGGAGCAGTAGTGCTGGTCGCGGCCGGAGTCCCAGCGCCAGATGCCGCCACCGGTAGCCCAGATCTTGATGGCATCGGGGTTCTCGCGCAGGCGACGGCGGACGGCCTTACGCAGATCCCAAGGACCGTCGACCTGATCGCCCCAGGGGTGCGATTCCTTGTTGAGCTCCTGGCTGCAGTGGTGGGAGTCGCCGTGGCCGGCAACGCGGCAGAAGCCAAGGCCGGTTGCCAGAACGCGCGGGCCCTTGAAGACGCCCTTGTCGATGCAGTCACGGATCTGGATACCAAAGCGGCCGATCTCGCAGACGGTGGTGAGACCGTGGGTGAGGCAGTCGTAGGCCTGCTTGACGGCGACGGCCTGCTTCTCGAGGAGCGGCTGCATGACCCAGTCGGTGTCATCGTCGGTCAGGTTGCCCGAGAAGTGCAGGTGGGTGTCGATCAGGCCGGGAAGGACGGTCTTGCCGGCGGCGTCGATAACCTCAACGCCCTCGGGAAGGTCCTGCATGACACCGGCGTACTCGATCTTGCCATTGTCGTCGACGAGAACGAGGGAGTTCTCGACCGGCTCGGCACCGGTACCGTCGATGAGCTTGCCGCCAACGATTGCATACTTAGTGGACATGGTTCCTCCTTATGGATCCATATAGTGGGCGAGGCCGCGTTGGGTTAAGGCCTCACAAAACTACCCAAGTGGTGCCGGGTTCGGTGCGCGGGAGAGAGGGCCCCGCACACCCGATCCGTCCCGGCTAGGCGTTATTTTTTGCGGGAATTGGTGAAGGCCATGAGGGCCAGGCCAACAGCCAGCCAGCCGATCACGATGCTCCACTCCACCATGTTGAGGGAGGCGGGAGAGAACGGGATCACGAGCAGGCCAATGATGGTGCCGCAGGCAACGATAGCGAGGCTGATGCCAAACTTGCCGCCGGGCACCTCGTAGGGACGAGGCAGGTCGGGCTCGGTGAAGCGCATGCGCAGGCAAGCGAGGGCGACCATGCCGCAGGAGAAGATGAAGGCGAGAGCCGACACGTTGGTCAGAGGGATGAGCATGTTCTTGCCCAGGAACGGACCGACGACGGTGATGACGCCCAGAACGACGCAGGCGAGCTTGGGAGCGCCGGACTTGGGATCGACCTCGGCGAACTTCTCGGGCAGCTGGCCCTTGCGGCCCATGGCGAGCATGATGCGGCTCGTGGCGCCGTAGAAGGAGTTCATCGGACCCATGGGTCCAAGCGTGGCGATGACGAGCATGGCCAGGTACAGGAGCATGTTGATGCCCTTGAGGCAGGCAAGCGCGGGAACCGGGCTCTTAACAAACTCATGCCAGTCGAGGATGGTGCCGAACGAGTAGATGCAGACCATGTAGAAGCCGCCGGCGGCCAGCAGAGCCAAGGAGATGATCTTGCCGAACTTGTTCCAGTTGAGGCCCTCGGCTGCTTCCTCAGCCTGCTGAGGAATGGTGTCGAAGCCGGCGTAGAAGAACGGGGTCAGAACCAGGACCGAAACGATGCCTGCGAACAGGCTGGTGCCCTCGGTAGCGGGCTTGCCGCCGCCAGCACCGGTGACCTGGGAGAACACGGGCATGGCGTTGTCCGGCGAGCCGGTGAACAGCGAGACGCCCATGGCGAGTAGCATGCCGCAGAGCAGGGCCTTGGTCAGGAAGGCCTGCAGCTTGGCGGCCGAGCTGGCACCGCGGAAGTTGAGGAAGATGACGTAGGTTGCAAAGCCGAGCGCGATCAGCGTCGGGAACAGGTAAACGTCGGCGCCCAGGATGGTGTAGAGCTTGACGGCGCGCAGCCACTCAAGGCCGGGCAGGCTGCCGAACATCTCGGACACGAGGGTCGAGATGGCGATGGCCTCCCACGGGCACAGGATGCCGTTGCCCAGGGCCAGGAGCCAGCCGGTGATGTAGCTCATCGTACGGCCAAAGCTACGATCGACATACTCGACGATGCCGCCCGAAATGGGGATAGCAGCCGTGAGCTCACCAAAAACAGCTCCGACGGGCACGAGGAAGATTGCGCCCAAGAGGAATGCAATCATAGCGGGAACGGGACCGCCGCCCACGACCATCCAGTCGCCGACCTGCAGAACCCAACCGGTACCGATGATGGCACCGAAACCGATGGTGAAGAAGTTCCAGAGCGAAAGCGTTTTCTTCATGCCGCCGTTGTCCTCGACTGCAACTTCTGCGTTCTTGTCCGCCATTGTTCCCCTCCTTTCCTTTTTGACGCCCCCTGGCGTCACCCCTTGCGCGGCCTGTTCGACCGCGCGCTTTTATTTCGTGGCTTTAAGATACGGCCTCGGCGCCACGCTGCCGCTTATGGCTCGACCGAAGGCAGAACTGCAAAACGAGCGGCGCCGTTTTTGGGACGAACGGCGGGAGACGTCATTCGTCCTGGACGCTTTCATCTTGTCTGCTTTTGGATACCTGTTGCCGGGACGCTTGGCGCGCGGCGCGGCAACGTTCATACCATTTGTCAGGCTTTTGGCGCACATACCCATGTGTCGTGCATCTTTTTATGTAGGATAGACAAGTTACACACGAGGCAAGGTGATTCGAATGGTATACGGATACAATGACGGCGACCAACGGCCACAAAGCGTGCGCCTTGCCGGCCGCACCACGCCAACGCCCAGAAGCACCTCCGACAACGGCAACCAGCAGCGCCCCCAAGAGCAGCCCGGGGCTTCTTCTCGGCAACAAAGCCGTACCGTGCAGCAGTCAGACCGCGTGAGTACGAGCACACGCCAACGCCAGACCGACATATCGCAGCCGCGCCGCTACGATCGCCGTAAGACCGACTACTACGTTAAACGCTCCTTTTCGCGACCTCAACGCGATCGCGGCAATTCAGCCCCTCACCCCGCGTCGCATACCACAAGCCACGTGCTTCCGGCCCGCCGCCTACGCCTTGCGCTTTGCTCCATTGCCGCCTGCCTCGTCTTTGTGTTTTTGGGATCCTGTATCTCCCACGGATCAGCCGGTCTTGAGCCCACTGCCGAGGACAAGCTGCTTAAAGCTCCCGTCGCGCCCGGTTACTCCTTTGCGTTCTCGACCCCACGCTCGCAATGGCAGGCCGGTACCATGCCCCACATCTACCAAATTGACCCCGCATGGTCGGAGCTGTCCTATGCCGGTGGCACTATCCGCGAAAACGCTTGCGGTCCCACTTGCCTCACCATGGTCTATATCTTTAAGACCGGCCACACCGATAAGACGCCGGTCGATATATGCGCGCTGGCCGAAGCCGGCAACTACGCCCCCACTGGTGCCACCGAGTGGTCGTTTATGACAGGCGGTGCGTGGCAGCTGGGACTCAACGGAACACAGCTCTATAACGATCGTGAATCGATTACCCAAGCACTTCACTCGGGTGCGCCCGTTATCGCCGCAGTGCGCCCCGGTACGTTTACCAACGTAGGCCACTACATCGTGCTCTACGGCATCGACAATGCCAATCAGATTGGCGTCTACGACCCCAACTCGGCCAGCCGCAGCGCCCGTCGCTGGGGCGTCGTAGAAGTCCTCAACGAAGTCGAAGCCATGTGGGCCTACTACTAGTCAGTGAGCACTCATTGGGGACAGACTTAAATGAGTGGTCGTTGGGGACAGTCTTACGGACGCCGGCCGAGAGCAGACGAAAAGGGCCATCCCGAACTGCTTGGAACTGCCAGCACGGAAAGCGCATCCTGCTTTGGGGCCCAATAGCGGGATGCACTTTCCGTTAGCGGCCCGTTTGGGAAACTAGGGACCGCTTTTCGACAAAAATCCGGGATGCATTTTCCGATTGAGGGCCTCAAGGAAACCGCACCCCATGTTGGACGCTCATTCTGGGATGTGCTTTCCGCAGTTGATCGATTCGGCCTTTAAGGACTGTCCCAAGCTGCCGGCAGGAAAGGAACGTCCCCAAGTGCCGGGTTTCCGCAGTCTGCAATGCTCCTCATGAACGGCCGCCTCAATAGCAAAAGCCCCCGCGGCCGAAGCGGACCGCGGGGGCAACAGACCTGCAAGAGTTAACTCAAGTCCTCGCCATTTGATGCAATGACCTTTTGGTACCAGCAGAAGCTGTCCTTTCGGTAGCGATCGAACGTGCCTTTGCCCGTATCATCGGCATCGACATAAACAAAGCCATAGCGCTTCTTCATCTGCCCCGTCGAGGCCGACACCAAATCGATACAGCCCCACGGCGTGTATCCCATCAGGTCAACACCGTCCTCGACAATTGCATCGCGCAGCGCAAGAATATGCCTGCGCAGGTAATCAATATGATACGCATCGTGGACTTTGCCGTCTTCCAGCGCATCGAGTCCGCCCACACCGTTCTCAGCGATAAAGAGCGGAAGATGGTAACGATCGTGGTAGCCGGCAAGCGTCACGCGCAAACCCAGCGCATCGATCTGCCATTTCCAGGCAGTCTCTTTATCCTTGAGGTACGGATTGCGCAGCGTCGGGAACACGTTGCCCTCCGCCTTCTCAGCGATCACCTGGTCATCGGCGCACACCAAGCGCGAGCAATAGTACGAGAACGAGATGAAGTCGACGGTATGCTCGGCCAGATACTCCGTATCGCCCGGCTCAAAGGGCACGTGAACACCCTCTTTCTCGAGCGCACGCAGCTTCCAAGCAGGATAGGCGCCCGCAGCCATCACGTCAGTGTAGAAGTAGCGGCCGCGGTCCTCCTCATACGCAAGCCATACGTCCTCGGGCGCACAACGGTACGGATAGGTCGCACCGGCAGCGATCATGCAACCCACCTTGTTTGCGGGATCGATCTTGTGCAGGATCTCGACAGCGCGAGCGCTCGCCATAAACATATGGTGCGAGAACGCCGCGGTCACGGCTGCACGGTCACGCTCATCCTCGAGCGTGACGCCCGCGTTGAGATAGGACAGCGCCACGCTGTTGATCTCGTTGAAGGTGAGCCAATAACGCACGAGGCCCTGGTACGCACGTCCGACGGTCTCGACGTAGTGCGCATACCGCTCGATCATCTCTCGGCTTTGCCATCCACCATAACGCTCGACCAGATCCAACGGATAGTCGTAGTGCGACAGCGTCACGAGCGGCTCGATTCCGTGCTCGCGCAGCGCCTCGAATACCTGACGGTAAAACTCCAAGCCCTCACCGTTGGGCTCGGCCTCCATCCCTGTGGGAAAAATACGGCTCCAACAAATTGAAAGACGCAGGCACTTAAAGCCCATCTCGGCAAAGAGCTCGACGTCCTCGCGCCAATGATGGAAGAAGTCGTTGCCCCAACGGCATGGATACAGCCTGTCCGGATCATCCACGGGCTTTTGCCTGCCAAACATCACATCCCAGCGGTCGGGACCCTGTGGAATCAGGTCGGAGTGCGACATACCGCGGCCGCCCTCGTTCCAACCCCCTTCGGCCTGGTTGGCAGCGAGCGCGCCGCCCCACAAAAAGCCCTCGGGCATACCGGCAGCAGACGTTCTGTCAAAGTAACCCATGCTACTCAGCATCCTTGGCAGAAGCTGCCGCGGCGTTCTCCTGCTCCTGTGCCAGGAGCAGGTTGTCGTACACCTTAAAGAACGGGTACCAGACCACAGCCATGACCACGATCAAAACGATCGTAAATACCCAGATGCGCGGGTCGAGGCACTGGATAAAGCCCTGAACGAAGATGGGGAACGTGCCGCTCACCAAGATGTAGAAGTTAGAGACAAGACCCAGTGAGATTGCACCCCAATACAGCAGGGCCGAAAT
Organism: Collinsella sp. AF38-3AC; assembly: GCF_003474365.1. Lineage (NCBI taxonomy): Bacteria > Bacillati > Actinomycetota > Coriobacteriia > Coriobacteriales > Coriobacteriaceae > Collinsella > Collinsella sp. AF38-3AC. The sequence goes on from NZ_QROM01000004.1 coordinate 158,957, forward strand.
CATACCGCCCAGCACGAACGGAACCATGAGGATCGGGTTGAAGATGATGGGTGCGCCAAAGATCGCGGGCTCGGAGATACGGAAGAAGCTCGGCACGATCGATGCCTTGCCAAATGCCTTGAGCTGCTGCGACTTTGCCCTAAACGCGCAGAGCGCCACAAAAGAGAACGTATTGCCCGTGCCGCCGATGAGGTTGATGACCATCGACATGAATACCGGGTGGAACTCAAGCGGCTGCCCAGCAGCGTAGAGCGAGGCGTTGGCAGCAAAGGCGGCAAGCGTGACCGGGGCGGTGATGGGCATCACGATCATGTTGCCGTGGACGCCAAAGCACCAAAACAGCAGCGTCATGAAGCAGATAAGCAGTGCGCCGGGCACAGAGTCAACTGCGACGGAAAGCGGGGCAGCGAGCAGCTTCTCGATAACCGAGGGGATGGACAGCGTGGGATCGATCATCTGGATCAGCAGGTTGCCACCAAAGAAGATGAGGATGTTGGCGAGCATAGGCACGATGGCGCCAAAGGTTTCGGACAAAAACGGCGGCACGCCATCGGGCATCTTGATGGTGATGCCCTTGGTCTGGCAGAAGCGCGTGACCTCGACGGAGACCAGGGCAACGATGATGGCGGTAAACAGGCCCTGCGCACCCAGATAGGTGCAGGGGACCGCCTGGAGCACGGACTCATCAGCAAGCTGGTAGTAGGACGACGGCGCCGCGGCGATCAGGAACATCACCAGCGAGGTCATACCGGCGTTAAGCTTGGGCATCTTGTAGGTGCCCGCCAGGTTATAGGCGATTGCGAACGTCACGATCACCGACAGTATGCCCATCGTCATGTTGAACGGGATGAGCAGCGTGAGCTTATTGGCCGTGGCAAAATCGAGCCAAGGGCCAAAGACGGACCAGAACCCGCCCCGCGCCACCAGGTCGGCCGTGACCGGCGGGTTGGCGATGATCATAAAGACGGCAGAGACCAAGATGAAGCTGATCGCGCTCATAAAGCCCTTTTGCATGGAGGCAAAGTGGCGCTCGGCGCCGCAGAAATTGGCAATAGGGGTCAGTTTTTCCTGAAGCAGGGTCATGAACTTTTCCATAGTCGCCTCCTAGCCCAACAGCGACTGGGCGAGTGCCAGCACGTTGGCGGCGTTGCCCATGCCGTAGTCCTGTGCGGGGATGACCGCGGTCGGCTTACCGCTCCCCTGCTTGACGGTGTTGAGCTGGTAGGACACCTGCGGCCCCAAGAGCAGCACGTCATAATCGGCGCAGGTCTCCTGATACTCGCCGATACCCACCGCATCGATATCGAGCTCGATGCCGTTTTGCTCCGCGTATTTCTCGAGTTTCTTCATCAGAATGCTTGTAGACAGGCCAGCTGCGCAAACAAGAAGGATCTTCATAAGGGATTCCCTTCGCATTGATTGGTTGGATAGTCGCCGCACGCCGTTAGGCGTTCTTGGCTGCAGTGCGCTCATACAGGCAGATCAGCTCCTGCACGAGCTCCTGAGCAAGCATGGAGCACATGAGGTGGTCCTGAGCATGGACCAGCAACACATCCACCGACAGATGCTCGCCCGCCGCCTCGGTCGAAAGCAGCTGCGTTTGGATGTGGTGAGCTTTGATTCCCGCATCCTTTGACTGCTTCATGAGTTTGGCGGCAGCGTCAAAATCCCCCGCCTTTGCCTTTTCAAGGGCTTCGAAGGCAAGGCTGCGCGCCTCTCCCGCTGCAGCGACCAGCTGAAACGAAACCATCTCGGTTCCCTGATCGTCCATAACGGTCTCCTCTCCCGTGATGTTTGGTTTGTACTTGAATATTCGAAACGCCTATCTCCCGCCCGCAATCCTCGAGGTTTATTGCAGGTAGACAGACAGGATTATCGACAAAAGAAGTCTTAAGCCGTATGCGCTTGCACAAGCGCCATCAGCTCATGCCAGGACCGGCGCTCGCGTAGGCGCTCGACCCCCTGGCGGTCCATAAAGATCTCGGCGAGCAGTGAGCTCAAGATCCGCGCCTCATCGCCGCCCGACCGGGCAAACGACACCATAAAGACGATATCGACCTCATGGCCGTATTCGTCCCAAAGAATGGGATGTTCGAGCAGGCCCACGGTAACAAAGGCCTCGGCGCTCAAGGGATGCATCCCATGGGGCATGGCTACCCCATTGCCAAACGAGGTGGCACTCGCGCTCTCGCGCTCGGCGACCTCTTGGGCAAACTGGGCATCGACACGGCCGCTCTCGACGGCGCGCTCGGAGAGATATCGGAGAACGGCCTGCTTCGACGACGCCTCAACGCGGTTGAAGAACAGGGCACGGCTAAAGAAAGAGCTCACGGAGTCCGATTGCGCAGTGTCGTCGCTCAGCACCTTGCGGATAGCGTTGACATCGCTCGTCTCCAAGAAGAAATCGGCCTCGCGGACGGGCACGGGCAACTTGACGTTGAGCGGCACCGTTGTGAACACGTAGTCGATGTGCGAAAAATCGAGCGTTCCCACGCGGGCGACATCGCATGTCTCAATCGAATCGATATACATGCCAAACTGCTTGCGGTACTGGTGCTCTAGCATACGGGCGCTTCCCGCTCCCGAGGCGCACACGATCAGGATGCGTTTGCGACGCGGCTGGTCGGCTTGCTGCTCGAGGGCCAGGGCAAATGCCATGGCGATGTAGCCGAGCTCTTCATCAGAGGGCTGGCTGCCAAAATGACGCTCGAGTACCTGCGAGGTGCCAGCTGCCATCGAATAGGCCAACGGAAACCTCGTCTTGATATCGGGCAGCATGGGGTTATCCATATGCATGTGATATTCAAGGCGATAGCCCAGAGGGCCGATATGCCGAGCAAGGTTCATGCGAAGTTCAAGATCGCTGCTAAAGTCAAACCTAAACTCATCGTTGACCGCACGTACCATCTCGGAAGCAATCTCCCACATCTCGTCCGAGATAACGGCCGAGCCCTTCTCGGGCACGCCCGTGCCCCTGCCGAGCAAATGGATTGCGATAAAGGCAACCTCTTCTCGGGGCATGCTCACGCCCAGGGCATCCTTGATGTTTGCGGCAATCTGGAAAGCCGCGGCGTATTCGCGCGTTCCCTCCAGTTTTTGAACGTCCGATTCTGCAGCTGGGACATAGCAGCCCTGCTCGATGCGGCCAAGAGCGATGTAAAGATGCATGATGAGATTGCGGGATGCCAGCGAGCTCACCGTGACGGGCGAGGCCGTCAGGGCATCGTCCACACATGCGGCGATGGCCCGCAGGCGCTCGGCGAGCTTTGCATCGTCGGTGTCGGGCAACACGGGCCTCACCAGCGAGGCGAGGCACAGGCGCCGTTGCGACTCCCCGCCCGCAACGCGGATTCCGTAGCGTGGGCGCTTTTCGAGCGTTAAGTCAAATTGGGCGAGTTTCTGCTCTACCAGACGCATGTCATTGGACAGAGTTCGCGCCGAAACGTAGAGTAAATCCGCATACTCCTCAATCGTCACCCACTGGGACCGCATGAGGAGGTCGTTAAGAAGGAAGGACACACGGCCGTCGCGCGTATCAGGAATGCCCGGATGAGCCAGAGCCGCACCGTCTAGCAAGCGAGCAAGCTCATCTGCACGTGCAACATCGATACGATACTGCCCCTTGCTGCCAACGATGCGTGCAACCCCTGCAAGGTTGTCGTTTGCGCGATGGATATAGTTTCTCACGGCGCGTTCGCTTACCTCGAGACGCTTGGCAAGTACCGCGACAGCGACAGGCTGAGCGTCCTCGATCATATTTACAAGCTGCTTGACGCGAGCATCCATGTCCTCCTCCTTTCCCTGCGTCTAGTCTAACGCGGTAAAGAATGACACTCCACGTCGCGCTCGTTCCGCCAACTCGGAACAGGTTGCGGGGAGTCCAGCTGAGCTATGGAGAGCCTGGGGAGAGGGCCCGAAGGCAATGCGTCGGTGTGGGATGCGCCTTCCCAGCCATTGGGCAGTCATTGGGGACAGACTTAAATGAGTAGTCGTTGGGGACGTTCTTGTTTGACTAGTCGTTTAAGAACGTCCCCAATGACTATTAAGGACTGTCCCAAGCTGCCGGCAGGAAAGGACCGTCCCCAAGTGCCGGGTTTGTCCCCAATGACTAGGTGAATAGCAAAAGCCCCGCAGTCGGAGCGGACTGCGGGGCTCATGAAGAGAGGTAGTTTGTGGGCGCTTTGCCTGGCGCCCACGAGAGAGGCAACAGAGTAGAGACTACTCGTGGATGCGGGTGCCGGAGAGGCCGGCCATGGTCTCGGCGGCCTTGTCCAGGGCGCCGATGATGCAGGTGCGGCC